>NZ_SELI01000023.1:0-382023 GCF_007845595.1 Apibacter muscae
TTTTATCTTTTTCCAACTTGACTTATTTGACAAGTCAAAGTTGCTTCTTATATTTGTTAAATTAAATGCCATATATGACAATATCGAAATAATAATTTAAAAATATTAATAATGAAAATACTATGTATACTTTCTGTAATTACATTTCACCTTCCTTTAACACTTTATAAAGATACTATTAGAAGATTTCAAAGAATGGAGAAATATAATCCTGATAAGGCTCTAATTTATAATCAATACAATGGAAATCTTTCTGAAATATCTTTGAGTGTTATTCTTTACTTTCTAAGTAGTTTTCTATTCTCTTTATTTCCTTTAATAGAAGGATTAGAAATAAATTGGCTTATAGCTATAATCTTAAATTTAGGATTAGCATTTTATGTAATTCCTTTCATTGGATTCATATTTTATCCTTCTGATATGATTTTTAATAAGAATACTTTGAAAATTATTGGAAGTATATGCATTATTCTTGGTTTTATACTATTTACTATAGGAATGAGTGATATAGCAGAATAATAATTTAAAATAAAATTTATGAAACAAATAAGCATTTTATTCTTACTATTAAATTCATTCCTCATAAATGCACAGGAAATAAGACAATTTACAGAGAATTTTACAAGATTTTCTACTATAAAAGATGGAGAACTAGGAATTATTCAAAAAGGGAATGTAACAATAATTTTTAATTATGGGGAAAACAATAATATTAAAATCTATTTTGCCAATGGTAATAATAAAAACTACTATCGTGTTTCTAAAGTTGAAAAAGGAAATACAAAAGATAGAATTGAATTTCAGTATATGAAACTTTTAGATGAAAAAGGAGAGGAATATTATTTTGTAAAATATGAAGATGGAGAAGTTAGACTCTTATATTTAGATTCATTTACATATACAGGGGGATATGGAATTGCCTTATTACCATAACTTTATAATTATAAATTTAAATGAATTATAACCACTTTTAAACAGGTGGTTTTTTTATGTATAAAAGTTGAAACAATGAAACAAATAAATATACCTTTTCAATTAGGAATGCAGTATGAGAATTGGGAATTTGATTTAGAACCTATACAAGATAGATTTAAAGGATATGATAGTTACTTATACAGAGGAAAAGAGTTTAATTATTTTATGAATTATTCTACAGATAAAACTGAACTTATTTTTAATTTAGATAGATTAGAAATGGTGATCTTAACTTTTTTTAATTGGAATATAAATAAACTTGAGGAATTAAAGGTTGCTTTAAATAGTAAATATGGTTTTCCTCTATATATGTTACCTTTAAAATATAAAGTAAATAAAAATCTAAAATACTACTTGATATATAAAAAGAAAAACTCATTAATATTGATATATGGAAATTTCGTATGTTTAGAAAAAATATATTCTAATCTTCTAGAATAAATTTTAGAGTAAAAGGCATCAAATTAGGCATACATAATATTATATCAAATATAACTCATTAACAATATACATTTTAATATCACAGGTTCGAGTCCTGTTCCCGCTACTAAGTTTAAAAGCAATTAATTACACAGTGATTAGTTGCTTTTTTATTTTAATTATCTTCCACATAGATTCGTTTTGCCGATATATTTTCTTCTTTTTAATAAGCCAAAAAGCTAATTGATTGGTTCAGTAAGTACCAATAAATTTAAAAATATAAATACAGAAATTTTTCATAAGTATCCATTTGGGTAACTTTCTGCTAGATCTATTTTTTTAGTATTCTTTCTTTATTAGTGAGTTTCTCCGTATAGTTTTTTTTACAATCTTCCTATAATGATACAAAAGATTATAAAAAAACAATTAGTCGTTAATCAGTGCTTTAAATTGGTTTTTGGGGAATTGTATAATTATTTACTTTCTTTAGCCCTATATACAAGGGGTTAGTCAGATTGATTTTTTATTTGTTGTAACGTATCTATTGCATAAATCATGACCATTGAAGGTTTTCCAGTCTCAATAAAAATAGATAATGGTTTACTATTTTTAGATTGGATAGATCCGAGGATAATATTCTCTTTTTTTCTAATTTCAAAGTTACTTACTCAGTAGCTTCTCTATCAGCTCATTTTTTTCTTTAATCATTCTTTCATAAAGTGCTTCTTTTTCTGAATACAATTCCACTATTTTATCTATGGGATTGAAATTGAAAGTAAAACCTACTGAAGTATCATGTAAATCTTGACTATGAAAAGTATTTGCAACAAAATTTAAAGCTCCTTCGTCGTTAAAATTTTCAATGGCTTCTACCGGAATTTTAAGTATTTGAGCTACTTTTTCTAGTGTGTTTTTATCTATTTCTTCCTTTGCCTCAAGTTTAGACATTGTAGCCTGGGTAATGTTTAATTCTGTAGCTAAAGTATCTTGTTTTACCCCTAACATTTCCCGTAGCCTTTTTATGTTTTTTCCTTGGTGTACTTTTTTAGGTTCTATACGTGTATTCATGAATTTTCTTTTCTTTTGTGCTTTGCAAAAATAGGAAATCATACGATAAAATAATAGATTCTTATTTTATGAATTTTATTTTCCCTTACAGAATATTTTATCTTATTTATTTGGAGTTATTTTGTTTCTATTAATATACTAAAAATGAATAAAGAACCTAATACGGATATACAAAACTGGATAGAAGAATTAAAAAAGGATCGGGTTTTTCGTTTTATGAATACAGGTGCTAGTAGTTATAAACAGTTGGGTTTTATAATTCTTTCATTGCTTAACACTTGTCAAACCCATCTATTTTCTCTGGAAAACAAAGCACCTACAAAGGAACAAGAACAGGAACTACGGATGGATATTTACAACTTGTTGGAAATGGCTAAAAACCTTCTCCCACATATTGAGTTTGAGTTTCTGGATAAGGTTTTAAATAGTGAAGATTTATAATGAATAATTGCTTAGGGTTTGCTTAATCAAGCTCATAATATATTCTATATTCTTCGTATCATTAACCACTAATTCATAATCACCATTGCCCCAATGGCCTATGCTAGAAATATCTTTCATGAGGTGTTTAGGATCGTCTAACTCTCCTTTTTTCTTATTAATAAATAGTTTTAAACCTTTTTTTAGAATTACTATGTCGGCTATATTGGTTTTATTTTCCTTAAATGCAAGGTATAGCTTTTTAGGTTCTAATTCTATACTGGCAGGAAGATTTAAAATGGCATTTTTGTAAGTTTCGTACAATTCTTTTATTTCCTCTGGTTTGCTTTGTAAATGGTCTTCTTCGGTATAAACAATGATTTGCTGGGCTACTTTGCTTATTTCAGAATTTTCGTTATTCTGAATTTGCTTAATACTAGGGGCCGATTTTGATTTTTTTATCGGGTTTAGTATGATTAATCCATTTTCGTATTGTTTAATTTCCCAAAGTTCAATCCCTAAATCTTTAAAATTGGAAGACTGCTTTTGGTAGTCATTAAAGTGGGGAGATACAAAAATAACCCGGCTTTGGGTCCATTCTATTTCGTTTCTTTTCAGCGGTTCGGGCTGTGTTTCGTTGTATTCTACAATAAAATCTGCCTTATTTTCCAGCATTAAATTTAGGTAAGAAATACCCTGGTCTACCATGCCATCATTTTTACCTCTTTTGTATTCTATAATAACAAAGGCTTTGGTTTCCTTATCATAAGCCAAAGTATCTATAAAACTGCTTTTAATTTTAAATTCCGATTTAATAAATTGTAATCCTAAAATTTTTTCTAAATTGGCTTCAAACAAAGTTTTTATATCTTTTTCCAATTTAAAAGCTTTTTCTTTTAGTTTTGTAAGTTGTTTTTTGTCTTGGGTAAATAGTAACATATTATTTGATTCAAAATTTATTCCCCTAAAATCATTTTTTCTACTTCTTGTTTGGCTTCTTCCAATATTTTTTGGGCTTGTTCCTGCAGTTCTTTCGCTTGCGCCCGAATGCCTTGTATATGTTCGGCTATCTCGTTTTGTTTTTCGATGGGTGGAAGTGGGATTTTAATTTTTCTAATGTCTTCTAAATGTAAATCTGGAACCCCTGCTCCTTTTACTATACGATCATATTGAAGATATGTACATTCTGAATTTAAAATAATTTCTAAATATTCTGGAAATACAATATTATGTTTAGGACGTAATAAAGCTAAACTCACAAATATTTGAAATCTTTCTTTTGTTTGGACTACAGCAGCAAGTCCGATTGTGCCTACTTTTGTTAATAAAATATCTCCAAATTGAGGTTTACATCTTTTATCCAGGGAATTTGCTTCTTCTTCTGTTATATATTTTGAGTTATTTAAATCAATTGTTGATTTACGAACATCTTTTACACTTATAAATTTTATTCCCTCATCAACGTATTTTGGTGTAAAGTGAGTACCATCACTTACAATTGATGTTATTTTACTAACTGAAATTAATGAATATTTAGAATTATAAAGATTATGCTCATTTTCAATATAAATTTGGGTATAATATTTAGGTTCTAATCTTCCTCCTGAAACTTCACTAAACGGAGTAGTAAAAATACGGTTTTGTAAAGAATTGTCTTTTTGGGGTAAGGTTATCCCTAATTCATGGAGTAAATAAGTATCTATACTTTCTAGTAATGTTTTAGCTTCTGCTTCTTTTTGTTGTTTTTGTTGGTAGGCTTCTTGGTATAAATCTACAATTTGCTGTTGTATTTCAAGAGGAGGGAGGGGGATTTTTAAAGATTTTAAAAGCTCCAACCCTACACCCGATTGATTATTCCAATTCGTGCAAATAGAATAAAAAATTTTATTTTTTTGATAAAGATTTAAAATAATCCAAAGATAATCAGGGATAACTTTAGTTAAATTTACTCTTATTTTAGTAATATGATTGGAATAAAGCAATTCTTTTTTTTCTTTTAAAACAGCTGTTTTTCCAACTAATTCCTGACTATTAGTATTATTAAATAAAATATCATTAATTTCTACTTTTTCTAACGAACTATTATCTGGAATGTAAATATTTTTATTATATTTCAGAAATCCATTCTCATCAATATTCGTAGGTCTAATTTGGATAATACCTCTTTTTTTATCTGTTTGGTCTTGCTTACCTGCACCCGTACCAGATTTAAGAGAAATTGCAATTGAATTTATAGTAACAGATTGATATTTACTAATATTCAATTTAGCCAAATCAGAATTATAGTAAATAGGATCCAATCTATTCATCAACTCCGAACGGTTCACTAAAAATATTTTATCAGGGTCTATATGCGAAGGGACTTTGTATGTTTCCATTACTGTATAGAATTAATAAATTTAGTAAGTTCATTTCCAATAATATCCAGTTCGTTGTTGTTGGTAGGTTTCCCAGTGGCATCGTACCCAATATCTTCAGCGATTGCCATAAAAATAGGATAATCGGGTAATTTGATTTGTTTCTCTTTGGTAAAAGCTTCTTGCAATTCTTCTTTTAAATGATTTATCTTTTCGGTGTAGGTATTCTGAATTTCGGTTTTTTCGTCTTTTATTAATTCGTTGAAAGCCTTTTTATCTAAATCTGGATATTTTTCTTTGTATTCTTTTTCTAAATTTTTTATTTCCTGTTTTTTTTCTTTTTCGTAAAGAGCTGCTTTTTCTTTATATCCGTAAGCAGATAATAAACCAAACTGAGAAGTAGTTTTTATTTCTTTTATTTTCTCGGTAGTTTCTTGGGTATGTTTTTTTAGAAATAACACAGAGCTTTTTACCCCTGCTCCGGTAGCTGTAAAAGCAGTTTGCGGCATAGAAACAACGGCTACAATACGAAACATTTCTTCTATAGAATCTCGTACATATTGTAAACTGCTATTGGTTAAAATTCCGTCGGGTATAACAATGGCTAAATATCCGCCCTCTTTTAAAAATTTATAGTTTTGTTCTATAAATAATACTTCGGTGCTTTGGTTTTCTCTGTTTGTTTCTGGCTTTTCTACTACCGCCAGCCAATCTGCTTCCTTTTTTCCTAATTTGTATTCTTTTAGGTAGGCTTTTTCAGTTTGTCGTACGGTACTACCAAAAGGTGGATTGGTAATAATAAAATCGAAACGGTTGTAGGTAAACCCTCTGTTTTTTGTATTTTTTTCAATTTCTTCAGGCAATAATAAACCATCGGAGGTAATAACGTTGGTATGCCCGTCGTCATGAATAATCATATTCATTTTGGCAGCTCTGGAAATTTGCTCGTTTATTTCTATTCCATAAAGGTTTTTTTCTGCAAAGTCGTGCCAATGTTTATAGTGTTTGGTATTGTCAGACGGATTGGTTTCATATTCTGGATAAAATTCGGTTGCTTGGTTTCTTACTTTGTTTAAGGCATACAATAGAAACCCACCACTACCGCAAGAGGTATCTAAAACTAAAGATTCGTGGGTAATGGGTAAAACATCGGTAATAAATTTTACAATGGGGCGGGGGGTAAAATACTGCCCAAAATTTCCTCTAAAAAAGGAACCCATAAAGGTTTCAAAAGCTCTTCCTTTACTATCTAAATCGGTTTCTCCTAAATTTATTTCTTGTAGATAAGCCACAACGGTTCTTATGCGTTCGTGGGTTAGACGTATATCATCTCTAAAAACTTCAGGGTCTTTTACTCTTCCTTCTCCGTATAGGCTTTTAATTCTCTCGGCTAAGCGACTATTTTCTTCAATACGAATGGCATTTTCTAATTCTTTTTCAGAGAGTTTTTTAAAGTTTTTTATTTCCTCTTTTTCAACTGTTATAATCTGAAAGTCGTAAGGATCACCTGGTTTTCGGGCTTTGCGTTCGTCCCATATTTTACAGAAAATAAGTTTGTCTAACTCATCAAAAGCTTCCGAAGGGTTTAAATGTCCTCCTCCCCAAAGGGCATCGTGGGCTTTTTTAAATTGTCTGGTAAGTTCTTCTTCGGAAACTATTTTAATATCTGAAAATTTTTGTTTTCCCGCTTCTGAATGTAAGGTATCTGCTTTATAAACAAATTTGTAATTAGCCAGTTTTTTTACTCCGAATTGAGGAATATCGGGATGGCTTATTTTACTGTCTTTTTGTTTATTTACTTCAAAATATTCATTTTTTAAGCCTGAAGTAACCCAGATAAATTTTACATCGTTAGGTAAGGCATAGGCATAGCTATACGCTTGATTGATTGCCTGAGCAAATTCCGGCTCACTTACGTCTTCTTTTTTGCATTCTACTAAGATATATGGCTCTTCGCAATCGTCATCGTTATAAACTATAATATCTGCTTCTTTAGTTCCTGAACCCATGGTAACCGAAACGAAGAGTTTAATTCGTTCGGGTTTATAACCATAATTTAAAATAAGTTTTAAATAGGCTTCGGCTTGTACCTTTTCTTCCGGATTAGAAAAATTTCTTTTTTTATTGGGTTGTATATAGGTTATTGAATGGTTTTCTTCATCTAGTTTGATGAGGTTTTCTTTAATTCCTTTTTGAATTAAATCTAAGTCCATATACGTAAATTTTATAAGCGAATGTAGTTTAAATAAGTAAGCCAAACAATATAAAATTAAGTGGTGGCTATTTTATTAATAAGTTAAGTGTTTGTGTAATTTCTTTTTTTATTCTTGCATGTAAGTTTTAGAATATTTATCAAAATAATTATCTAAAACTTTTTTATAATACTTTCTTTGTTCTATAATAATATTACTTTCTTTAATTCCGAGGAATTTACTAATCTTAGGGTACTAATGCATCTATCTACATATATTACTTCTACTAAATATAGTGGTTCCCAATCTTTTAAGATACGAGAGTAATATTAGTCCGTTCTATTTGTAAATCTTTAGCTATTTGTCTACTTGTTTACGAGTGAATCACTCGCTAGGCTCTTTAGGTTGAAATTGTATTTTTGGTTATACTCATTGCTCTTTCACGCTTTTGCATATAAGAGTGTTTAATTCTTCCGGTGTGGTATGAATAAATTGAATGGTCTCTATTATTCTTTGTCATTTAAATATTATTTTATAATGACAAAGATTGAAACAAAACTAGATCGTTCGCTCCCCGATAGTGAGGAAATTACTTCTTGTTAGTAAAGATTAATTGTTTAAGGTGATTGTTAATTTTCTCAGTAGTAACTAAAAGAGTTCTTGTTAATTTTTTTAATTTAGAAATCTTAAAATCATATATTTCATTTAACCTATTTACAAAAAAAGTAGGTTTAAAAAATTCTAAAATAAGTTTATCTTTAAGCCTATGAATATAAATATGAGTTTATAAAGATTTCTTTTCCGGAATTTTTTTTTCGAACTTATCTAATTAATTGCTAGATAAATAACGCCTATGTCTGTCTTTATATTTATTGATATTGTTATTTCAGTATCAGTTATTTTCTAGTCTATTAGATTTAATTAATTCAATTCTTTCAATATACTATCAATTTCATCCTTCGTATTCTCTCCATAATAGGCAATAGAATGTTCTGTATTTGCATATTTACCACCTCTTTGAGCACTAAACCAATTAAAGGAACCAATGCACAAGCAGTCATCGTCTTTTATCACGATTTTGCTGTGAATATTATTCACAACCTTAACCTCAACCCCTAACTCATTTAACTTATTTATAGTTGAATGAAAGACATGCTCTTTTTCTTTATCTAATTTATTTTGCGTGTGAGTATTAAATTTTTCATCAACATAGATCGTTACTTTTATACTCTTATTTAATAAGAGTTGGTCATATCCATTTTCTTCAATGGTAGAGTAAATAAGCCAAGGAGAGATAATAATAATTCTTTGAGTGGCTTCGCTAAATATCTTTTTCAAGAATACATCGTGCTCTTCATAGTTTGTTAGTATCTCCAAGGCATGTTTTTTGGAAATTAAATCTTCTCTTACAAACAGTTTGGAATATTGATGAATATATGATAATTCGTTATTTTCACTCTCCAAAAGGTATTTTGACAATATCCCTGTTGGAGATACAGATTCTCTATTAAATAATGACATATCGCCAAAAACTAAGAAGCTGTCTTTTGCTCGAGATACAGCAACATTAAGCATGCTTCTGTCATTATCTATAAATCCGCCTTTATTATCCCTCGAATAGGTGGGTGAAAATAATATAACTTCTCTTTCTGCTCCTTGTAGAGAATGAACTGTTCCCACTGTGATTAGAGAAAGTTCATCTTTAAGACTTTTGTCTTTAGGCGATCTTAAATATTCGGCTATTCTATAAGATTGTTCCCTGAATGGGGTTACAACGGCAATAATATCTTTGATTTCTTTACCATTATATGCTTCTCTCAGATTTTTATAATTGCTGATAATCCAGCCTGCTATTATTTTGGCTTCAAGTTCGTTCTTTTTACTTCCATGAGCATTCAGACATTTCCCTTCAATATTCAGATATCCCATTGAAGGGAGGAGCGCGTTGTCAGGAGCATCACCTCGCATAGGTTTAAGAATACCTTTATAACAAAGTTCGTTGCAGAATCTTATTATGCTATCATAACATCTTCTATGTTCGTATAGATATAAACCCCTTTCTAACTTCTTTTCAGGATAATATTTGGATCTATTCTGAGAGATTTTCATCACGCTTCCTCCATCTGAAGCAATCCCTACCCTTTGCAGTTTTTTGTAGGTCTTATCAATTTCGTCTACTTTTAAGTCTTTAGAAATCAAGTTTACTTTATGTAGATTACCTATATCAATGCTCTTGGTAAGTTTGCTTATCGGGGGAATCTGCAAAGTATCACCAATAACTAAAGCTTTATTTGCTAAAGAAAATCCGGCACCCGCAACTTCGGGAGAAACCTGACCAGCTTCATCAATTATCAATAGATCAATAAAATCATAAAGATAATCTTCCTTTATCAGATTATCATGAATCTTTCTTGAAAAGGAAAAATAACTAGGCAACATATATGAAGTCATTACAGCACATGGCGTAATTTTCATTCTTCTTTTCCAATTATTCTCCCGTATATTCTTATATTTCCAATCAATGTTTTTCAAATGCCCTTTATCAATCATTTTCTCCATCTCCAATAACCAGCGCCCTTCCCAATAATGGGTTGCGATAAGGAACATTTCAAATCTTATTTTGGTATCCGCTTTTTTATCGATTTCTATAAAATTCAAATTAGGGCATATATCATTATCTAACTTATTTAGAACAATTTTACAATTATTCCAAACCTCAGTAAACTTTTTGAATTTTTCAATATTAGCATAGATGTGTTCTTTCTTACTTTGTATATTAGACTGTAATATATTGACATCCATATCCTCTATTTGTAGATGGTGTTTGAAATTGTTCTCATTTGCAAAAACCTTCGCTTTATAATTACGTTTTTGTTTGACGAAAGGAAGGAATGAGAATAAGGATAGAAATATACTTTCCGAAGCCAAATATTTTTCCCATTTGTTTTCAATAACTTCAATCTCCTTTTTGTCTTGATTTAGCGTTTTTCCAAGTACAGTTATTTCCTCTTCGTTTTTGTAATCTATATTTAAAAGTATGCTAAATTCTTTACCAAAATTGTGATAATTTCGATATGCTTCTTCAATGTTACTCAGTAAAGATTTTTTTTCTAGCAATAGACTGTGTAGTTTATTTACAGATTCTTCAACTGTTATCTCTCTAAGGTTAAAGGCTTTCTTGGATTTCTCTAAAAAAGATTTTTTTGCAGTTACATAAAATCCCTCAGTTTCCATCTCTTTTACAACCTCCTCTGTCAAATAACCCTTTTCTCTCGCATTTAACCCTCGCATACTGGATACGAAATAACTACCAAAACTATTTATGCCATCCATCCATCTGCCTGAAAAATCTCCTTTGCCAGTCGAAAAATCTTTAGCAAACGAATCTATTATATTTGTTACAGCCTGATTATTAGTGGAGTTTGCAATTATTACTGGAGGCTCACTTGCCTTGATAGCACTTTCTACCCATAAACAGGCTACAATAGAAAGAAGCATAGTTGTTTTCCCTGTTCCAGGAGGCCCATTTACAGCTAATATTTCTCCATTTTTTTCATCCAATAATGCAGAAACAGCAGTTCTCTGTGCGTCGGTTAAAGGATATTTATCATTGTTATGTCCTAACCGTTTTGAAAAAAAGGTATCTGAATTAATTATCGAAGTTTCATTTTCTTGCACAATGGTTGTATAATTTCGTAAAAGATTCAATTGCAACTCTTCTTTGCGAGTATATAGGTCTTCATAAACTGCCGTAATTTTTGAAGAAATATCTAATTCCCCATTTGTAAAATAAGCAGAAACTATCTTCTCATAGCCTTCGAGTATCTCATTAGAAGTAATAACCTTATCTAATAGTCTTTCAACATATTTAAAGTATTCATGCCATTTTGTAAGGTATGATTCAATGGATTTGTTAAATTCCTTATCGTTAGCTAATTTATCTTCAATAAGTATATCCCAATCTTCATTATATCTATTAAAAATACTTGTAAACTCTTTTTTACTTGCTTTACTTTTAGATAGAGATTTGATAAACTTTTTAAAATCTTCCTTTGATTGGTCTGAATCAATAAGATTTTGTTCAAATAAGCAACTGATTAATCCTTCTCGGTACTCGGATTCTATATTTTTCGAAAAATATTCTTCCCATTCAGAATTTTCTTCAAATTCAAATGAGGGAACATTGTATTGTGTGGTAAAGAGATCGTAATCATCCATATTACCAATATAGAAATCTTCTTTATCTAAAGGAAGTAATAAGTCTCTTGGAATAATTGGATTCCCTGTGGGATAAATAAAACCATTTTCTGAAACCTGAACTTTGAAAATTATAGGAAAAATTACTTCTGGACAATAATCTTTTTCATGTTTGCTGTGACTTGTAACTTTCTTAAAAGAGAAGGGAACATATAAAGTATCAATTGTACCATCCTCAAACAAAAATAAACTTTGTAGTATATTTTTACTGTTAATTCTAAAGAAACTATTTCTATTATTTAACAAAAATTTTTTTGCTAGATCAGATAACTTATATTTTCCTTTAGAAAACTGTTTGTCAACGAGGGAATCTCTCCAATATTTAGTGATTTTTTTATAATGTTCCATTTTTTGAATTCAACATATACTATTAAGAATCTGGATAATTTAAATACAAAAATAATTATATAAGTTTCACAATGAAATAAAATATATTTAATATAAAGTCATATGTTGTGATGTATATCGATTATTGTTATTTATTCTTGAGAAAAGATAAAATAATAAACAGCTCATATATAACTCTGCATTTTTTTAATAGGCATCACATGGCTTTTAATCAATTTTTCCAATTTAGATGTAAGATAATATGTATAGGTTGCGACAAAAATTTCTCACGGCCCTCGATCTATAATTTACGACTTAATTCTTCCAGTTACTGGTATATAAACATTTAATTTTCTCCAACTGATACTCCGAATCCATCTGAAAGGGATTTAGCTAACATACCTATATCCTCTCATCAGTAACCATACTTGATACAAGTAACGATTCCTTTTTTTGTTTTACATCCAGCATATTAGGAAATGTGGTTACATCTTCATTTTAGTTGTGCTTCAGTAAGTTTTTGACAAACTTTGATTTGCTTCTACCACTTATTTTTGGAGTTTATTCTTTGGATATGTAAGTCGATATTATAAAAATCAAAAAGAATTAATTATGAATTTCACGATACTCTTTTAGCTTTCTTAGTTGGCTAAGTCATTTCACGATAGGCTCTGTCTTTTGTCTTTTGCATGGGATCTTTCCATTCCTGTTCTTTTTTATCAGCTATTAATAATACAAATTGGTTTACTGTTATTTATGCATTTATCGTTTTGCAAAATATATCATCATCGTGAAAACCATTGCAATTGCTTTTTTTCGCTTGCTATAGGATTTAGGATAACCAATTTTCAAATTTTCTACGTTTAGAGAGATAGCGGAAAGAAAAAAGTAAATCAATCTCGGCATGTTAATTGAAAAGTGATTTTATCTTATTTTTGAAATGGTTTGTTGTTTTCATATCTTTGGATATTTAGCTTAAAATCTAAATTAGACCAAATTATCACAGTAAAAAGTAATACTAAATTTTACTCTTCTCTGCTATATCATGTAATATACTTAATTAAAGAATATTGATTTTCAATTAAACAATTACTATTTAATTCTACATCTATATTTTAAGCATGTAAAGAATGTCTAATCTATTTCACAACCTTGCTTTTTGTATTGAGCTTTAAATAAGTCCGACCATTTTTTCCATTCAGCAAATCTAGCTTTGGGATGATTAGCCTCAAGAAGTAGATTAGAGATTATTTCAGAGGAAAAATCTTTAGGGTAGTTCTCAAAACTATTGAATTTATCATTATACCAACTTTCATTTAAAATATAATTGAAACGGTTAACATCAAAATCTACGTCGTATTTATGATAGGAATTGGTAGCAGAAGAAATAAAAGTAGTTTTTAGCGCTTCTTCATTGAGATGAGCAATGAAGTTTTCATTTTTTTTATTTCTTCTATAAAAATTAGTAGCGTTTATAAGTTGATGAATCTCGTTAACTCGTCCGTTTGCATCTTGCCATATACTTAACCAATAATCACGATGATAAATCCCCATAAGTATAGAATTTAAAATCCAATATTTACCAATAGTATTATGATCTACACAACCCAACCTATACAATAGACTAAAGCATTTAAGCTTATTTTTAAAAAGAGACTTCATAATAAAGTTTGGTCCAAAAAACAGTTGGGGCTTTGTAGCAATAATCTCAGAATTTAAAGGTTTGGTTATACAATTATTCTTATAATTAGTATTGCCTAACCAACCCAACTTAAGCAAGTAAATTTTTTCCAATTGCATTGACTGCTCTAATGAATTTAAATCTATTTCACGAGTGAACCAAACATCATCTTCAGTAATAAAAAAATACTGGGAACAATTTTTTACTGTATCTATCCATAAATCAGTGGGAATTTTAAAGCCGTTGATATCTTTCCCTGAGTTTAAATTTTCTTCAATTGCTTTAGTTTTTTCCTGATAATTTTTAGAAGTAAAAACTTTAACCTTTGGGTATTTGTTTTGGATTTTCTCTAGGTATTTTTTAGGAGTTCCATCGTCAAGAACTTTTAAATTAAAGTCCCCCTTTACGTTTAAATATATACTTTGTATACAACGATCTAGATAAAATGGTCGGTTAAAAGATTTGATTAATATATCCATGTGATTAAATAAAACAATTACAGTTTATTATAAATTTGGTGAATAATCGTAAACAAAAAATGGTTACAACTTAATACCTTATAAAATAAGTATTTATTTGTAACAGGAAATTTATTTTTCCTATATTTATTTAGAAGTATTTGCAAATGATCAATATTTGCTTCATAAAAGGCTATTTTTAAAGCCATTTCTAAATATTTTTTTGAAATAGGGTAATCTATGTCCAACAGATTAGTAAAAGTTTCTGGCTGTAAGGAATCGTAGGAATCTTGACCCTTATAATTTAATCTTTCCAAGTAAAATTGTTTTGCCAGATTTAAAAACATCCAATGAACCAAATAGTTTTTACTTTTAGATAAGGAGTTAGTCGTACTTCTATATTCAATTAGTGATTGTGGGAGATTAATAACGACTTTTTGGTTAGATAATAACATGAGGATGAAATCGTAATCTTCGCAATATAACATTTTTTCTCTGTACTGTAAATGTTCATTTCTGAACATTATAGACGAATGATAAAATAAATTATGGTTTAAAATATCCTTTTGGATGTCAGGATAATTAGTCACAGCATTATAATTTCCTACATGAATTCCATTTTCATCGATAATTTTTGCGCTGCTTCCTAAGAGAAATACTTCTGGGTTCTCTTCAAGATAATTCCATTGAGTTTCTAAACGGCAGGGTAGGGCATTATCGTCTGAGTCCAAGATTGCAATGTATTTTCCTTTGGCTATTTTAAGCCCAATGTTTCTGGATTTAATTACAAACTGATTGCAATTATTATGAATAACTTGTATTCTAGGGTCTTTTTTAGCAAATTCTTCAAGTATAGATTTTGTTTTGTCCGTAGAGCCATCGTTAATAATTATAAATTCAAAATTTTGAAAACTTTGGTTTAAAATAGATTGAATTGAGGTAGATATATATGTTTCGGCGTTATAAGCAGCCATCACAACCGAAATTGCAGGATTCATAAATAAAAATATAGATATACAAAGCTAGTACTTTAATTTCATAGATAGAATATGTGATAGTTAAAATTAAATATCTTACTTTTGCCTTGTTTGAAGTTTATAAGTTATTCGTATTATGATGCAGATGCTTTTTAAAATGGTCTTAGAAGCTATGAATATTGTTTTTGATATTTTTGGTTGATTCTATATAAAATTAAAATTTAAGTTCAATTAATTCCTATAATAGGTTTTAACTGAGCTTTTTTTGTGTAATTAAATTAAGCTACATTGAGAAAAATTATAGGAAAGTTAATGCTAGGAATTATGGGATGGAAGTTTACATTATCTATTCCCTTAGAGAAAATTAAAAAATGTGTATTGGTATGTGCACCTCATACCTCCAATTGGGATTTTTACTATTGTATTGCCTGTTTTTGGTCTTTAGGAGTTCCTTATAAAATTATGATTAAAGACGATTATACTAAACCTTGGTATGGATTTATATTTAAAAGTTTAGGTTGTTTGGGCGTAAATAGAAAAAGTAGGAATAATTTGGTTGAGTATTCTGCTAAGTTAATTAAAGAATCTAAATCAATGGCATTAATTAATACTCCAGAAGCGACTCGGTCTTGGTCTGAAAAATGGAAAAAAGGTTTTTACTATATTGCTCTAGAAGCACAAGTACCAATTGTATTGGCTTATGCCGACTATAAGAATAAAGAAGCAGGAATTAGTAAAATTATTGGTGTAGAGAACAACTCTATTCAAGAAATTTTCAGTGAAATTGAAAATTTTTATAAACCAGAGATGGCTAAATATCCGGAAAAATATAATCCAAAGATTTTTTAAACAAAAAGAGAGGATTAAATAATCCTCTCTTTAAAAAAATATTTAGTAATTTAGAAAACATATTTTACTCCAAAATTCACGTCATTGAAGTTAAGACCAAAAGCAGAGTTGTCATCATGTTTAACACCGTCTGGATTATGAGTTCCATAACCGAAACGACCAACAGTTGTTTCAACAGACCAATTTTTAGTTAAGAATAAATCAAAACCAGGTCTTAAATTTACACCCCAATCCACGAAATTACTTTTGCTATCTCCAACTTTAGTATTACCTAATTTAACAGGAACGTCTAATTGACCAAAGAAATAAACTTTTTCTCCAATTCCCCAATATTTTCTTGCTAAAGGTTGAATAACAAAAGTGTTAGTTTTAACTTCGCTATCAAAAGTACCGAATGGAGTACTTATAGGAGTTGTAACTTTTCCATATTCATAACCAATTTGCCCCCCTACAGCAATGGTTGGAGTAATAAAATACCCAATTAAAGGAGAAACGTTAAAATTATCAGATTTGATATCTGCAGCTCCAACTTTGTCATGAGTATATCCAATGCTTCCACCTAAAAATAAACGACCTTTTAAACCCTCTTGAGCCTGAGCTACAAGTGAAGTTAAAACTAAAGATCCTAAAATAAATAATTTCTTCATTTTAAATTAATTTTTTGATTTTAATGCTCAAATTTAATTATTATTTTAAATTTTTATCAATAAAAATTAATTTTAACAATGTTTTTAATAATTTTATAAATATATTTATAAGATAATAATTGTGGTATATTATTATTTTTGATATAGAATTATATAAAATCGTAATTAATTTATAAATTGATAATTGTTATATAATTTTTTAATATAAAAACATTAAATAATTCAGACTGTATGAATTTTATTATATATAAAATTTTAAAGTTTTGTTGAACTGTAATTAAACCTTCATTGTAATTCTAAATTTTAATTATAGACTGAATCAGGCATAATTCATGCTATTTAGAAATAAGAAATATAGATATAAAGAAGTAATTTTCTCTATGCAAAAAATAGCAGTAATAGGAGGGTTGGGAACTTTGGCTGGTGGCGACTTATTTTTTAAACTATTAAAAAATAAACAGGTTTTAAAAAATCAATCCAACTTTCATTTTGGTTTTGAGCAAAAACCCTACACTCAAATGGACCTGCCACTTTACCAAGAAAAAGATATTAAATCAAGAAAATTTTACACTTATTCTATATGTAAAAATTTTGAAGCTAAAAATTTTACTAAAATATTGATTCCTTGTTTTGCCAGTCATTCATTTATAAATGAATTGCAAAAAGAAATTTCCATTCCTATTGTAAATCTATTTGAAGCTTTAAAAAATTTTGTAAAAAAAAGATTTCCTAAAGGTTCAAGAATTGGTATACTTTCATCGGATTATGTTAAAGACCTAAAGATAACCAAGGAATATTTTCAGGACTATACATTAATATACCCAGAAAATCAAAATTTATTAATGGAATCAATATACAGTAAGCTGGGAATAAAAAATGGATATTTAGAGGGAATAGCTTTAGAGAATATTTATTCGAGTTGTGTGAATTTAATTGACAATGGTTGCGACTTAGTAATTCCGCTGATTACTGAAATTTCTTTAATTGCTGATCAAATTCGTAAACGAGGTATACAAATTTTAGACGTAAATCAAATTTATGCAGATTATGCACTGCAAAATGAAAGCCTTGAACCTTTAAAACCATTTAAATTGGGGATTTTAGGAGGAGTTGGGCCGGCAGCAACTGTTGATTTTATGAACAAAGTAATACAAAACACTCCTGCCTACAAGGATCAAGAACATATAAAAATGATTGTAGAACAGAATCCACAAATTCCAGACAGAACGGCTCATTTAATTCATAAAGACACTGATCCTACAATTTCAATGTTTTCAACTTGCAAAAGATTAGAAGTAGAGGGAGCAAATGCTATTGCAATTCCTTGCAACACTGCTCATGCGTTTGTAGATAGTATACAACCCCATCTAAACATTCCAATTATAAACATGATTACTGAAACGGCTAAATACATTCTTGAAAATTGGGGAGAAAATGTTAATGTAGGATTACTAGCCACCACAGGAACTATACAAACGAACGTATATACAAATGAATTCTACAAATTTAAGTTAAATGCAATTGTTCCAGACCACGAACATCAAGAGTTTGTAATGGAAAGCATCTACGGTGCCCAAGGTGTAAAAGCTGGATTTACAGAAGGACTTTGTAAAGAAAATTTATTGAAAGCCATTGATTATCTTATTAAAAAAGATGTTGAAGTTATTGTTCTGGGTTGTACAGAGCTTCCATTAATGTTTAAAAATTATAAAGAATACAAGTATAAACAAGCCATAATCATTGATCCTACTGAAATACTAGCCAAAAAAATTGTACAGTTATCTAAATCCGAGGGAAATACATAAAGGATTACGTATTTTATAAATAATTAAATTTTTATTAATATAAAAAACTGTAATTTTAAAGTAAATTTAATTGCTTTCAGAATGAAATCATTAGCACAAATAAGAAAAGAATATATAGAAGTACTTTCATCAAGATATACTCAAAAGGAAATAGATACTATTTTTTACACTTTGGCAGAAGCATATCTTCATAAAAAAAAATCAATATTACAACTAGGTTTAAATGAATTATACGAAGAATCTGAAATAAAATCATTGTTATTCCAACATTCATTATTTCAACTGTCTCAGGGAGTTCCTTACCAATATATAGTTGGAAATACAGAATTTTACGATTGTAAAATATTAGTAAACCCCAATGTATTAATACCTAGGCCTGAAACTGAGGAATTGGTAGATTGGGTGATTCAAGAAAATAAGCAAAAGTTTGACCCCATAAATATTATTGATTTATGCACGGGGAGTGGTTGTATTGCCATTGCTTTGGCAAAAAATTTAAAGCATTCTAAGGTTTCAGCCTTAGAAGTTAGTAGTTCAGCCGTAGAATTAGCAAAAAAAAATGCAGAATTAAATCAAGTTGATATTAATTTTATTTTTGGAGATCTGTTGGATGCAACGGTGGAGGATATTCCCAATCTAGATGTTATAGTTTCCAATCCTCCCTACATTAGAAATTCAGAAATAGATTCCATGGAGGATACTGTAGTTCAAAATGAACCTGCTCTAGCCTTATTTGTCTCAGATAATAATCCTTTAATTTTTTACCAAGCAATAATTGATTACGCTTATAAAAATTTAAAACCTTCCGGATCTGTTTATGTAGAAATTAATCAAGATTTGGCGGAGGAAACCCAAGAATTATTTTCTAAAAATTTTATTTTTGTTGAGTTAAAAAAAGATCTTTCTGGTAAAAATAGATTAATAAAAGCCAAAGGAATACGTTAATATGGTAGAAATTCTATAATATTTACCATATATGTCAATAAATAAAATTATCTTTTTTTTATGGATGATAGGTTCATTACATCTATTCGCCCAAAATCCATTTTTAGATAATCATTTCAATTCAGAGTTTTACTCCAATCAGTGGGTGGGTTTCTCATTATACAATCCACAAGAGAAAATTGAATTATACAATTACCAGAGTAACAAATATTTTATACCGGCTTCCAACGTTAAAATATTAACACTTTATACAGGCCTTAAATTAATGCCAGATTCAGTTCCATCTTTACAATATTTAAAGAAAAACGATACGCTTTATGTTAAAGGTACTGGCGATCCTACTTTACTCGAATCTTATTTCAGACAAAATAAAGTCATCCATTTTTTGAAGAATTCACAATTACCCATAGCTCTGTATCTAGAAAATTGGAACGATACAGCTTATGCTCCGGGATGTAGTTGGGACGACTTTGTTGAGGATTATTCGCCTGAAAGATCTCCCTTTCCCATCTATGGGAATTTAGTAACCTTACAATCTCAAAAAATTGTTCCAAAATATTTTGCAAACCAAGTATTATTTCAAAAAAAACAATCGGTAAGAGATCTAAATAATAATATATTTTACTACGCAGGAAATAAAAAAATTCAGATTCCTTTTATAATTTCCAAGGAATTAATTAAAAATTTATTGGAAGAAGAAACTAACCAAAAAATTTTTTTAACGAATAATTTTCCCAAAGGAACAGTAGAAACTCTTTATAGTATTCCTTCGGATGAGTTGTTTAAGAGGATGATGCTTGTTAGTGATAATTTTATCGCAGAACAAATATTATTAATGTCTAGTTTAAACATTTCTGAAAAGTTAAACTCACAATCAACCATTCAATATATACTTAAAACTTATTTAAATGAATTTCCACAAAAGCCCCGATGGGTAGATGGCTCAGGTCTTTCACGTTATAATAATCTTTCCCCAAAAGATCTCGTTTATGTCTTAAATCAATTGTACGAGGAAATTCCAACAGAACGTTTACTCTCTTTATTTGCTGTAGGAGGAGTAAATGGAACATTAAAAAATAGTTATCCAGGAAATCCACCTTATGTATATGCTAAAACAGGATCCATGGGGCAAGTGTACAACCTTAGTGGTTATTTGAAAACAAAATCAGGTAAAATTTTAACATTTAGTTTTATGAATAATAATTTTCAAGTGCCTACCAGTCAATTAAAAGTAGAAATGAAAAAGGTTTTGGAGTATGTAAGAGATCATTATTAAGTCTATATTGACGAAAAAGACTAACTTTGCCCAAATTATATGAAAAATTCATCAGTACATTACGGAGTTTTATTAGGATTTCTAACTCTAGTTCTATTTTTCTTAGTCTATTTTCTATTTATAGGACAAAGCTATTACATTCTTAGCTTAAGAGTGAACTTTTTTATTTTGCCAGCACTTTATACACTTATAGCAGTTATATTGTTGTACAAAAAAACATCAATTCAAAAACTATCATTTGCAGATTGTTTCACAACCTCTTTTAGTACCATGTTTATTGGGGGGACTGTTTCATTTATAATTATATCGTTATTTCTAAATTACGTAGATAAAGGAGCCAATGAAATATTTGGTCACCAATTATATACTACATGGAGAGAAGGATTAGATCAAGAATTTTCAATGCTTGTTAAGCCATCTTCTGAAGATATTCAAAAATATCATCAATACCAAAAACTTTTAAACTGGATGATTACAGAAGAAAAATATTTTTTTAATTTAAGAATGACTGTAATTATTCTAGGGATGTTATATACCTTTTACCTTATAATATCCGTATTTTTGTCCATGTTTTTTAGATTAAGAAATCCGCATGCAACTATCCGTAGTAATACCTCTTCTTAATGAAGAAGAATCTTTAAATGAATTGCTTGAACGTATTCAAGCCGTGTGCTCTCAAAGAAATATTTCTTATGAAATAATTTTTGTTGATGATGGGAGTACTGATAATTCTTGGGAAATAATTTCTACATTTTCTCAAAATTACCCACAAGTGAAAGGGATAAAATTTGCTAGAAACTACGGAAAATCCCAAGCATTAAACGCTGCCTTTAAAATGGTGCAGGGAGAAGTAGTAATTACTATGGATGCTGATTTGCAAGATTTTCCTGAAGAAATTCCTGCATTAATGAAATTGATAGTTGAAGATGGTTATGACTTAGTTTCCGGTTGGAAGAAAAAGAGATACGACAATGTATTAACCAAGAATCTTCCTTCTAAGTTATTTAACTGGGCAGCACAAGTGATTTCTGGAGTTAAACTTCATGATTTCAATAACGGTTTGAAAGCTTACAAAAAAGAGGTGGTAAAATCCATAGATGTACATGGAGATATGCACCGGTACATTCCGGTTCTTGCTAAAAATGAAGGATTTACTAAAATCACTGAAAAAGAAGCTCCTCATCAAGCACGGTTGTACGGAAAATCTAAATTTGGAACCAATCGTTTTGTAAGAGGATTCTTAGATTTAATTACAGTTTGGTTCATGTCCAGTTTTGGTTCCCGTCCCATGCATTTTTTTGGTTTTATGGGAACGCTAATGTTCTTAATTGGATTTCTTTCTACTACATGGTTAGGAATTCATAAATTAATAAAAGTTTGGAATAAAGTTCCAGCACAATTAGTTACTAATGATCCATTATTCTATATTGCACTAACAATGATGATTTTAGGAACACTATTGTTTATTGCAGGTTTTTTAGGAGAGCTTATTGTTCAATTAAAAAGAAAGCGTACCGATGATTATATCGTTACTCAATATTTAAATATTAAATAAAATAATAATATAAGTATGAAAAAAGTTATTTTTTATTCATTTATAGCCCTTTATAGCCTTTGTTTAGTATCTTGTAGTTTTTCTGTGAAAGGGGAAGGAGAGACTGGTGAAAAGGAAATAAAAATAAGTAATATAAATGAAGTTGAGGCTCAAGGAAACTATAGGTTAATATATCTTTATGACAATACAAACCCTAGAATTATTGTTGAAACCTATAAAAATTTATTAGACAATTTAAAAATTAAAACTTCTGGGAGTAAGTTAAGCATTTCAGAATCTAAAAAAGTGGAGGGAACTGATTTATACAATGTTTATATCTATGGACCTCAAATAGAAACTTTTGATGTTACGGATAGTATAAATGTAGATATAAATTCACAATTGAGAGTTTCTCAATTAAATATAAATCTTTCTAAATCAGCAAAGTTGCTTGCTAGCAATGTAGTTGTAGACGTTTTAAAAGTTGATTTAAGTGGAAAAGCAAAAGCAAGTATTCAAGGAACGGGTAACAAGCTAATATTAACCGCTAGTGATGAAAGTGATTTCACCTCACCATTTTTAGAATTATCTGAAGCCAATGTAAATATTTCTAATGTTGCCACTGCTGAATTGTATGTGAAAAGTAAGCTCTTGGGAAAAATTACAAATAACTCTAGACTTTCCATAATAGGAAATCCTTCCAAAGACATTAAAACCATTGATTTGGCTGAGTTAAAATTTATAAATTCTGACAGCATCAGGAAGTAATACATTCTTATAAACTAATTAAAATGAATTATTCAGAAAGAGCAAAAAGCTGGCTAAGAGAACCTTTTGATAAAGACGTACAAAAAGAAGTTCAATATCTTATTGAGAATAATCCCGAAGAACTTGAAGATGCCTTTTACAAGGATTTAGAGTTTGGTACTGGTGGGATGCGTGGAATCATGGGAGTTGGAACCAACAGATTGAATCGTTATACTTATGGACAAGCCACGCAGGGACTAGCGAATTATCTAGTAAAAGAATATTTAGGAAAAAAAATTAGCGTAGCTATTGCTTATGATGTTAGACATAACAGTGATGTTTTTGCAAAAATTGTTGCTGATGTATTAACAGCCAATGGGATACACGTTTACTTGTTTAAGGAATTTAGACCAACTCCAGAATTATCTTTTGCTGTAAGAGAATTAAACTGCGAAGCAGGAATTGTTTTAACAGCTTCACACAATCCTCCGGAATACAACGGATTTAAGGTTTATGGTAAGGATGGTGCACAAATAGTTCCTCCTGAAGACGAAGCAATCATACAGGAGGTTCGGAAAGTAGACTATTCGGAAATAAAATTTAATGGAGATGATACTAAATTAACTTACCTTAGTGAGGACTTAGACCAAAAATTTATAGATACAGTAACCAAACATGCAAGCTTTCTAACAGGTAAAAAGGATTTAAAAATAGTTTATACACCTTTGCATGGAACATCAATTCAAGTATTACCCCAAGTACTTAAACAAGCGGGGTATGAAAATGTATTTATAGTACCCGAACAGCAAAACCCAGATGGAAATTTTTCAACTGTAAAATCTCCCAATCCTGAAGAGCCTGAAGCTCTTTCAATAGCTTTAAAATATGCAGAAGAGCAAGGGGCTGATATCGTTTTTGGTACTGATCCGGATGCAGATCGATTGGGTATAGCCGTTCGTGGATTAGATGGTAAAATGGTTTTATTAAACGGAAACCAAGCCAATACAATCCTTACTGATTATGTATTAAAAAAATGGAAGGAAAATGTCAAGATTAATGGTAAACAATTTATTGGTACAACCATAGTAACCTCAGACATTTTTTATCGTTTAGCCGAAGCTTACGGAGTTGAATGCAGAACCGTTCTTACAGGTTTTAAATGGATCGCTGATTTAATAAAAAAATCCGAAGGACAAGAACAATTTATCTGCGGAGGAGAAGAAAGTTTTGGCTTTATGTTAGGAGATTATGTGAGAGATAAGGATTCTATATCATCAATACTATTGGCTTGTGAGGTAGCCCAAGAAGCAAAAAATAAGGGTAAAACACTTTTTAATATATTGTTAGAAATTTATCACAAAGTTGGTTTTTATTACGAAGAATTAATTTCCATTGTAAAAAAAGGAAAAGACGGAGCATTGGAAATATCTTCTATGATGGAGCAGTTTAGAACTAATCCTCCTAAAGAATTAATAGGAGAGAAGGTTGTTCAATTGGACGACTATAAAAATTCGACGTCTTTAAACCCTAATACAGGTGAAAAAACAAATTTAGATTTACCAAAATCCAATGTTTTAATTTTTTATACGGACAAAGGAACTAAATTGGCTTGCAGACCTTCGGGTACCGAACCTAAAATAAAGTTTTATTTTTCTGTAAATACCTCAATCAATAATGATCAGGAATACAAGAACAAGCTAAATGAAGCTAAATCTAAAATTGATAAGCTCAAAGAATTTGTTCAATAAATTAAAAAAAATCAACTAAAATTTAGTTGATTTTTTTTTGCATACACATTTATTAAAGCAAATAAATGCAAAAACTTATTTTGCTATTTTAATAGTCAAATTTACGTCAGTCCAAGTTTTTCCTTCGTGTAAATCAGAACAAGCCCCATGTAAGGCCTTAAAAGATTTTTGAGCATCAAAATCATTTAGAATATCAATAGATCCCTTTATAGTAATCTCATTATCATTCAAAGTATAGTTAAATTCTTTAATAGCTTCTTTACCATTTAAAGAAATTTTGATAGTTGCTTTACCATTCTCAAATTTTTCAAAAGTTCCCGTAATTTCTGGAGAGGCTAATCGTTTAAAAAAGAATGAATTTAAATTTGCATCTCGTGCAACATCACCCGAAGAAACAGACAATCCATCAATACTGAATTTTGAACCAACTAAAGATTCAGGAAATTTTAAATTCTCTTGAGTATCGTATAAATTAATTTTTGTAAAAGTTCCTTTAACCCCTTCTTTTCTTTCTGTTTTATAAGCTTCCCATTCTAAGTTGTTTTTATAACTTGATGTTTTTTCATTGACAGAAGCTTCTGTAGATACTTTATCACTTTCGGATTGAACAGTACTATTCTGATTATTTTCTCCACAAGAAATAATAAGTATTGAGCTAAGTAATAAGGAAGATAAAAAATTTTTTTTATTCATTTGAAATTTTTATAAGGTAGGGATTATTTGCTTTTGGTAGAATCAGTAACTAAAGATGTAGAAGTACTGTCATTTTTAACTTGTATTGAATCATTGTTCGAAGTTATAGCTTTTTCTTTAGCATCTTTTTGCGGTAAAGAAGTATTTTCTGCTTTTAAAGAATCTGATTTTTGATTTTCCAAAATATTTTCTGGAAATATTTCTTTGTTACCACCGGGAGCTTTACAAGAAAAAGCAATTAAACTAAATAGGGTTACTACAAGAATATTTTTTTTCATATTTTCATTTTTAAATGCCAAATATAAACTTTTTTAACGATTCTTATATTCAACAAACCCTTAAAATTAAATGAAAAAAATATGTTTTTACTGATTTAAATAACCAGAGTAGCTTCAAATGAAGTTTGATCTTTAATAGCAAAAAACAATTCCAATTCAAGTAAATCCGACAACTGTTTACATATCCATAAACCTAAGCCAAAACCTTCTCCGTTTAAAGGCTTAGAATGGTAAAATTTTTGATTGAGATCTGTTACTTCCGGATGAATGTCTTCACGTATAGTATTTATAATATTAATAAAGATACTTCCCTCTCTCTTACTTATATGAATTAAAATTTTTGTATTTTCTTTTGAATATTTAGTTGCATTATTCAATAAATTAGATAAAATAATATTTAGCTTTCCTTCATCTGAAATAAATGAATAATCAGCTTCAATAGGATGGTAAGATATTTTTATAGGTGTATTCCTTTCATCCAATTTAGATTTCAAAGGTTCAATTAAATGGTATAAAATATCTGTAAGATCACATTCTTTACTATGCAATTGAATCTGTTGATTGTTAATTTCTCCCATCAAGAGAAAATCTTGAACCAGCTGGCTTAAGCGTTTTGTTTCTTTAAACTGCATTTGATATACTTCTCTAACTTCTTGGGATAAATTTTTATTATTTAATAAAATTTGCAATTGGGTAAGTATAACGGTTAAAGGAGTTTTTAATTCATGAGAGGCAGATGAAAAAAAAGCATTTTGTTGTTCGTATTGTTCTTTAATCCTCAATAGCATATGATTAAAAGAAACAATAAGTTCCTTAATAGTTCCCTCTTCTTTGGGTTCATTGAATAAGGTTATTTCTTTATATATATTGATATGATTGACCTGCTCAATAAGCTGGTGAATGGGGGAGAGCAATAGTAACGTTAACCAATAAGAAAGTAAATATGTGAATAATGAACCTATAATTAATAAAATCGAAAATGCGGAAAATATATATGAGAACGAATACGATTTTAAAAATGTATCTTTAAACCAAACCAATAGAAAGGCAGAAAGTAAAATGCATAGAATTATATACAAGAATGTATAAAGAAGTGCAAGTCTTCTAGGCAAAAGCGAATATTTATTTTTTAAATGTCTAATAGTATTTAAATATAATAATTATAGTATTAAGATTTTATTCCTTTTAAAGTATAGCCCAGTCCAATTACGGTTTCAATAAGAGGATATTCAAACTCCTTATCAATTTTTTTTCTAAGTTGATACATGTGAACTTCCACAAGGTTGCTACCCGGATCAAAATCCAGATCCCAGACATGTTCCATAATTTGATTTTTACTAACAATTCTATTCACATTACGCGCCAAATATTCTAAAAGTATAAATTCTTTAGCCGTTAGTTTAATTTCTTTACCAGCTCTAGATACTTTTCTTCCAATAATATCTAAAGATAAATCATTGATAGTAAGGATTGAAGATTCTTGAAGGGTTATTTTTTTTTGAATCACACGGATTCTAGCCAATAACTCATCCCAGTCAAAAGGTTTTTTAATATAATCTACAGCTCCCATATCTAACCCTTGAACCACTTGTTCCGTTGATGAAAGTGCGCTACATATAATTACGGGTGTAGAAATACTAAAGGCCCTAAGGTTAGACAATATATCAAAACCATTCATTCCAGGTAGCATCAAATCCAATAAAATTAAATCAAAATTACCAGATGCAGCTAAATTTTGCCCTTCAATACCGTCCTTTGATAGCGTAATGGAATATCCGGCTTGTTGCAAACCTTTTTCTAAAAAACGACCCAAGCTTGGTTCATCCTCAATAATTAGAATTTTCATAATTTATAATAAATAATTAGTTCCATCTACATTTAAAGCATAAGGGCGAATAATTTCCAATCCGCTTTTATTAATAAATCCCATGTTATTTTGTCTAAGGTGTCCCTGAATACTCACCTCCTTATCTACAGAAAGTACAGGGGTAATTATTTCACCAAAATGAGGAGGTATATCGACCAAATAATTCTCTAAAAAAAAAGCACTTACAAAGTTTCTATCGTTGTATCTGAAATTTGAAATAAATCCTTGCACAGATATAGCTGCGCCTTTAGATTTTTGAGGTTTAAATGAATCTAAATTTAAAAATGGTTCTTGTAAATGAATAAGATCATACAAGGGGAAACTCTTAAATATCATCTTTTTAGATTTACAAACGGATAAATGTACAAATTGTCCAATTTGAATTTTTTCAAGTATAGCTTGGGCTTTATGGGGAGGGAAATGTACGGCTACATTTTTTTCCTCAGTAGATAATAAAATTTTATCAATATCTTCCATAGGGTTTACTAAAAACTCCAAAACTTTGCCCGTTAAAGTAATGGATTCTTTGGGTAAGGTCTTTAAAATAGTATGAGATTTAGGATTACGATCTTCTCCATTATTTTTTAAATTAGAAGGTAGCTGCAATCCTAAGAAATGTTTCAATTGATTTATATATTCTGTTTTTTTTGGCATTCTTTTAATCATGTATTAATAGAGATAGAAAAAGAAAATAAATATAGTAAAATAGATCTGAAAATATCAGATCTAATTATTACATACATCACATTTAATGTATTATTTTATCAAGTATTGGTCTTCCCCAATGGTTATAGTATTACATCTAACTACTGAATAGTCATTATAATAAGCCTCCCCATTAGCCTTAGATTTTTCAATTCCTGTATAGGAAATTGTACTTCCTTGAGGCGCTAAATTAGTCAATTGTTTAGATAAATGTTTCGGTAAACGTAAAACTGTACGGTCTTCTAAGATAAATCCTATAGGATCTCCCATTTCATTGGTCTGTACCTCCTTTATTTTTCCGGAATTATTCACAAATTTTTTCTCAAGGACGTTGGTAGGTATCTCAGGTGGTAAATTGTAAATTACTTTGTTAGGGGTTTTTAATGAGACTAATTCAACTTCTTTTTCCCCCAACGGAGAATATTTAACTACTCCTTGTACTACAACAGGATTGTTAGAGATTGAATTTCTTAGTTCTGCACCTAAATGAATTGGAAATTTAACTAAATATTTTTCAGCGTTGGTTTCAAGGTAAAAACCGTCGTAAACAAAATCTTGATTAAAAACCCATTCTTTAACATTTCCACTAATTGGATTTATTTTTTGTAATACTTCAGTTCTTAAAGGAGATTTTTTTTGATGAATTTTTTGTGCAAATGTTTCAGTTGCTAAGCCAGTGGCTAGTGTAAGTACTAATAATGATTTTACAGTTTGATTTTTCATTACATTTAAATTTTTAATTGGATTAAATTATGGTGGTAAAGCTAAAGAAGTAAGATAAAAAGTATATGAAGTTGAAATTAATTTTTCTTCATATTTAAATTCAAGTTTATTTTTTAAAAATAAAATAAACAGCTCCTACCAATAAAGCAAAACCTATAAAGTGATTCATAGTGAATTGAATATTGTTAAATACCAGTTTGGAAAAAATCATAAATACAATTAAAGTAATCGCTTCTTGTAAAACCTTCAATTGCACCAATGAAAATGGTCCTCCATTCTCAATAAATCCAAACTTATTGGCAGGTACTTGAAAGAGATATTCAAAAAATGCAAGCCCCCAACTAATCAATATGATTAAAAAAATAGAGGTATGATTATCTTTGCCGAATACTTTAAGGTGGCCATACCAAGCCATATTCATAAAAGTGTTGGATAAAATGAGTAGTCCTATGGTTGTAAAAACTTTTGTTGTCATAAATATTTGTTTCAAATGATTAATACATCAAAGTTGAGGGGTAGGAATTAAGATCGTATGAAACTGAAATTAATTTTTTTTCATATGTACTTTCTAAGAATAATAAGTACTTTTGTCAAGTAATAATAATAAGATGAAAAAATATTTTTATATAGCCATGTTAGCAGCTACAATTCTCTCATGTAAAGAGAAGAATGAAGGAAGTAACACAGATACAAAAACATCAATTTCAGATAGTTTAAAAACGAATCCAACTGATTCTAAAGTTGAAATTAATGATGCGGTTGAAACCGTTGAAAATACAACTTATAAAGAGGCCCAAAAATTATACCATTTAGATAGCGATACCGTATATGTAACTAATTATTGGGCAACTTGGTGCGGACCATGTGTACAAGAAATTCCTGACTTTGTAGCTTTGCAAGAGGAGAATAATGATAAAAAAGTTAAAATTATTTTTATGAATGTGGATGAATCTAATACACAAAATGAAGTAGAGCCTTTTGTAGCTAAGAATAAGATGAAAAATGTTTATCATATTTCAATCCAAGATTTAGTGGAAAATATAGGTAAAATCAATCCAGATTTAGCTCAAGGAATTCCTGTGACCGTTGTACAGAAAGGAAAACATATTGAAGGATTGATTGGCAATCAATCTAAAGAATTTATGACCTCTAAAATCCAAGAATATTCCAATAAATAATTATATAAACAATGTCTTTAATAAAAAGTATATCTGGCATTAGAGGTACTATCGGTGGGAAAGTAAACGAAAACTTAACTCCGATAGATGCAGTTAAGTTTGCTTCCGCTTATGGAACTTGGTTAAAAAGAAAATCCAATCAAGAAAATGTAACCGTTATACTTGGTAGGGATGCCCGTATTTCAGGTTCAATGCTTTCACAATTGGTTTCCTCTACTTTAGTGGGAACTGGAATTCACGTGATTGATTTAGGTTTATCAACGACTCCAACCGTAGAGCTCATGGTACCTTATTTGAAAGCCGATGGGGGAATCATTCTAACTGCAAGCCATAATCCTAAAGAATGGAATGCTTTAAAATTACTCAACGAAAAAGGAGAATTTATCTCAGGGAAGGATGGGGAAGAATTATTAAAAATAGCTGAAAATGATGACTTTGATTATGTTGATGTAGATCATTTAGGAAGTTATGTAGAAAATAAAGAGGGAATAGATTATCATATTCAACAAATATTGGAATTACCATTGGTGGATGTGGATGCTATAAGAAATGCGAATTTTAAAGTAGTTTTAGATGCTGTAAATTCAACCGGAGGCATTTCTGTGGTACCTCTTTTAAAGAAATTAGGAGTAGAAGTTGTTGAAATGTATTGTGAACCTAACGGACATTTTCCACACAACCCAGAACCGTTAGAGAAAAATCTCACGGATATAATGCGTAAGGTTCCAGAAGTTAAGGCAGATTTAGGTATAGTGGTAGATCCTGACGTTGATCGTTTAGCCTTAATTACAGAGGAGGGTGTTATGTTTGGGGAAGAATATACTTTGGTAGCTGTAGCGGACTATATACTATCGAAAACTCCATCTTCCACAGTTTCAAATTTATCCTCTTCCCGTGCTTTAAGAGATGTTACCCAAAAATACAATCAATCCTACCATGCATCAGCCGTTGGAGAAGTTAATGTTGTCACTCTTATGAAAGAGGTTGGAGCTAAAATTGGGGGAGAAGGAAATGGAGGAATAATATATCCAGAGCTACATTATGGTAGAGATTCATTAGTAGGTATAGCTTTATTTCTTACTCATTTAGCTCAAAAACAAATGACCTGCGGAGAATTAAGAAAAACCTATCCGTCCTATTTTATGGGTAAGAAGAAAATAGATTTAAGTCCAGAAATAAATACAGATGATATTCTTGAAAAATTAACACTTAAATACAATCACGAAAATTTATCTACGGTTGATGGTTTAAAGATAGATTTTCCAATGCATTGGGTTCATTTAAGAAAATCCAATACGGAACCAATTATACGAATTTATACAGAAGCATCTACCCAAGAAGAAGCAGAACGTATCGCTGATCAAATGATTCAGGAAATTAAAGAGCTAATTTAAAAATAATTGGAATTTAGATTGAAAATTATAGTTATTCATTTATTTTCATTTATATTTATTCTAAATGGTTGCGCTAATAATCAGAGACAAAATGATGTGAACCATTCACCAATAATGGAGGAATTTGAATTTGAGCAAAGCGTACCATTTACTATAGCTGAAAATTATTTTTCTAATGAGGATTTAAATAGTTTTATTACCATCGTTTCTCAATCAGAATTTGATCAGTATATTGGAATGGCTACAACCATGGGTAAGCATGGACAGCCTACACCCATAGATTTTAAAAAACAGTGGGTAATTGCAGTTGCATTACCTTCAACAGATATTAATACTCAATTAATTCCTATCTCTCTTAAAAAAGATGGTAAGGGCAAAATAATATTTACTTTTAAAGCAGTTGAAGGAAATAAACTGTCATATAAAATAAAGCCTTTTTTAGCTATAATTGTTGATAGGAAATATTTAGGGGAAATTCAAGTGATAAAAATATAAAAAATACGATTATAAAGATATACTTGAATCTTTATAATCGTATAAAATTATTCAACAAAATTCTTTAAAAGAATTAAATCTAAAATATAGTTATTTATTTCAGCTATATTTCGTGCCTCTTTATCTATTTATATTTAAATCGATTGATATTAGATTACAATTATATTTTACAAAAAAATCATAATTCTACCAGTTAAATGATTTTGCGTAGCATTTTAAAGTATTTTTTCCTCTCTAATTCATAAAAATCCTTCCAGCTATTATTCCTATAAATATATGCATGTCAACAATACTAAATTGCATGGAAAAATAATTAATGATTTCAGGAAATTATCGTTAAATTTGTTAGAGTAAGCACATGATAAACAGGGATTTTATGCAAGAATTGGAGGATATAAAAACAAAAAAAGAAAACGAAGAAATAGCCAAACGATATAAGGATATGCTTCGGAATACTTATAGAGTTTTAAATGATGAAGATAAAATTTTAATCCGTAAAGCTTTTGATTTAGCAAAAGAAGCGCATAAAGACCAAAGAAGAAAAACAGGAGAACCTTATATTTATCATCCTTTAGCGGTAGCTAAAATTGTAGCTGACGAAATTGGCTTAGGAGCAACAAGCATTGTTTGTGCATTATTACACGATGTTGTAGAAGATACAGCTTATACGGTTGAAGATATTGAAAAACTTTTCAACCCCAAAATTGCTAAAATTATTGAAGGGCTTACTAAGATATCTCAAATCGATCATCAAGATTTATCTTTACAATCCGAAAATTATAGAAAGCTACTTTTAACACTCTCTAAAGACGTTCGGGTAATTTTAGTAAAAATTGCCGATCGATTGCATAATATGAGGACTCTGGATAGCATGAAAGTGGCTAAGCAAAAAAAAATAGCTTCAGAAACTACCTATATTTATGCACCCTTAGCTCATAGAATGGGGCTTTATACGATAAAGTCTGAATTGGAAGATTTAAGTTTAAAATATACGGATCCAGATTCATATAATTTTATCGTTAAGAAATTAGAGGAGACGGATAGAGATAGACAACGTTATATTGATGAATTTTCTAAAATTATTTCTGAAAGATTAAGAGAAGAAAATCTTAATTTTTTATTGAAAGGCAGACATAAATCCATTTTCTCCATTTATAAAAAAATGAGAAAGCAAAACGTGGATTTTGAAGAAGTTTATGATTTATTTGCTATTCGTATCATTTATAAATCAGATCATAAAAATGAAAAATTTTTAGCTTGGAAAATTTATTCTATTGTCACTGATGAATTTGTCCCCAATCCGAACCGGATGAGGGACTGGATTTCAACACCAAGATCTACCGGATATGAAAGTTTACATGTTACAGTCATTGGTCCGGAATCCAAGTGGGTAGAAGTGCAAATCCGTTCTGAACGTATGGATGAGGTAGCAGAAAAAGGGATAGCCGCTCATTATAAATACAAAGAAGGTTATAAGGTAGACGAAGATAATCAAATTGAAAGTTGGATTTCTCAGGTTCGAGAAATGTTAGAAAGTCAAGGTACGGTTACAACTAAAGAGTTATTAGACGATTTTAAATTGAACTTGTATACCAAAGATATATTTATCTTTACCCCCAAAGGAGATTTAAAAGTGCTATCTATTGGTGCAACTGCTTTAGATTTTGCCTACTCTATACATTCCAACATAGGAGATCATTGTTTAGGGGCTAAAGTAAATAGTAAATTAGTACCTTTAAGCCATAAATTAAAAAGCGGAGATCAAGTAGAAATACTCACATCTTCCAACCAAAAACCAAAAATTGATTGGTTAGATTTTGTAGCTACTTCAAAAGCAAAATCAAGAATTAAATCCGCTTTAAATAGTGAAAAAAGAAAGTATACAGAAGAAGGTAAGGAATTACTTATAAGAAAATTAAGACATTTTAAAATTAATTATTCCGAAGCAGAGCTAAATGCAATTCAAAAATTTTTTGGAGCAAAAACAAGCCATGATATTTTTTACCAAGTAGCTTCTGGTATTATTGATACAAAGGAATTAAAAAAATATGTTGATAGTAAAGGAGTGTTTAATAATCTGCTATCAAGGCTTAGGAAAAGACCCAATATCCCATTTATTCATTCTAAAGAAACTGATGAGATAAAAGAGGAAGGCAAATTGGATATGATTGTCTTTGGTGAGGAAGAGGAAAAATTAGATTACCAGATGGCTCTATGTTGTAATCCTATACCGGGAGATAAAATTTTTGGTTTTGTTACGATTGGTAAAGGAATTAAGGTTCATAAAGAAATCTGTCCAAATGCGGTTGACATGAGAGCAAACTATGACTATAGAGTCATTCAAGCCAAATGGGTAAATAGCTCCCATAGAAATTTCCTAGTTCACATATTAATTGACGGAATTGATCGCATTGGATTAATAAGTGATATTTCAAATATTTTGTCTAACCTTATGAAAGTAGATATAAAGAAAATGAATTTTAACTCTGAAGATGGTATTTTCACCAGTCAAATAACATTACAAGTCAAGAATACTTTTCAGTTGGATGAAATTTTAAAAAATCTGCAAAAGGTTGAAAATATATCTAAAGTAAAAAGGATAGAGAAAAAAAGTTAATTTAAAAATTGAACTTTAAAAATCATCTACTTTTTTAAATAAAGTAGATGATTAGTTAGAAACAAAAAAACTTATTATTTAAAAGAGTTTTAATATTTTGTCTAAAGCAAAGCTAAAAAAAATCTAATAATTTCTCTCAAGGTTAATTCTATTTACTTTTTAAAAATTTTGGTTGGTTAGGAGACAATTATTTTAAATTAGAATAAATATACTTCCCTTTATTTATTAAAGAGAAAAAATGAAGAAAATAAACATTTACTTTATCCTGAAAGTTACAAAAATAATTATATTTGGAAAAGTAAATGAATAAAAAATGAAGAGTGGTAAAATAGTACGGATAATTGGAGGAGAAAGTATAAAAAAAGCTAAGAGGACTATAACATTAACTTCTACTGAGGGAGATCTTACTTTCAATTCCCCTAAAAAGGTAATTATGATCGGAAAGAAAGGAGGGGTGCAGTTTTTAAACGATTATCAACCACCGTAACCTTTGCGCGTAGTAGAATTAAACGGTCCCTTAGATGAAGATGGAAAAAAGCTAGAAATAGTAGAGAAAGGAAAGTCATATAAATTTAAGATTACCCGGTTTAACCGAGAGATAAAATCTCCCATGGAATTGAAAAATATAAAATGGGCAGTGCAACACAATAATGATTCTCCCATTCCCATTGCTCAGGTAATGGGTAAACAGGAAGTAACTATGGATATTTCGGAAACCGAAACTTCCGGGAAAATTACCGTTTATGCCTATATTCAAAATTTAAAAGAAGAGGGAAAAGCAGAATCTATTTTAAATTTAAAAAAAGGAGGAATAAATACCCGTTTTTATGATGAAAAAGGACAGCAAGTGTTTGAAATACCTGTTAAACTGCATAAAGCATTTAATGAAGAATACGGAATAAAATTGGCCTACAACAAGGACAATGAAATGTTGTATTATGATGGAGAATGTAAACCTGCTTATGGAAAAACTTCGCTTACTGCCATAAACCATTGGAAAAAAGAACTAGACCCCAACCAAATTTCCAAAGGCAAACTATTGTTTGGATATAATTTTGGATATGAGCTGGTAGCTGAACCACTTGAGAATACAAGCTATAATTATTATACGGATTATTCCTTAAATGATTTTGATAGAGAAGGTAATGTATTGCATTTAAAAAAAGAAAAGGGCAATGTTGCGGGAGGAGTTGTTCCTGGAGTTCCGAAAGCCGATATACAAGATTGGGATGATAAAAAAAGAAAACAGGGGAAAAGAGGAACAATTCCTAGACATACAAGTATTGGAGATATTGCTTTTATAGATTTAGCAGATTTTACTGATGATTTAAATCAAAAAGGTTTTATTTATAAGTATACATTTCAAAGAAAATATTAGCTTTTAAATGAACTATTGCCTAGTGTTAATAGATACTTTAATTTATCTAGATTATTAGAACATGAGTTTTTAGGTCACGCAATACTAAAGTTAACCGATGATAAGTATAATTTTAACTCCGTGGAATATTTAAATTAAGGTCCGGTAGAAGTAGAAGCTAAATTTTGTAACCTAATAAGAAGAGAAATAGGATTACCTGATAGGAAAAATTATGTAAATTATGGAGTTAACTTTAATAGTATTGAATTTGGTTTTTTAAATGGATCAGATTCTCCTGATGGAGAAAAGATAGTATATGATCCTGATTTTGGTAATACATCCATATACCTTCCCCCAAAATTTCCTAAAACTCATGGGAAATTTATAATAAATAGAGCAACTTCAGATAATCTATCAATAAGTAAATATTATAAAAAAGTAAAATATTATATACATGAAAAAACATTTAATTGGGATTAGTTTTTTTCTTACAACTTTAATGATAGGACAAGTACAAGAAAGTTCTATAAATATGGTTGATAAATTTAAAGTAGCAGTATACCAATCCATTATAAATTCTAAAGAATTTAAAAGTAATAAAAATTGTCATATTGTAGGTATAAAACCAATAGCATTAACGATGGATTATTCAATAGGAAGTACATTAGGAGATTTATTCTATAATGTAAAAGAAACATCGGATACTTTATCCATAAAAGAATTAAGAAAAAAAAAGAAAATAAAAACTTGGATTTTTAAGGAACCGGATGAATCTTTATTGGGAGGATATAATCTAACTTATGTTAGTGCACTTATGGATTCCGATAGTTTATATATTCCACAAAATATTGATTTTGAAACAGATTTATGTAAAAGTAACTTAGACATAATAAAAATATATGAACCTTTAGACAAATGGATGGATTTTTATAAAAAATATTATAGTAAGGAATTCAAAAATTATCAAGTTGTAATTCCAGTAAAATATGTATCTCTAACCCAAGGATCAATGTTTCCAGAAAAAGATAAATATTACTTATTCAAAATAAGCATCGGTTATAACAAAAATGCAGATTTAGAAATAGTAAAAGAAATTATAGAAGGAATCAAAGAAGAAAGAGAAATTATATCCGATTAAATTTATTACATTCAATGAAACCTTTGATTTTAGCTAGTTTCTATTTATTTAGCTGCCTCATATTTGCACAAAAAGATTCTTTAAATAAAGCAGATTTGGATTTAATTACTCAATTTAAAACCCGATTATTCATAGAAATTGTTTCATTTCAAGAATTTCAAAATAAAGTTCAATGTAAAATTGTAACAATTCCCTCTTTTGCTTTAGAGATAAAAAAGAAGTATGAATATTTAGAACCTCGAAAAGATAAAGATACTTTAACCTTAGGAAGGTTAAGAGATATCCTACCTTCTAATTATTGGGTTTTCCTAGTGGATAGTGATCTAGAATATATCTTTAAGGGAGAAGAAATAATAGAACATTATACAAAAGAATATCCGGTTTATTCTTCCAATAAAATTTCTAAAAATTTGGGAGGAAGAAAGAATCCTTTTACCAGTGCAATAGGTTTTTTTTTCAACTACTGTGATAATGAATACGATATAATAAAAATTTATGAACCTCTTGATAAATGGGGGAATCTCTATTCCTATATGTTTTCTGGATATTCAACAGATCAAGAAATTGTAATTCCAGTAAAATATGAACACTCAGAATAGTTTTCTGGAAAAGAAAATTATATGCTATTTAAATTTAAAGTAAACATTCAGGATAATCGTATAATTTCAAAAGAAGTAATTAGTGATTAAATAAAATTATTTAAACTAGAACTGTAATTTAGTCATGTTCACAACTAAAAAAAATATTTAGAATTCATAAATAAAATTATAGAAGGAATCAAAGAAGAAAGAGAAATTATATCCGATTAAATTTATTACATTCAATGAAACCTTTGATTTTAGCTAGTTTTACAATACAAGTAAAATTGATATAGTTAATTTTTAGGATTACCAAGTTGGGATAAGAGTTATTGATTATCATTATATTAAAAAACAATGAATAATTCAAAATTATTAACTAATCCTATAAAAGTATTTTATAATACGTAATTGTTAAAAGTATTATTTTTACTATTCTTCTTCTTGTTTTCGGTATGCTTCTAATATTTTTTTAACTAAACGGTGACGCACAACATCTATTTCTGTAAGTTTTATAAATCCAATATCTTTTACGCCATGCAATATTCGCATAGCCTCTTTTAAACCCGATTTTTGTTGCTTAGGTAAATCAATCTGTCCCGGATCGCCAGTGATAATAAACTTTGCATTTGCCCCCATTCTAGTTAAAAACATTTTCATTTGCAAATGTGTGGTATTTTGTGCTTCGTCCAGTATTACAAAAGCTCCGTCTAAAGTTCGTCCCCTCATGAAAGCCAATGGAGCAATTTCAATAATACCTTTTTCTAAATAAGAAGCTAATTTTTCAGGGCTAATCATATCCCTTAATGCATCGTACAAGGGTTGTAAATAAGGATCTAGCTTTTCTTTTAAATCACCCGGTAAAAAACCTAAACTTTCACCAGCTTCCACAGCTGGACGGGTGAGAACAATGCGTTTCACCTCTTTATTTTTCAATGCTCGAACCGCTAGAGCCACACTGGTATATGTTTTACCAGTACCTGCCGGCCCTATGGCGAAAACCATATCATGGGTATCTACACAATTAACTAATTTTTTTAAATTTTCAGTTTTAGCATATATAATTTTTCCTCCTATTCCATGAACAATAACATCTTCTAACTTTTCAACATTGTTTATATCTTTAGATATATGCAGAATACCATTCAGAGCTATTTCATTTAATTTATTATAACGATTAATATACGCAACAATACTTTTAACTTTCTTTTCAAATTCTAGCAAATCTTCTTCATTACCAGTAGCTTTTATATTTTGGTCTCTTCCGGTTATCTTTAACTTAGGAAAATGATTAGTTAGAAGATTAAAATTCTGATTGTATTCTCCATAAAATAGCTTCAGATCTACCTCATCTAGAATTAAATTGATTTGATTCAAGTTTTAAATGTTTTAATTTTACAAAAACAAAAATAAGCAATAACTTTGTTTCTGAGATAAAATTATGCCGATAATAACTCTAACTACGGATTTTGGATTGAACGATTTTCATGTTCCAGCCCTAAAAGGTTGTATATATAGTCAGTTGCCTGAAGTGGTTGTTGTTGATATATCTCATGAGATCATGCCATTTGATTTGCTAGAAACTGCTTTCGTTGTGAGGAATTCCTATCAGAGTTTTCCAAGAGGAACCGTTCATATTATAGGAGTAGATGCTTTGTCATCTCCGCATGTAAAACCAATGGCAGCTGAAATTCATGGACATTACTTTATTTGCAACGATAACGGAATTTTATCTTTAATAACTGAAGGAGGAGTAATCCATGAAATGTATGAAATTACCATAAATCCATACGAGGATATTAATTATTTATTAAAAGATTTGTTTATTCCTGTGGCGTGCCATTTAGCAAGAGGAGGAAAGTTAGAATTGATAGGCAGAAAAACCTCAGACTATAGAGTTCTCACAGAGTATAAGCCTTTAGAGAAAGCAGATGAAAATTCTTTAATCGGAATGATTATTTATATAGATAACTATGGAAATGCAGTAACTAATATTAAAAAAGATAGATTTCATCAATTTGGTAAAAAAAGAGACTTCGTTATTTCAATTAGAAATGTTGAATTTACAGAAATTAAAACTAAATATACGGATGTGTTGGGCGATGATCCTGATGAGAATAAATATCACGGAAAAGCCTTAGCTATATTTAATTCCTCAGAATATTTGCAAATTTCTATGTATAAAAGCAATTTAAAAACCGTGGGTGGAGCAAGTTCTTTAATGGGACTTTCAATAGGTACGCAAATTAAAATTGTCTTTCAATAAAAGTTAAAAAATATTTTCAACTTTTAAATGAATTTTAGCTCCAAAAAACTTTTTAGATAATTTGGAAAAAGTGGGAGTTAAATCTGAAACATAAAATTCATACGTTGAATTGGAAGAATTAGAAAGAATTTTCCTTTTTTCTAAATCTTGCTGTATATGGCTGGCAACAATTAAAGGAGAATCTATTACTTGAATTTTATTTTGATAGAAATTTTTAACCTCATTTAATATTATTGGGTAATGGGTACAGCCCAATATTAATGAATCAATATTGCTAAGCTTTTTATTGTTTAAATAAGTTTTAAGTACAACTTCAGATATTTGATGGTTGGTAAAACCTTCTTCAATAACAGGAACCAGTAAAGGCGTGGCAAGCTCGTGCACTGCAATATGCTTGTTGTGTTTTCTAATATATTTCTTATATATATGAGAACTTATAGTAGATTTAGTTGCAATAACCCCAACATTTTGATTAAATGTAAAAGCTACTTTTTCAGCTACTGGAGAAATAACATCATAGACCCGCACATTTTTTTCTGAGGCTAATTTTCTTACTTCTTGTAAAGCATTGGCCGTAGCGGTATTGCAAGCAATTACAATAGCTTTACAATTCTTACTAAGTAAAAAACGAGTAATTTGTGTTGAATATTCAATTATAACCTCTTTGGATTTATCCCCATAGGGCAAATGCTTAGAATCTCCAAAGTAAATTAAATTTTCCTTTGGTAATAAACGTTGAATTTCTTTAGCCGTGGTAAGACCACCTACACCAGAGTCAAAAATTCCAATCGGTCGGTTATCATCTTTCATCTCTGCAAAAGTATAAGATTATAAACAATTAATCAATCAAAAATAATTGTGAGATTATGCCATCTGTTAAAAACAAGTATTCAGGGTTTACAGTAAGGTAGTTATCTTTGCAGATTAATTTTTTGTCGTTAATTAATTTTTGTGCTTCATTATTAAAAATTGCTAAAAATGAGGAAGAAAAATTTTCATTTAAAATTTTTAAACTAATTCCTTGATAGGTTCTTAATCCTAGCATAATAGTTTCATTAAACCTATCTTTATCACTAATATGTTCAATCTCTAAAGGAAGTTTATTTTTTTCTATGGCATTAATATATTTAACATTATTAGAAACGTTCCAGCATCTCCTGTCTTTTCCGTTGTAAGAATGTGCAGAGGGTCCAATGCCTAAGTAGGGCAAATTTTCCCAATACGAAATATTATGCTTTGAAAAGAATCCCTGTTTCCCAAAATTGGAAAATTCATATTGAATAAAATCTTTTTTAGATAATAGATTTCTTAGAATATGGAATTGTTTGGCTTGTTTATCTTCATCCGCAGGAGGTAATTTACCTTTTCTTATATTATTTTCTAAAGCAGTTTTAGGCTCAACAGTTAACGCATAAGCAGAAATATGAGGAACTCCCAGAGATATAGCTTTTTCTAAATTTTTTATCCACTGTTCATCTGATGTTGTTTCTCCACCATAAATTAAATCAATGGTAATATTTTTAAAACCCACTTCTTGAGCCATCTTTATACATTCTTCTCCCTGCATTGAATGGTGAGAGCGATTCATAAATTTTAAATCCACATCAAAAAAAGATTGTATTCCTATGCTCAATCGATTGACTGGCGTTTCTTTCTTTAAGAAATTAAGAAAATCATAGGAAAGATCATTAGGATTGCATTCCAAAGTAACTTCTATCAACTCAGAAGTATTATAAAAACTATAGATTTTATGAAATAAAAACAAAATTTCATCTTCATTTAATAAAGAAGGAGTGCCTCCTCCAAAATAAATGGTTTTTATAGGAGTTTGCATTTCATTTTTTCTTAATTCCAATTCATTACCCATCATTTCAATTAATTTTGATTTTAATTGAAGTTGCGTAGAAAAATGAAAATTGCAGTAACTACATTTTTTTTTACAAAAAGGGATATGAAGGTAGAGTCCGGACACTGATTAAATATAGAATTAGATAATTAAACTTAAATTAATTTCAAAGATAGAATAAATATAATTTTCCTTATTAATTTACAGATTTGGTTAAAACTTAAATAATTTAAAAAATTTAGAACAAAATATATGAAATACTGGACTTTCGGAGTTTTATTAAGTAATTTATACCGTTTTAAACCATATTAAATTATAAAGTAAATTTGTTAATTAAAGATTTTTGCATTCTTTTAATTCTTATTATAAATTAGCCAGATGATAATTACAGAATATATTTCTAAAAATTTTCAAACTATAAACCTTAAAAGCTCAATTGAGAAAGCTAAAAGCTTAATGTTTGAACAGCAGGTCAATCATTTGCCAGTTGTAAATGAAGGTAAAATATTAGGGAATTTAAATGCATCATTAGTCAGTAAAATAAATCCTGAGGATACTATTGATAAATATATAGTTGAACTGGAAGATTTTTATTTACATAATACCGTTCTTATATTCGATTCATTAAAATCTTTTAGTGATAATGAAACCAATGTTCTTCCAATCTTGAATGATAAAGAAGAGTATTTAGGAGTAGTTTTAGAAGAAACTATAATTGATGAATTTTCATCATTACCATTTATTTCTGATTACGGTTGGTTTATAGGTATTACAACTCCAATAAAAAAATATTCAATAAGTGAAATATCAAATATTGTTGAAAGTAATAATGGACAAATTTTAGGATTGACTGTTGTAAAAACTGATCTTGAAACCACACAAATATTATTAAAAATAAAAGCCGAAAATATAAGTTCAATAGGAGATACATTTGAACGATTCGGCTATATAATTACCAATAGATATTTTGAAGATATAAAAAAAGAATTATTAAAAGATCGTTACAATCAACTTCAAAAATTTATGGAAGTATAGAAAATTAACATTTATGAAAGTAGGTATTTATGGACAAGTGGTTAAAGAAGAAGATAAGGATTTATTAAAAACTTTTTTTAATGAACTAGAGATTAGAGGGATTGAAGTTTACATTTATGAATTGTATAAACAAGAATTACAAAAAATTTTAGGTTATGAAAACCCTAATTTTCAAACCCTTTCCAAAAGAAAAAAATTGCCCAAAGATCTTCAACTATTATTTACTTTTGGGGGAGATGGGACTATTCTTTCAACTATTTCAATTATAAAAGATTTAAAAATTCCTATAGTAGGTGTAAATACCGGTCGGCTAGGGTTTTTAGCAACCTTGCAGAAAACTGAAGTTTTAAGAGAATTGCCAAGAATTTTAGAGGGAAATTACGAAATAAGCGAACGTTCCGTATTAGAAATCAAAAGCCTATCCGGAAATGTAAATTCTTATGCGATTAATGAAATAGCAGTAATTAGAAATGAAACAACCTCAATGATAAATATTGACGCTTACGTCAATGAAGTATTCTTAAATACATTTTGGGCAGATGGTTTAATAGTTTCAACTCCTACAGGTTCCACCGGATATTCATTAAGTTGTGGAGGACCAATTATTTATCCTAAAGCTGAAATTGTAGTTTTAACACCCATTGCACCCCACAATTTAAATGTACGTCCACTAATTTTACAGGATAATATACAAATTAAACTTAAAGTCAACTCACGCTCAGATATCTATTCCATGTCCTTAGACTCTAGATATTATAAAATGAATATTGAAGATGAAATATTAATTTCTAAAGCTAATTTTAAAATTAATATAGTTAATTATAAGGATTATTCGTACTATCAAAATCTTCGAGATAAGTTGCAATGGGGCGTAGATTCACGTAATTAGATATAAATTTTAGATCAAGGGTTATTTTAATTAATTAGCTTTAAATCAATGCTTTAATTGGTTTGTTTATAACTTCTTAATATCTTTTCTAGTAGAAGGTTGACTAACCTTAATTTATATTCTAATTTTAGTTATTCAAATTTTTGAATGGATTATAAGGTTAATTCATTCAAACTAAGGAGGATCATAAAATGTAATAAAGAAAATTTATAAAAGAAATTTTAAAAATTAAATAAAGTTTACAATTTTACTATAATAACGTTAGCATAAAAAAAATAAAACCTAAAAAGCCATGTCAGTATTTGATAGAAGAATAAACTATAAACCATTTGAATATCCTGAAATTTTACAATTTACAGATGCTATAAACAAAGCATTTTGGGTTCACTCTGAAGTTGATTTCACTGCAGATGTTCAAGATTTTCACTCTCATTTAGACGAAAAAGAGAGAAATGCAATAAAAAATAGTTTATTAGCCATTGCGCAAATTGAAGTTGCCGTAAAAAGTTTTTGGGGAAATTTATATCAACATTTTCCAAAGCCTGAATTTAATGGTTTAGGTAGTACATTTGCGGAATGTGAATTTAGACACTCAGAAGCTTATTCACGTTTATTAGAAGTTTTAGGTTACAACAATCAATTCGAGAAACTATTAGATATTCCAGTAATTAGAGAACGAATTGAATACTTAGATAAGGCGTTAAAAGATGCAAAATCTGAAGATAATAAAAAGTATGTCGTTTCACTGATATTATTTTCCATTTTAATAGAAAATGTTTCATTGTTTAGTCAATTTGCCATTATTCTTTCATTTACCCGTTTTAAAGGTTTAATGAAAAATGTAAGCAATATTATAGGTTGGACCTCTGTAGATGAACAAATCCATGCCAATGCAGGAATATATTTAGTAAATAAGATTAAAGAAGAATATCCTGATTTTTTTGATTCAGATACAATTGAATCGATTAGAAAGATTGTTAATCATTCTATTAAAGTTGAGGAAAAAATCTTAGAATGGATTTTTGAGTTGGGTAATATTGAAACTATCAGTAAAGAAAATCTTATCAATTTTATGAAGTTTAGAGTTGATGAAAGTCTAAGACAAATAGGAATAGAGCAGCTTTATTATATATCGGCGGAACAATACAAGCCTATGGCTTGGTTTGAAGAAGAAGTTTTTGCAAATAGTTTAGACGATTTTTTTGCTAAAAGACCTACTGAATATACTAAGCATGATAAGAGTATAACTGAAAACGATTTATTTTAAAATTACTTTTTCTTAATTTTTAATATATATTTTACAAATCAATAAAATTTAAAGCTATTATTCAAGATTCAACAATTGTTTAAGAAAATAGTACTTTTTTTCAAAACTAAAATTTTATTGAAAAGAAACGATTAAATAAAAAAAAATGAACGAAAAACTTTGGTGGAAAAACTCCGAGAGCGAACAAATTTTAAACAGAGGATATTTATTAAAAGGAGAAACTGTAGAAGGTGCCATTGACAGAATTACTACGGCAGCTTCACAAAGATTATATAAGCCGGAATTAAAACAACCTTTCCAGGAGTTAATTGAAAGAGGCTGGATGAGCCTTAGTTCACCCATTTGGGCAAATATGGGAACAGAAAGAGGTTTGCCAATTTCTTGTTTCAATGTTCATATTACTGATAGTATTGAAGGGATCACTCATAAATTAGGAGAAGTAATTATGCAAACCAAAATAGGAGGGGGAACCTCTGGCTATTTTGGCGAACTCAGAGAAAGAGGTTCTGCCGTATCGGACAACGGAAAGAGTAGTGGGGCAGTAAGCTTTATGAAATTGTTTGATACTGCTATGGATACCATATCTCAAGGAGGAGTTAGAAGAGGAGCATTTGCTGCCTATTTAGATATAGATCATCCAGACATTGAAGAATTTCTAACCATTAAAGATATAGGAAACCCAATCCAAAATTTATTTTATGGAGTTTGCGTTCCCGATTATTGGATGCAAGAAATGATTGATGGTGATATTAGTAAAAGAAAAGTTTGGGCAAAAGTATTGGAAAGCCGACAACAAAAAGGGTTACCATATATATTCTTTTCAGACAATATAAATAAAAATAAACCACAAGTTTATAAAGATAAAGGATTAATCATTAAATCCTCCAATCTATGCTCAGAGATTATGCTACCGTCTACAGAAGAAGAGTCTTTTATATGTTGTTTGTCTTCAATGAATTTAGAATTATATGAAGAATGGAAAGATACTGAAGCTGTAAAATTAGCCATTTTCTTTTTAGATGCAGTTTTACAAGAATTTATAGCTAAAACTGAAGGAAATTATTATTTAACCGCTGCACACAATTTTGCGAAAAGACACAGAGCTTTAGGCCTAGGAGTTTTAGGTTGGCATTCTTATTTACAAAGAAATCGAATTCCTTTTGAAGGTATTCAAGCCAAACAAAAAACAGTAGAAATATTTAAACATATACACGATAAATCCAATAAAGCTACCGAAGATTTAGCTAGGATATATGGAGAGCCAGAATTGTTAAAAGGTTATGGTCGTAGAAATACAACTTTGATGGCAATAGCACCGACCACTTCATCCTCTGCAATATTGGGGCAAACCTCGCCAGGAATTGAACCTTTCAGTTCCAATTATTACAAAGCAGGGTTATCCAAAGGGAACTTTATGAGAAAAAATAAATACTTGGATGAGTTATTGACGGAAAAAGGAATCAATAACGAAGATACTTGGCGAAGTATAATGCTTAACGGAGGTAGCGTTCAGCATTTAAGCGAACTTACATATGAAGAAAAACAAGTATTTAAAACATTTAAAGAAATTAGCCAGCTAGAAATAGTACAGCAAGCAGCTATCAGACAAAAGTATGTAGATCAATCTCAATCCTTGAACTTGAATATACCGTCAGATTTACCTGTAAAAGACGTTAATCGACTTATTATTGAAGCATGGAAATTAGGGATTAAAACTTTATATTATCAAAGAAGTCAAAGTGTAGCTAAAGAATTAGTATTAAATCTGGTTAGTTGTAGCAGTTGCGAATCATAATACAATCTAAAATTTATAAAAAGGCTATTAATTTCTAATAGCCTTTTTATTTATCTTAAGTTTAGTATTAAATATATAAACTAAATTTTAGTCCTAATATTAACCATTCCAAAGTTTAATTGCTTAAACTTTCAATTTTAATTAATATAAATATAATAAGATATTAAATTTCAAATTATATTAATAAAATTATTAAAGATTTATAAAGAAAATAAATTAAAATTAGCTCTTAACTTTAATAGAATCAAGGGTTAAAAAGAAAAATCTATATTTGGTATATAATTTTAATATAAATTTAATAAATAACAAATTCTTTTATATAAAATACATCACTAAAAATTGTATAATATAGTTTACTTTTGAGTAATACTAATAAGCATATCTTAAATAAGAAACATTTTTACTTATTAATACATGAAATATTATATACAAGGAGAGAAAGTAAATTTAAATGAGCCCAAAGTTGCTGGAATACTTAATTTAACTGAAGATTCCTTTTTTGATGGTGGTTGCTATAATACAGAAAAAAAAGCCCTATTACAAGTTGAAAAATTAATTTCAGAGGGTGCAGATTTTTTAGATATTGGAGGACAATCCACCCGTCCAGGTTCAAAATTTATAACGGCTGAGGAAGAACTACAGCGAGTAATCCCAATTATAAAAATTATCAAGAAAGAATACCCGAAAATAAAACTCTCAATAGATACATTTTGGAGTAAAGTTGCCAATGAAAGCGTTCAAGAAGGGGTATGCATGATTAATGATGTTTCTGGAGGAACTATAGATCCTCAAATGTTACCAACCATAGGAAGGTTAAAAGTACCTTACGTACTCATGCATATGAGAGGAACACCACAAACCATGAATCAATATACAAAATATGAAAATTTAGTTGAAAATGTTGTTCAATATTTTGAAGAAAAAATTAAAGAAGCAAAGAATTTTGGAATAGAGAATCTATTCTTAGATCCTGGTTTTGGATTTAGTAAAACTTTAGAGCAAAATTATGAGCTACTAAATCAATTAAATCAATTAAAAAAATTTAATTTACCTATATACATAGGGATTTCTAGGAAAAAGATGATTTATGAAACCTTAAATATTTCTGTAGATGAAGCACTGGTAGGTACATCTGCATTGCATTTATACGCTTTGCTTCAAGGAGCAAATGTTTTAAGGGTTCATGACGTTAAAGAAGCAAAGCAAATGATAACTTTAGCCAAACAGATTAAATCAAATTAAAATATATATTTTTACTGAATCAATAAATTTATGCAAAATTCAGAAATAATTTTAGTTAATATAACCGGGGTTGATAAACCTGGTATAACAACTGCGCTTACTCATATTTTAGGAAAGTATAATGCCGAAATTTTAGACATAGGACAAGCCAATATTCATCATTCATTATCATTGGCGATAATTTTTAAGTCAGAAAACGGAAGTTCAGGGGATATTTTAAAAGAAATGTTGTTTAAAGCCAATAGCCTAAATGTAAATATACGCTTTTCACCTTTAACCACTGAAGATTATACTCATTGGGTACAAGTTCAGGGAAAAAATAGATTCATTATACATATTTTAGGAAAGGAACTAGGAGCAAATCAAATATCTGAAGTGGCTAACATTTTAGTAGAATTTAATTTAAATATTGAACGCATCATTCGTTTAACCCAAAGAATACCATTAAACAAAAAAACAAATAGAACTTGTTTTGAACTAGCCGTTAGAGGAAATATTACAGATGTTAAAGAAATTCAAAATAGATTGTTGGCTTTATCATCCCAATTAAATATCGATATAGCTTTACAAGAAGAAAATGGCTATAGAAGAATGCGACGCTTAATTTGTTTTGATATGGATTCTACTTTGATACAAACTGAAGTTATAGATGAGTTGGCAGATCGCGCAGGAGTAGGAGAAGAGGTTAGAGCCATTACAGAATCAGCCATGAATGGGGAAATAGACTTTACTGAAAGTTTTAAAAGAAGAATAAAGCTTTTGAAAGGCTTGGATGAATCTGTACTAAAAGAAATTGCTGAAAAACTACCTATCACCGAAGGATTAGAGAGATTAATGAAAATTTTAAAGAAAAGTGGATATAAAACTGCAATCATTTCTGGTGGTTTTACTTATTTTGGAGATTATTTGAAGAGTAGGTTTGGATTTGATTATGTGTTTGCAAACAAATTGGAAATTATTGATGGTAAATTAACCGGAAATTATTTAGATGATATTGTTGATGGCAATAAAAAAGCTGAATATTTACGACTACTTGCTAAACTTGAAAACATTGATATCCAACAAACGGTTGCAGTAGGGGATGGCGCTAATGATTTGCCAATGCTTTCAATTGCCGGCTTAGGAGTTGCATTTCATGCTAAACCCAAAGTTAAGGAAAGTGCCAATCATTCCTTATCTACCGTTGGTTTAGATGGAATATTATACTTTTTAGGGTTTAAAGATTCCGCAGAAAATACAGAAATGATGAATATTTCTTAAATGTTCATTTTACTTAAATAAATAAAATTTAAAAGCTCCATAAAGAATTATGGAGCTTTTTTTATAGATTATTCAAAATTTAAAAAGAGAGTTCTAAATAATTTTAGAAATAAGTTTTAATTTGAAGATTTACAATCAACAATTTCTGTAATATATTTTTGATCAAGACCCTTTTCTTGAACATCTTTAGGCACGCGTATAGAACCTGTAAGATCACAAATTTTAAAAATAGCCCAACAAACAATACAACTATAAACAATTACAATGCTTACGCCTAACAATTGAATTATAAATTGATGGAAACCTCCAGATACACCATCCAAATTACTAGCTGCAAAAATACCAACTAGAATACTACCGGTGACACCACCCATGCCATGAACCCCCCATACGCCTAAAGCATCGTCCAATTTCAATTTAATTGAAAGCTGTAAACATCCGTAACACACAAAGGCAGCAATAATTCCTATAAGTACAGAAGATTGTGGTGAAACATATCCTGAACAAGGAGTTATGGTCGCTAAACCTGCAACGGCTCCAGTGGTTAACTCAATGAAAGAGAATTTTTTATCGCGTAAATAACATATGATAACCCAAACAATAGTAGAAAAACCAGCAGCAATCCCTGTATTTGTGAAAGCAATGGCCGCATGCTCACCACTTACCAGAGCTCCTCCTGAATTAAAACCAAACCATCCAAATAATAGGATAGCAGCACCTAAAATCACTAAATTAATATTTCCGTAATCTTCAGAAGTTTTATAATATCTTTTTCCAAAAAACAATACGCCTACCAAAGCACTAAAACCTGCAGTTGCATGTATTACAGTACCACCGGCAAAGTCAACAAATCCCCATTTACTTAAAAAACCACCGCCCCATATCCAGTGAGCTACTGGAAAGTATATAAGAATCATCCATAAAATAAGAACTTTAACCCATCCCATAATTGTTATTCTACTTGCTATTGCCCCAGTCATTAAAGGTGCGGTAATGATAGCAAACATAAGTTGATACATAAAGAACATTAAAAAAGGAATGGAGGAACCGTATCTCGGATTAACGTTAAAATCTACTCCATGCAACATAAAATATTCAGTAGGAGATCCAACAACGCCACCTATATCCTTACCAAAAACTAAAGAGAAACCACCAAATGTCCACAAAATAGTTACAATGCCCATGGAAATGAAAGTATACATCATCATGGTAAGAGAATTTTTCTTAGGAACCAAACCTCCATAAAAGAAAGCCAGTCCTGGGATCATTAAGAAGACAAGTACTGTGGTAAGAACCATAAAGGAAACATTACCATTGTTGATCACATCAATATTCATATATTTTTTTTTAGTGTTTATTTTAAAAACTATTTAACCTCTAAAAGTAGCTTAAAGCTATTTAAGACAATTAATAAAGAGGTTAGATGATGTAAGCATAAACAAAACTTATACCATTTTTATATTTATAAATTTCCTTGGGTCTATTTAAATTTTTATTTTTGACTTATGTATAAAGGGATTGAAAATAATTTAGAACTGTATGAATATTTAAAAGAGTTTTTAACAGAGGATAAATTAAAAAAAATAGAGAATTTAGTCAACTTTAGAACTGAATTTGTTGTGCCTGTAATTGAAGATATTTATCAGTTTAGAAATGCGGCTGCAATAGTTCGTAGTATGGAAGCATTTGGGTTTCAATCTTTGTATGCTTTGCAGAATAGAAATGAATTTTCTCCTGAAACTACCGTTTCTCGAGGGGCTGATAAATGGATAGATATTAACTATATGTCTTCAGGAATAGAATCATTAATTAAAATTAAGGAGAAAGGATATCAAATGGTAGCAGTATCTCCAGAAAAGAATGCAATCCCTATTCATGATTTTATAATAGATAAGCCCACAGCTTTAATTTTTGGTACTGAATTTAAAGGCGTGACAATAGAAACATTGAATTTTGCAGACTATTCTCTTTCAATACCTATGAAAGGATTTACGGAAAGTTTAAACGTTTCTGTTGCTGCAGGCATATGCTTTTATGAATTTAGAAAACAGTTAGAACGTAGCAAATTAGATTGGAAGATTTCTGATGAACGAAAAATAAATTTAAAAACTCAATGGGCGATTAATTCAATTAGTTCTGGAAAGGAAATTGCTGAATATTATTTAAAAAAAATTAACAAATGAAAGTAAAAATAACAATTATAGTAGTATTGTTTTTTTGGGTTGTTGGTAAAGCACAGGATATAGAAAATATCACATATACCGATAAAGATAATAAAGAAGTACCAGCATTCAGTTTTAGCTTACCGGTTTGTAATAAAGAAACTGTACTAAGTGTTTGGAAAAATTTTATTAAAAAGCAAGGAGGTAAGGCTAGAGGGGGAGTAATCAATAAATTAAACGGTGTAAATTTAAAATTCGATCCTAAAGGAGATTTATGGAATGGAATTTTGGTTTATGAATATGTTGGTGATAAAAGTATGAATATTTTTACTTCTTTTCAAGATTCAGAGGGCATTTATATTAATGATAAGTCAAGTGAAAGATCTTTGGCTCTACCAGTTCTTAATGATTTTAAAAATAATATGAATTGGATCTGCACACAACAAGATTTGGTAGGAGCTAAAAACTATAATCTTTCTTTAGAGAAAGAAAGAATTAGAAATACAGATCGAATTTTATTTTTAGAAAAAGGGATTCAACAAACCAATAACAGAATTGAAGTTCTAAACTCCCAGACGTCGGATATTAATGAAGCTAAAGTATCTAAATTAAAAGAGGATATACAGAATTATCAAAAAGAAATTTCACAATTGAAAGAGCAAAACTTATCCTTAGAAAAAGAAATTGAAGCACAAAAAATTGTAATACAACATTTTCAAGATAGATTGGATGGATTAGAAGGGAATGGCAATAATAATGATCCAAAAATTTTATCCAACGAATGGGATCAGAAAGAATCTATAAATGATAATTCGAATAATAGTTTAAATGATAGTCAAAGTACAGAAAAATTAGATAATATAAATCAAGTTGAATCATTGGATGATTCCTTAGAATTATATTTTAATCAATAAATTAAATTTTTTATGAGATTACAAAAACTAAACATGGATGATAAAAGAGAAATTTCATTTATTGAAAATCTTTATGAAGAATCATTTCCTAAAAATGAACGAAGACCTAAAGAAAGAATGCTTAATGTATACAAAGATGAGCCGAAATTTCAAATTTTATTAGCATGGAGTGAAAATAATCCTGTAGGATTTTTTAACTATTGGGATTTAGGCACTTTTATATTTGTTGAACATTTTGCGGTTTGTTCTAAACATAGAAACAAAGGCTACGGCAGTAAAATTTTAAATTCAATTAAATCTAAGGTTTCTAAGCCTATAATTTTAGAAGTAGAATTACCCATAGAAGAAATGGCTAAACGGAGAATTATTTTTTATGAAAGAGAAGGCTTTACACTTTGGGATAAGGTAAATTATAATCAACCATCTTATTACAACGATGGTAAAAGTTACCCAATGAAACTGATGGCTTTGGGTAAATTAAGTGAAAATTCTGATTCTCAAAACATTATAAACTTAATTCATACAATTCCCTATAAACATTAAGTTTTTTAATAAATTTTAAAATAACCATGGGTTAAGTTTACCAGAATAAATCTAAAATTTGTATTCTAGCTTTAGAAATGTAACAAGAATAAATTTAAATTTTGATAATCTCTATATAAATTGAGTTTAATTTATATTAATGTATTTTATAATGAATTAATGGTTTTATTTTAAATAAATTCCTGCAACCATTAAATTTTCTAATTTAGTATCTTTGTTTGTTGATCATTTCAATAAAATAATATTAAAAATATAAGATTATGCCAGGATATGAGCTTTGGGGTGAAGAAGAGAAAAAACACCTAAATGACGTTATTGAAAGTGGAATTTTAATGCGTTATAATTTTGAAACTTTAAGAAATAATCATTGGAAGGCAAAAGAATTAGAGCAATCCATTCAAAAAAAGATGAATGTAAGTTATGCACAACTTACAACAAGTGGAACAACTGCTTTAATTACAGCTTTAAATTCTGCAGGAATTGGAGCGGGGGATGAAGTAATTTTGCCAACTTTTACCTTTGTAGCAAGTTTTGAAGCTGTGCTTAGTGTGGGAGCTATACCTGTTTTGGTCGATATTGACGACACTTTAACTATGGATCCTAAATCTGTTGAAAAAGCTATTTCACCAAGAACTAAAGTAATTATGCCTGTACATATGTGTGGAGAGATGGCAGATTTAACTTTACTAAAAGAACTAGCAAAAAAACATAATATACTCTTAATTGAAGATGCGTGCCAAGCATTTGGAGGAACCTATAAAGGAAAATATTTAGGTACTATAGGAGACTTAGGTTGTTTTTCTTTTGATTTTGTTAAAACCATTACTTGTGGAGAAGGTGGAGCTGTAGTTACTAATAATCATGATTATTATATCCATGCAGATCAGTATACAGATCATGGCCATGACCATGTTGGTAATAATAGAGGAGCTGAGAATCATCCCTATTTAGGTTTAAATTATAGAATTTCAGAATTAAATGCAGCAGTGGGTTTAGCACAATTTGAAAAATTAGATAAAATTCTTAGTATTCAAAGGAATAATAAACAAGTTTTTAAAGATGCTCTAAAAGATATCGAAGGGGTAGAATTTAGAAGAATCCTTGATGAAAAAGGAGACAATGCTTCATTTTTAAGTATTTTTTTACCAACGAAAGAAAAAGCAAAGGAAGCCTCTCAATTATTGGTTTCTAAAGGAATTGGCAATGCCTATTGGTTTGATAATAATTGGCATTATATAAAAAAGTGGGATCATTTAAAACTTTTGAAAACCCTAGCTCCGCTGTATAAAGAACATAAAGAGTTATTACCGAATTATGCCAATGCAGATTATACACAGTCGGATAACATATTAAGTAGAACAATTACAATTCCTATCTCTTTATTATGGACTGAGGAAGAATTAGCTAAAAAAGCGCAAATTTTAAGAAGTTCTATCCTTGAAATAATACAATAGATATTCTTATAAAATTTTTAATTTCATAAGTAAATAGAGGATAAAATATCCTCTATTTTTTTTGCTAAGGAAATATTTTATATATTTAGGTAAATATATAAACTAAATGTTATGAAAAAAAATTATCTATGGCTATTACTAATTTTATTTTTTCAACTTAATGCACAGCAAATAGATTCTTTAAGCATTGCTAATCCACTATATTCTGAGTATAAATCTTTAAGCTTCATACCCACTTATAAATTTTCAAAAATAAGTAAACTTCTTGCTAAATCTGGAATTAAGAATATTTCAAACAATGGTTCTGAAAATAAGATTGTTCCAGTTATTTTGAGTGATGAAGATTTTAATCAGTTGTCATTCAAAGAGAAATTCACGTATGTGATGGCTTACCCTGAAAATTTGAATAAAAATATAATTTTAAATACTTCTTTAGATCGGAATGATAAGATAAATGCTCATTTACCCTATCATGATCAAGATATCATATGGAGCATACGAGAAATTGATTTCCTTAGAAACAATAGAAACGAAGTACTAAAACTTATAAAAGAAAACTCGCTGAAACAACCTAATATAGGACTTAATTTTAAATTAATATTACGGGAATTAAATGCTACGGAAATGATTCCTTTCCTAATAAGTAGTTTCAAAAAAAGTGATAAAAAAGATTATGAGATTCTTACTTTGCTTATGTTACTTGTTAAAGATAATAACTATTTTCCATTTATGAAATCCAATATATGTTATCACTTATATATACAAAATAAAGACTCCAATGAAATGTACTTGGATATCTTAGAAAGTAATGTAGGATATATTTTAAGTACAGCTAAGAATTACTATTCACAATTGCCTAAACCTAACAAGACTTTGTAGTTCAAATAAAAATATACTATTTAAAGTAAATATTTATTGAAAAATGATTAAAAAGGAAAATTATTGATACTTAATTCCTACTAAATTAATGAAAGCATCAAATGAATTAGTAACCATTTGAACTTAACATATTATAAATAGAAGGAAATTAAAATTGACTTTTTTATTTAAAATTTTAATTAATTAGCAACATCGCTAATAAATTTTATTCTCATAATACGTAATTCTTCATCAGAATAATCTTCTCCAAATTCTTCAAGTAATACAGACATTTTATCACTTTCAGACTCCATTAAAAAATCAATGATTTCTTGTTGTTGATCTTCATCTAATAATTCATCTACATAATAGTTGATGTTTAATTTAGTTCCTTGATAAACGATACTTTCCATCTCGTCTAGTAACTCACTCATAGAAAGATCTTTTGCTTTAGCAATATCCTCAAAATCTAATTTTCTATCCGTATTTTGAATTATAAAAACTTTATGAGAGGATTTATTAGCAATTTGTTTAATAACTAAATCATCCGGTTTAATAATATCATGATCTTCGATATATTTAGCGATATAATCAATAAATTCTTTTCCAAATTTTTTTGCTTTACCTTCCCCAACTCCAAAGATATTTCCCATTTCAACTAGAGATGTAGGATATTGTAAAGCCATATCTTCTAAACTTGGATCTTGAAAAACAGCGAATGGAGGAATATTAAATTTTTTAGCAACTTTTTTACGAATATTTTTTAAATCTTCAAATAAAGTTTTATCAATAGCATTATTGTTTCCAGAGGGTTGTACAATAGTATTGCTATTTTCTATTTCTTGATTATAATCCCAATCTTCAGCCATTTGTATAGAAGTAGGATTAGATATAAAACTTTTCCCTAAATCCGTTAATTTTAAAACGCCATAAGTCTCTATGTCTTTAGCTAGGAAGTTATGAACGATAGCTTGTCTAACAATAGATTTCCAAAAATTTTCTGTTTTATCTTTTCCAAAACCGAAATAATTTTCTGAACTAATTTTATAAGATTTAATTATAGCGGTTTCCTTACCTGTAGCTATATGGACTAAATCTTTAATTTTAAGTTTTTCTTTGGTTTTTTCAACAATCGAAAGCATTTGCTGAATTTCCTTGGAAACTTCAGTTAAAGGCTTAGGGTTTAGTGAATTATCATCCATTTTTGCACCTAATCCGTTAACTTCATCAAAAACTTCCCCAAAATAATGCAAAAGGTATTTCCTTCTAGACATTGAAGTTTCAGCATAACCAACAACTTCCTGTAATAATTGCATACCAATCTCTCTCTCAGAAACTGATTTAGATGCTAAGAATTTTTCTAATTTTTCAATATCCTTATAATCATAAAAGGCAATACATTTTCCCTCACCTCCATCTCTACCAGCTCTACCCGTTTCTTGATAATAACTTTCCAGACTTTTAGGAATATCATAATGGAAAACAAATCGAACATCAGGTTTATCTATCCCCATTCCAAAGGCAATAGTAGCACAGATAACATCTACTTCTTCCATTAAAAATTTATCCTGATGGCTGGCTCTTAGTTTACTTTCTAATCCCGCATGATAGGGAAGTGCATTTATGCCATTAATTTTTAACAACTCTGCTAGCTCTTCCACTTTTTTTCTGCTTAAGCAATAAATTATTCCTGATTTGTTAGGATTTTCTTTAATATATTTTATAATTTGCTTTTCAGGATTAATTTTACTTCTTACTTCATAAAATAAATTTGGACGATTAAAAGAAGATTTAAAAACTTTGGCATCAGTCATACCCAAATTTTTTTGTATGTCATCCTGAACTTTAGGTGTTGCCGTTGCTGTTAAAGCAATGATTGGTACTTTACCAATTTTTTCAATGATGGCTCTTAAATTTCTATATTCGGGTCTAAAATCATGCCCCCATTCAGAGATACAATGTGCTTCATCAATAGCAAAAAAAGATATTTCAATACTTTTTAAAAATTCAACATATTCTTCTTTTATCAAAGATTCTGGTGCTACATATAATAGTTTTGTAACTCCAGATATAATATCATCTTTAACTTTTTTTATTTCTGTTTTATTTTGAGAAGAATTAAGTACATGCGCAACTCCTTCGTTGGAAGAAATACCTCTGATGGCATCTACTTGGTTTTTCATAAGAGCAATTAATGGAGATACAACAATAGCAGTACCATTAGAAATTAATGCTGGTAGTTGATAGCATAAGGATTTTCCTCCTCCTGTAGGCATCAAAACAAATACATTATTACCTTCAAGTAAACTAGTAATAATTTCTTCTTGTGGCTTTTTAAAGGTGCTAAATCCAAAATATTTTTTTAAGGATTTAGATAAGTCTTTTTCTAAAGAATTCATCTTTTAACTGTAGTTTTTTTTTAAATTTGCCAATGTTATTGTGAATTTTAAAAATACAATAATATTCTCTAACAAAAAAATAATATTTATATTTTGGAAAAACATAAGATTTTAGAGTTGGGTAAAAATACGTTAAGTTTAGAAATAAAAGAATTAAATTCTTTAAATGATCGCTTGGGAGAAGATTTTGTAGAAGCTGTAAATCTTATTTTAGGATGTGAAGGAAAAATAATTTTTTGTGGAGTTGGGAAAAGCGCTCATATAGCTAATAAATTAGTTGCTACATTTAATTCAACGGGAACTCCTGCTCAGTTTTTGCATGCTGCTGAAGCTAAGCATGGGGATCTAGGAGTTATTAGATCAGAAGATATAGCTATTTGTATTTCCAATAGTGGAACTTCAATGGAGATTCAAGAGGTAGTACCGTATTTAAAAAAATATTCATCACGCCTAATAGCGATGACATCCAATAAAAATTGTTTATTGGCCGAGCAAGCCGATGTAATCTTAGACACAAAGGTTGATAAAGAAGCAGATCCTAATAATTTAGCACCTACCACGTCTACTATTGTACAACTAGCATTGGGAGATGCATTGGCAATCACTCTTTTACAAGTAAAAGGTTTTAAATCTGAAGATTTTGCGAAATTTCATCCTGGAGGAGCATTAGGAAAAAATTTATTATGGAAAGTTGAACAATTTGTTAAACAAATCCATAAACCTCAAATATGTTTAAATTCTCACTTAAAAGAAGTTATAAATTCATTAACTTCTTCTTCCCATGGTATTACTGTAATTGTAGATAATGAAAAAGTTGTGGGTGTAATTACTGATGGAGATTTAAGAAGAGTTTTGTCTAAAGATGTAGATTATAACAAAATTACAGCTAAGGAAATTATGTCTGTGCATCCTAAAACCATACAAAAAGATGAACTTGCAAGTGTTGCTTTTACTCAATTTAAAGATAATCAAATTGGTCAATTAGTTGTTTTGGATGGAGAAAAATATTTTGGAATTATTGATTTACATGTTCTTTTAGAAAATGGATACAAATAATATATTGACTTTATATATAATTATTAATGGCTAATAAAAAGAAAAATACTGCGAATATGCCTTTTCTTTCTCATGTAGGTGAATTAAGAAAACATATTCTGAGATGTTTACTTGCGGTATGTTTAGGAGCTTCATTGGTGGGTTGGAAAATTCATTTTGTTATGGATCATATAATATTTGGTCCAGTAAATAAGAATTTTATAACTTTTAAAATAATGAATTTTATAAGTCAATTATTTGGTTCTCAGGACGTATTTGTAATGCCGGATCACTTTCCCATCCAAGTAAGAAGAATCTTTGAACAATTAAACACAGCATTTTATATAGCTGTTGCAGGGGGGCTGATCTTAGTGTTTCCTTACATTATCTATGAAATGTGGAAGTTTATTGCTCCAGGTTTAAAGCCAAGGGAAAAGAAAAACTCACTATCATTTTTTATAGCTACATATTTTTTATTCATCATAGGTTGTTCCTTTGGTTATTTTTTAGTTACCCCCTTAACCATGCATTTTGGTTATTTTTTTAATATTTCAGATACCATAAAAGTGAATATAGATTTATCCAGCTATATTAGCATTTTACTTCAAACTGTTCTAGGTATGGGATTTGTATTTTTATTACCAATTATTGTTTATGTTTTAACAAGCTTAGGTATATTGACTCCAAAATTTTTAAAAACCTATAGAAGACATGCCGTAATAATAATACTAATCATTGCAGGATTTATTACTCCTGGAGATATTCCTTCTATGTTAGTGGCATCTTGTCCCTTATATTTGCTTTATGAAGCTAGCATATTAGTATCAACAATTGTTTATAAAAGAAATAATGTTAAGGAAAATAGTATTATTGCTAAGTAAGTGAATCTAAATTTTTGAAATTAAAACTATTGAGATTAAGGCTAGTAACAAACCCCAATAGTTTAGTTTAGACATTTTTTCTTTAAAAAAGATAATTCCAACTATACTTCCAAAAACAATGACTCCCAAGTTCATTGTAGCGAATACAATAGAAGGATTATCTTTTAGGGTTTGGTGAGCTCTTAAATAAAATAAAACATTACCAAAATTAAATATTCCTACTCCAAGTCCCCAGAATATGGCGGATAAATTGAATTTTTGCTTTCTATAAATAATTAAAATTACGCTAAAAATAAATGAACCTATAAAAATTATAAAGGTTGAAGTAATAAAGGAAATGTTTGAATTTTGAATGGCAATAATTTTATATAGAATACTTACCATACCCATTCCTAGAAATATTAATAAGGGTAAATACCATTTATTTAGCATGGAAGGTTTAGCTTTATTTCTATTTATCTTTTCATAAAAAATAAAAAATATAGAAATAAATCCGATACATAAACCGAATACTTTGTTTAAATGAAAAGATTCATTAAAAAATACAAAAGAGGCAATAATTGTTAAGAGTAAGGATATTCTTTGAGCAATATCAGTTTTTGCAATCCCAATATATTTAATGGATTGTCCGATAAGTAAAAAAAGACTAGGCATTAATATACTCATAAGAATATAGATTCCCCATGGAATTTTAGTAAAATTTATTGTGAATATATCAGGTTTAAATATAAGATAACAAAGTATTGCCGAGAAAAGATAATTATAAGTAATTATTTGAAATAAAAGATTCTTACTGTTATTTTTAGTACTATAAATTTTAAGAATTATGGAGACAGCTACATTAAAAATAACACTAATAATAATTTCTATCATAATAAAATTTAATTGTTTATAAAAAATGAAAAAAGAATCAATATACTAATATATTGATTCTTTTAGCTAAATTAGAATAGAATTTATTTTCCTAAGTAAGATTTTAATATTTTACTTCTACTGGTATGTTTTAATCTACGGATTGCTTTTTCTTTAATTTGTCTAACCCTTTCACGAGTTAAGTCAAATGTTTCTCCTATTTCTTCTAAGGTCATAGGATGTTGTCCACTTAAACCAAAGTATAAGCGAATAAGATCTGCCTCTCTAGGGGTAAGTGTAGAAAGTGATCGTTCAATTTCAGTTTGTAAAGATTCCAGCATTAAATCCTTATCAGGACTAGGGGATTCTCCTGAACGAAGTACATCATACAAATTAGAATCTTCTCCTTCAACTAAAGGAGCATCCATGGAAAGATGTCTACCAGAGTTTTTCATGGATTCTTTAATGTCTTCTTCACTCATATCCAGAACTTCACTTAATTCTGCGGCAGAAGGTGCTCTTTCATGTTCTTGCTCTAGATGAGCATAAGCTTTATTTATTTTATTAATAGATCCAATTTTATTTAAAGGTAATCGTACAATTCTGGATTGTTCTGCAAGAGCTTGAAGAATAGATTGTCTAATCCACCAAACTGCATAAGAAATAAACTTAAAACCTCTAGTTTCATCGAAACGCTTAGCTGCTTTTATCAAGCCCAAATTTCCTTCATTAATTAAATCCGGCAAACTTAAACCTTGGTTTTGGTATTGCTTCGCTACAGATACCACAAACCTTAAATTGGCTTTGGTTAATTTTTCTAAAGCTACTCTATCTCCAGCTTTTATACGTTGTGCTAAGTCTACCTCTTCATCAGCAGTAATTAAATCCACCTTCCCAATTTCTTGTAAATATTTATCAAGAGAAGCGGTTTCACGGTTAGTTACCTGTTTGGTAATTTTTAATTGTCTCATCTTTAAAATAGAATGCTAAGTTAAAATATTTAAAAAAGTATTTAAGTTTTAAAATAAAATATAGAATTAAAACATAAATTATTTTATTATTGTGTTTTTCATTAATAAATGTATATACGAGAAGAATATAAATAAGGTTACAAAATATTTAGATTATTTTTAAAAGATATTTAAAATCGTAGTTTTTTTAGTAAATTGCGTCTTAAAACAAAACCATAAAGCTTAATAACTAATGACTTTAATACAGCTTCAATATGTATTGACGGTGGCACAATACAAAAACTTTACAGTAGCCGCAGAAAAAGCATTTGTAAGTCAGCCCACATTAAGCATGCAAATTCAAAAATTAGAAAAAGCTTTGGGAGTTGAGTTGTTTGATAGAACAACGAATCCTATAAAAATCACATCTATAGGCGAAAAAATTATTTCTCAAGCTAGGATCATTTTGCAGGAGGCTGATAAACTACCCAAAATTGTTGAAGAAGATAAAAAAAGCATGAATGGAATTGTAAAAATTGGTATAATTCCAACAATAATTCCAACATTAGTTCCATTATTTTTTAAAATTTTTAAAAATAAACATCCAGAGTCAGAACTAATTATTAAAGAGCTTAAAACAGAAGATATTTTAAAGTCATTAAAAAACGATGAGATAGACTTTGCTATTGTTAGCACGCCATTAAATAATGATTACCCTATAATTGAAAGACCAATATATAGAGAACCTCTGGTAGCTTATATTTCTCCGCAAGACGATTTATATAAAGAAGATTTATTAGAAATTGACAAATTAGATTTTAATAATTTGTTGATGCTAGAAGAAGGTCATTGTTTTAGAGATCACGTATTAGATCTTTGCAAGTATAAAGATTCCATTCATTCCAATATTAAATTGGAAAGTGGTAGTTTTTCTACAATTGTAAGTTTAGTGAATGAAGGTTTTGGTTTTACCATACTTCCATTGCTTGAATCTGAAAACTTATCTGAAACCGATAAGAAAAATTTAAGATATTTTAAAAATTCTCCCTCTAGGGAGATTTCATTAATTTATTCTTCCAACCAAATAAGACTTACATTTGCTGATAAATTTATTGAGCTTATTAAAAGCATATTGAGAGGGAAGTTATTTTTAGAGGAAAAGATTGATAACAAACCACAGTTAAAAATAGTTTAAAATTTAATTATTAAAATTAACTAGTATAATGATTGAAACGGATATATTAATTATAGGAGCGGGGCCTACCGGACTTTTTACTGTATTTGAAGCAGGACTATTAAAATTAAGATGTCACATTATAGATTCTTTACCCAACCCTGGTGGACAATTGGTTGAATTATATCCCAAAAAGCCTATTTTTGACATTCCCGGTTTTCCAACCATTCAAGCCGCAGAATTAATTCAAAATTTACAAGAGCAAATAAAGCAATTTGAACCTGGTTTTACATTAAATGAAGTTGCGCAAACCATTGATAAAAAAGAAGACGGTACTTTTATAGTGACTACTGATAAAGGAACTCAGCATAAGGCTAAAGCTATAGCTATAGCAGCAGGTCTAGGGAGCTTTGAACCTAGAAAACCTTTAATCGAAAATATTGAAAAATATGAAGGTAAAGGGGTTGAATACTTTATAAAAAATCCTGAACTATATAGAAATAAAAAATTAGTGATAGCTGGAGGTGGGGATTCTGCCTTAGATTGGAGTATATTTTTATCAGATATAGCCGAGGAAGTAACTTTGGTACATAGAAGAAATGAATTTAGAGGAGCCTTAGATTCTGTAGAAAAAGTACAAGATTTAAAAAATAAAGGTAAAATTAAACTTATAACTCCAGCAGAAGTTATAGGCATTCATGGAGATGGTAAATTAGAATCCTTAATTATAGAGAAAGAAAATAAAAAAAATGAAATATTCACAGATTATTTCATTCCCTTGTTTGGATTAACTCCTAAGCTAGGACCTATAGCAGAATGGGGATTAGAGATTGAGAAAAATGCTATTAAAGTTAATAATGCTTTAGATTACCAAACCAATATTGAGGGTATTTATGCCATTGGAGATATTAATATCTATCCAGGAAAATTAAAACTAATCCTTTGCGGCTTTCATGAAGCAACATTAATGTGCCAAAGCATTTATAATCGAATAAATCCCAATAAAAAATATGTTTTAAAATATACGACGGTTGGAGGGATACAAGGATTCGATGGTACAATAAAAGAGGCAGAGAAAGCAGTAGTTAAATCCATAGAATAAACAAATGTCAGAAGTCAAAATAACTATAATAGATAGAAAGGGTACTAAACATGAGGTAGTAGCACCCACCGATATGTCTATGAACCTTATGGAGGTAATCAGAGCTTATGAAATAGAACCGGAAGGGACTATAGGTATATGTGGAGGAATGGCAATGTGTGCCTCTTGTCAAGTATACATATTAAATAATCAAGATAGTCTTTCACCCAAAAGTGATGAAGAAGATGCCATGCTTTCTGAAGCATTTAATGTAAAAGAAAATAGCCGTTTAGGATGTCAAATACCTATTCAACAAAATATAGATGGCTTAGAAATACAAATTGCCCAGGAATAAATTTATTATAATTAGTATTTTAAAAAGCAATATTTATAAATATAGTTCATAGTTCATAAAACTCATTAGTTAGCAGATTTATAATTATTTATAAAATATACGATACAATAAAAATTTAAAGGTTTAAGAAATATAGATTTTAATTCAAAAATAAATTTATATTTTTGAATTAAAATTAAACCTACTATGGCTTCAGGAATATTTGCTATATTGGATGATATAGCCGCACTAATGGATGATGTAGCAGTCACTACAAAACTAGCTACAGGCAAAACAGCTGGCATTTTGGGAGATGATTTAGCTGTTAACGCAGAAAAAGCTACAGGATTTGTTTCTTCTAGAGAATTACCCGTATTATGGAAAATTACAAAAGGTTCTTTAATTAATAAAATAATAATTGTACCTATTGCAATTGCATTAAATTTATTTTTTCCAGTAGTTATTCAATACATTTTAATTCTGGGTGGCTTTTATTTAGCTTATGAAGGAGTAGAAAAAATTTTCGAATATTTTTTTCATAAAAATCAACATATAAAAAAAGAAGATGTTACAAATCTTGAAAATGATCCAATTGCTGAAAAGAAAAAAATAAAATCAGCAATATTTACAGATTTTATTCTTTCTATTGAGATAGTAATTATTGCCTTAGGTACAGTAGCCAACCAACCATTATGGATTGAAATTTTTACAGTTTCCATTGTAGCTTTTATAGCGACAGTAGGGGTTTACGGAATTGTAGCTTTAATAGTTCGTTTGGATGATATGGGTAATTTTCTAATTTTAAAATCTAAAGGAAAAGGGATATTAACAGCAATAGGAAAGCTTCTAATCAAATCTTTACCAATTATAATAAAAGTTTTATCCATTGTAGGAACAATTGCATTATTAATGGTTTCCGGAGGAATTTTTGATCATAATATAAATTTTGTTCATCACATTTCATTACAACCAGAAATTTTGAAACAAATCATATTGGGATTGATTGCTGGTTCTATCATTTTATTATTAGTTTCAGGAATAAAACAACTAGTAAAGACAGTAAAATCTTAAAATCATCAAGTTTTATTATATCTATAATTTGATCTTAATAGTAAGTATATAATTGGTGAATTAATAAAAAAGCATACAACTATTTAAGTAATAAAATATTTTATTTTAAAACGTTATAACAAATTAAAAGTCTACCTTTACGGATCATTAAAATAAGAAAAGTCCGTTAAATCTAGGACTAATATAGTATGACATTTGAAAAATTAAATTTAGTTGAGCCTATACTAAGAGCTCTAAAAGATCAAAACTACATAAACCCAACTCCAATACAAGCACAAGCGATCCCCATTCTTTTAGAAGGTAAAGATTTATTAGGCGTTGCACAAACAGGAACCGGTAAAACAGCTGCTTTTTCAATTCCAATCATTCAACAACTACACCAAAATCTAAATAAAAATAGAGGACGTAACATCAAAGCATTGATACTTACACCCACTAGAGAATTGGCTATACAAATTGAAGAAAATATTAAGGAATATAGCAAATATACAAATTTGCGTCACACCGTTATTTTTGGAGGAGTTCCACAAAAAAAACAAACAGATACACTTCGTTCAGGAGTTAATATTTTAATAGCTACTCCGGGAAGATTATTAGATTTAATTAATCAAAAGTTTATAAATCTGAAAACCTTAGAATATTTTGTTTTAGATGAGGCAGACCAAATGCTAGATATGGGATTTATACACGATATAAAAAAAATATTGCCTTTATTACCCAATAAAAGACAATCATTATTCTTTTCTGCAACAATGCCTCCGGAAATTGAAAAATTAGCCAATAACATATTAAACCATCCTTCAAGAATTGAAGTAACTCCAGTATCGTCTACGGTTGATAAAATAGAACAGTCATTGTATTATGTAGAAAAGGCGAACAAAATTAAATTATTAATTGAACTGCTTCAAAATAAAAATTTAGAATCTATACTTGTTTTTGCAAAAACCAAACATGGTTCAGACAAGATTTCAAAGCAATTAAATCAGGTAGGTATAAGAACAGAAGCTATTCATGGGAATAAATCACAGAATGCTAGACAAAATGCTCTTAAAAATTTTAAGGATAAATCCACAAGAGTACTTATAGCTACAGATATTGCAGCTCGGGGTATTGATGTAGATCACCTATCACATGTGTTTAATTATGATTTGCCTAATGTTCCTGAAACCTATGTGCATCGTATTGGAAGAACAGGCCGTGCAGGGCGTAACGGTGTAGCGATTGCCTTTTGCGATCATGATGAATTACCATTACTAAAAGATATTCATAAATTAATTAAGAAAGATATTACTATTGTTAAAGAGCATACTTTTAGGAATGATGAAATAGAATCTTCTTTTTCAAAAAATTTTAAGAAGAAAGAAAATAATTTTAAAAGGAATTTCAAACCAAAAAATAAAAAGAGAAGCTTAAAAGTTTAACTTTTATGAATTTCGATGAACTCAAATTATTTTTAGATGAAAAGTTTGAAGAATACAATCATCATCGATTTATAGAAACAGATCCTATACAAATACCGCATCAGTTTACCAGCAAAGAAGATATTGAGATAATTGGGTTTTTAATAGCTACAATTGCATGGGGAAATAGAAAAAGTATTTTAAAAAGTTCTGAAAAAGTGGTTAATTATTTAGAAGGGGAACCCTATAATTTTATATTAAATCATACAGAAAATGATTTAAAAAAAATTGAAAGGTGTGTGCATAGAACTTTTAATTCTGAGGATTTGATATATTTTATAAAATCATTACAAAATATTTATAAAAATAGAGGAGGACTTGAAAAAATTTTTTCAACCCATAAAGATGAATCAAATACATTTTATGCTATAGAAAGATTTCGGAAAGTATTTTTTGAAATTTTACCATTACAAAGAACACAAAAACATGTAAGTAGCCCATTAAAAAATTCTTCTTCAAAAAGAATAAACATGTATTTACGGTGGATGGTTAGAAAAGATAATAAGGGCGTTGATTTTGGTTTGTGGCAGAGCATTTCACCTTCTCAATTGATGTGTCCTTTGGATATTCATTCGGGAAATACAGCAAGAACTCTAAAACTTCTAAATAGAAATCAAAACGATTGGAAATCTGTGGTTGAACTTACCAATAATTTGAAAAAATTTGACAAAGATGACCCTGTTAAATACGATTATTCCTTGTTTGGTTTAGGCGTTTTTGAAAATTTTGTAAATAAATTTAAATAAAATAATGGCATTTTTAGTGAAAATATTGCATTATAATTTAGATTTGAGAAAATAATATTTAAATTTGAAATTAAATATTGTGCTTAACTAAGTTTTAGATTATGAGTATACGAGATATAAATCAAGATTGGATTAATCAGTTTGACAAGCCACTGATTATTGCTGGGCCATGTAGTGCTGAAAGCGAAAAACAAGTAATGGAAATAGCGGAACGTTTAGATAAAGATTATGTACAAGTTTATCGTGCAGGAATTTGGAAACCTAGAACCAAACCAGGAAGCTTTGAAGGAGTAGGGGCTATAGGATTGAATTGGTTAAGAAGAGTAAAAGAAGAATTTGGTATGCTTACGGCTACCGAAATAGCAAATGCTTCGCATGCTAAATTAGCTTTGGAGTTTGATATAGATTATTTATGGATAGGAGCTAGATCTACGGTTAATCCCTTTGCAATGCAAGAAATTGCAGAATCACTAAGAGATACAGATAAAGTAGTTTTAGTTAAAAATCCTGTAAATCCTGATTTGGATTTGTGGATTGGTGGATTAGAAAGATTAGCAGCTCAAGGCATAAAAAAATTAGGAGTTATTCATAGAGGTTTTTCTTCTAACAATAAGTCTAAATATAGAAATAACCCACAATGGCAAATTGCTTTAGAACTTAAAGATAGATTTCCTAATATACCTATTATTTGCGATCCATCCCATATTGGTGGAACTAGAGAACTAATTTCAGAGATTGCTCAACAGGCGTTTAATTTGGAATACAATGGTTTAATGATTGAAACTCATTGTAACCCAGACGAAGCATGGAGTGATGCTAAACAACAAATTACTCCAGAAAGATTAAAAGAAATTTTAGTAGATCTTACTATTAGAAAGAAAAATGATCTTTCAGATGATTTTTCTTCTAAATTAAACAGATACAGAGGAGAAATTGATGAATTAGACAACCAATTGTTAGGTTTATTAGCTTCAAGAATGGATGTTGCTAAGAAAATTGGAATTCTTAAAAAAGATCATAACGTTGCTATTTTTCAACCAGACAGATGGAATGTTTTAAAGAAATTAGCTATTAGAAATGGCTCTAGAATGGGTTTATCTGAAGAATTTTTAGATCATTTATTAATCTCTATTCATAAAGAATCAGTAGATTTACAAAACAAAATCATGGATGATATATAATGATTTTTACAATATTTATATAATTGAAATGCATCTTTAATGATGCATTTTTTATTTTAAAAAAATGAAGCAAGCAACAATTATTAAATCCACAGGAAGTTGGTATTTATTAAAAGATAAAATAACTAGTACTATTTACGAAGCCAGAATAAGAGGGAAGTTTAAAAAAGAAAAAATTAGTACAACCAATCCATTGGCGGTTGGAGATGAAGTAGATTACGAACTTCATGAGGATGGAGTGGCATGGATAACAACTATACATCCTAGAAAAAATTATATCATTCGTAAGTCTGTAAACTTGTCAAAATCTACACATATTTTAGCTTCAAATATAGATTTAGCATGTATTATTTTTACCATTAAAAATCCACAAACTTCTTTGGGATTTCTAAATAGATTATTGATTACTTGTGAAGCTTATCATATTCCGGTTTTAATTGTTATTAATAAAATTGATTTATTAATAAACGAAGAAGATTTAAAAGAAATTAAAGAGGTAACTCATATTTATAAAAAAATTGGTTATGATATATTAGAGATATCAGCCAATAAAAATATTAATATTGATATTTTAAAAAATTTATTAAAAAATAAAGTAAGTCTTTTTTTAGGACATTCTGGGAGTGGTAAAAGTTCTACAATTAATGCTTTACAACCAGATTTGGATTTAAAAACATCTGTGATTTCAAATTCTAATGATAAAGGAAAACATACTACAACCTTTGCTCAAATGTATGATTGGAGTTTTGGAGGAAGTATTATTGACATTCCAGGAATTAAAGAATTTGAGTTGGTTGAAATTAGTAAGGAGGAATTACAAAATTTTTTTCCGGAAATATATAAATTTCGTTCTTGGTGTAAATTTCATAATTGTTTGCATTTAAATGAACCCAATTGTGCAGTTATAAAAGCTGTTGATGAAGATGAAATATCTGAGAGAAGATATTCAAATTATTTGAAAATTTTGAAAGATCTATGATTTATAACTAAAAAAGTCTGAATATTTTAATTCAGACTTTTTTAGTTTAAATTGTTATTTATTAATTAACGCCTCCACCTAAAGCTTTATATAAATTTATCGCAGATTGGAGTTGTTGAAGTCTATCATTTACTTGATTTAGCTTAGCACTTAATAAGTTTTGCTCAGCAGTTAAAACCTCTGTATAGTTGGCATTGCTATATATCAAAAGTTCTTTTGTAAAATCCACAGACTTTTGTAAGGCTTCAATTTGCAAATTCCTTCCTGTATCTTTACTTTTAGCTTTTTCGTAAGAATATAAAGCATTGGAAACCTCCATACCAGAATTAAGTACGGCTTTTTTAAAGTTTAGTAATGCTTCTTCTTGTTTGGCTTGGCTTATTCTGAGCTGGCTTTTAAGTTTTCCTTGGTTAAATATAGGTTGTGTTAATCCACCCACTATATTTGCAAACATACTAGAGTAATCAAAAAAATTGTTTAAATTTTGATAGGTTGAATATCCTACGTTGCCTGTTAAGGTTAATGAGGGATATAAGGATGCTTTAGCTATATTAGTATTTTCAAAAGAAGCCCTATATGCATATTCGTACATCATCACATCCGGTCTTTTAGACAAGAGTTGTACAGGAACTCCGTATTCAAGTTCAGTAGGAATTACTTGTTCCTCTATTTTAGATCTAACAATTGGACCTGGTTCTTTTCCAAGAAGTAAACTAATTGAATTTTCCAATGTTTTAATATTGGATTCCAAGTCAGGAACATTCAATTTTGTAGAATAAAGTAAAGCTTTACTTTGTTCTACGGCAGCACCAGTAACTATATTAGCTTCTTTCAGATATTGCATGGTTTGAACATTATCTTCTAATAGTTTAATGGTGTTTTTCATTATTTTAAGTTGTTCATCGTAAGCCAACAAATTAAAATAACTGTTTGCAATATTTGCAATTAAAGAAGTTTGAGTGACCAGTCTATAAGCATCACTTTGATAGTAAGAAGCTAAAGCTGAACGTTTGGTACTTGCAATCTTGCCCCAAATATCAGCTTCCCAACTTGCGGTTGCAGATAGTTGAGGGATTTCAGAATGTGTTCTAAATCCTGAGCCTTTTACTTCATTAAGTTTACTATTACTATAAGAAGCTTCCGCTGATAAAGTAGGTAAATATCCTAATTTTGCAGATCTTAAACTTGCTTCAGATTGTTTAATACGTGTTACAGCAATTTGTAAATCAAGATTATTTTGTAAACCCTCTTTAATAAGGTTTTGTAGATTTATATCTTTAAAAAAATTGCTCCATGGAATATCAGCGATAGTTGTACTATCCTTGCTGTTCATATCACGATAAAGTTTATTATCTATGATTTCAGGAGTCTCATACTTTGCCGTAACACAGGAAGTGAGTGAACCTGCCAGGGCTAAAATAGTTATATATTGAATTGGTTGAATTTTCATTCTTATTATTTTAATAATTTAGATTTATAAATCATCATCCTCCAAATCTTCCTTTACGGTAGTTGTAGGTTTTATCTTAGTTATTTTTTCCTGAATAGTCTGGAAAATCACATAAAGCATAGGAGTAACTACCAACCCTACTATAGTTCCTATAAGCATACCACCTACAGCAGCAGTACCAATAGATCTATTACCTTCAGCACCTGCGCCAGAGGCAAACATAAGTGGTAATAAACCTAGGATGAATGCAAAGGATGTCATAAGTATTGGTCTAAAACGAGCTTCAGCACCCTCAATAGCTGCATCAATAATAGATAGTCCATGAAGTCTTCGTTCTAACGCATATTCAACAATTAAAATGGAGTTTTTAGCCAATAGACCGATTAACATGATTAAACAAATCTGTAAGTAAATGTTATTGGTAATTCCAAAAAGTTTTGCAAATAAAAATGCTCCTGCAATACCTATCGGTAAGGATATAATGATTGATATAGGTAATATGTAGCTTTCATATAAGGCAGAAAGTAGGAAATAAACAAACACCAAACAAAGAATAAATATATAAACCGTTTGTGATCCACTGTTTTTCACTTGCTCTCTAGTCATCCCTGAATATTCAAAGGAATATCCTTGTGGCAATGTTTGTGCTGCAACTTCGTTAATTACATTCACGGCATCCCCAGCACTATAGCCTTGATTTGGAGAACCACTAACCGGTATTGATTGATATAAGTTAAATCTTTGTAAAGTTTGTGGACCGTTGGTAGGTTTTATAGTTACAAATCCACCTATAGGGGCCATAACTCCGCTTGCATTTCGCACGTACATACCATCTAAATCGGTTAAATTTTTACGTGCAGATGGATGCGATTGTATATATACTTTGTATTGCTTACCAAATTGGTTGTAATTGGATGCATATATTCCTCCAACGTATCCTTGCAGTGCGCCTAGAATATCAGTAGCTTTTAATCCAGCTCTTTTAATTTCAGCAATATTTAGACTCATTTCATATTGAGGGAAATTAGGATCAAATGATGAAGTTGCATATTGAATTTCAGGACGTTTATTGAGTGCCCCTAGGAATTGCTGACTTACTTCATAAAAATTACTTAAGCTACCACCGGTTTTATCTTGAAGTTGAAGTTCGAAACCGTTAGAGTTACCGAAACCTTGTAAAGTTGGTGCTCCAAAGAAAATAATACGAGCCCCTTGTATATGAGCCGTTTTTATAAATAATTCCTTAACAACATCTTTGATATTGATGTTTGGCCTTTCACTCCAAGGTTTTAATTTTACTAAAACCACAGAATAATTACCTCCTGCACCGCTTAAGAAACTTAAACCATTTAATTGTGCAATATGTTCAACTCCATTGATTTTACTAGCAATTTTATTTACTTCATCACCAATTTTGGTTGATTGTTCCATGGTTGAACCTGGAGGTAAACTAATATCACTTAAAATAAATCCACTATCTTCTTGAGGTACAAAGTCGGTAGGTGTAGTTTTCATTAAATAATACAGCAATCCTGAAAATACTAATATAATTGCAAAAACACTCCATTTGGCTTTTGAAGTAAGTATTAATATTCTCTTATATTTATTGGTAGTTTTTTTGAAAGCAACATTAAATCCATCTTTTAGTCTAGTTATAAATGTTGTTTTATGTTTATCATCACTGTGAGGTTTCAAAAATATTGCACATAAAGCCGGGCTTAAAGTAAGCGCGTTTACCGCCGAAATTACAATGGAAATAGCCAAGGTTAAACCAAATTGTTTGTAGAAAACCCCAGCAGTTCCACCAATAAAACTTACTGGAACGAATACGGATGCCATTACAAGTGTTATAGCTACAATGGCGCCTGCAATATCTGTCATAGCATGGATCGAAGCTTTTTTAGAATCCTTCATGCCATTCTCTAGTTTAGAGTGTACTGCTTCTACCACTACAATGGCATCATCCACCACAATACCAATAGCCAAAATCAATGCAAATAAAGTTAATATATTTATGGTAAAGCCTAAAAGTAGTAAGAAGAAAAAGGTTCCGACAATGGCAACAATTACAGAAATTGCAGGAATTATGGTCGATCTTAAATCTTGTAAAAATACTAAAACAACTATAAATACCAATATAAATGCCTCGATAAGCGTATGTATAACCTTGTCAATGGATGCATTTAAGAAATCATTGGCATTCATCATAAATACAGTTTCAATCCCTGAAGGATAAGATTTTGCGGCTTCCTTCATTGTTACTTCTACTTCTTCAATGATTTTTCTAGCATTAGAACCTGCGGTTTGTGATACTGAAATAATTGTGGAAGGATATCCATCAATGGTAGAAGTAACTTGGTAAGATTCAGCCCCTATTTCAACATCTGCAACATCTTTTAATCGTAATATATCACCAGAAGGTAGCGATTTTAAAACTATATTTTGAAACTGTTTGGCATCTGTCAATCTCCCGGTATATCTTAAAGGGTATTCAAAGGTTTGATTGCTATTATCCCCGAATGAACCAGCTGCGGCTTCTAGATTTTGCTCTGCTAAAACAGCAGAAATATCACTAGGTGTTATACCATAAATGGCCATTTTATCAGGATTAATCCAAATACGCATAGCATAGGTATTTCCACCTCGTGCCTGTGCATCTCCTACACCATTGATACGTTTAATTTCAGGTAGAATATTAATATTGGCATAGTTTTGAAGAAATTTTTGATCAAAATTTGGATTTTTACTAATTAAACCCATAAATAGAATATTACTACTTTGGGTTTTTTGTACAATTACTCCATTTTTGGTAACCTCTGCTGGTAGTAAACTATTTGCCCGAGCTGCAAGATTTTGAACGTTTACTGCGGCAATATCTGGATTTGCATCTTGTTTAAAATAGATTGTAATCGTTGCAGAACCATCGTTTGAAGCTGTTGAAGTCATATAAGTCATATTATCAACTCCATTGATTTGTTCTTCTAATGGAATTACAACACTTTTTAAAACTACGTCGGCACTTGCTCCAGGATAATTGGCTGTAACTTGAACAGTAGGGGGTGCAATTTCAGGGTATTGCGCCACGGGTAGCGTAACCATACCGATACCTCCTAATATCAGAATGATTATTGATATAACGGTTGAAAGAATTGGTCTTTCAATAAAAATTTTAAACATTTATTATTATTTTTAATTAAGAGATAAATTTGAAATTATTTAAAATTATAGTTGTGGTTTAATTTCCATTCCATCTTTTAAATTTTGAATTCCGTTTATGACTATTTTATCGTTAGCTTTTAGTCCGGAGTCTACCACATAAGATTTTCCATCTGGAGTAGGAGTAACTTTTATACTTACTTGTTTTACTTTGTTATCGTTTTGTACCACATATACAAAAGTAATTCCTTGAATTTCATAGGTTGCTTTTTGTGGAATTATTAAAGCATTCTTAATTGTATTTGTAATTCTTACAGTACCAGACAATCCACTTTTAAGAATTCCTTGTGTATTAGGGAATATAGCTCTCATGTTAGCAGCTGCAGTACCGGTATTAATTATACCACTAATTGCATCAATTCTACCACTATCAATGTATTCATTGCCTGTAGATAGTATTAATTTTACTGGCTCTATATGTTTTAATTTTTCATTTTGCGACTTGCCCGGAAGAGTTTTAAGTAAGTCTAATAATTGTTTTTCATTGATTGAAAAATATACATATACATCTGCAGTATTTGCTACAGTTGTTAATGTAGTAGAACTATTAACAAGGCTTCCTAAACGATAGGGGATGGATCCAATACTTCCATTTACCGGGCTAACGATTCTAGTATATGAAACATTTGTTTCAGCATTAGCTAAAGTTGTATATGCTTGGTTTAAAGCTGCTTGTTTTGCTTCTAGTGCATATTTTGCTGCTTCTAATTGGTATTTACTTACAATACCTTTTTCAACTAAAGGAGTTACTTTTCTTACTTCCATCTTAGCATTATTTAAATCAGCTTCTGCCGTTTTAATTGCTGCTAAAGCATTTAGTTTATTTTGCTCATACTGAGGTGCATCTAAGGTAAATAGTACTTGTCCTTTTCTTACGGTAGATCCTTCATCCACTTCAATAGTTTTGATAAATCCTTCTAACATTGGTCTAATTTCAATGTCTTGCGTACCTTTAATGGTTGCTGGATAGTCTACATAAAGTGTAGTGGGTTGTTCTGACAGGACTTGTACAGGATAAGGCTTTACTGCATTTTGTTGCATAGATGCAGCAGCACCAGTTTTACTGTCATTTTTACAAGAAGTTAATTGTAGCGATGTAATAATGAAAAGTGCTAATATAATTTTTATTTTTTTTATTTTCATGCTTATTTATTTTCTACGGTTATATTAAATTTTTCAAGTTCTTTTTGGTAATATTTCAATAAATGTTGTTTAGAATTTTCATCGGATAATAATAAATTAATTAAATTTTCTTGAAATTGTTTTTGTTGATCTTTCAAACAACTGAAAAAGGAATTATTAAAATTTTTTATAATATCATTGGCTTTTTCAACAATTGTTTTGCCTTTTTCAGTAATTTCTATTAAATGAGTTCTAGTGTCCTTATTATTAATATTTCTTATAATTAATCCTTTTTTTTGAAGTGTTCTAAGTGCTGTGGAAGTTGTCATGGCATCTATACCAGACTTATAGGATAATTCTTTTTGAGTAAGATTTAGCTCATTTGTTTTGCTCCAGAAAATACTTAGCAAAAGTAAAAGTTGACTATGTGTGATATCTAAATCTTTAAATCTTTTTTTAAATGAACGAAGCCAATAGTTATTTACCTTCCACAGTAAAAAACCAGTCTTTTCATTCTCTGTTATTTGTGAAAGTTCATTAGAACTATCTACACTTACCATAAATTATGTATATCTTATGCAAAGATAGTAAGTATACATATAAAAAAAAAATTAATATTGTATTTTGTTAATCTTATATTAAAAGGGTTAAAAATATTTATTTAATTTAAGATTGACACAACATTTGAATGGATTTTATTAAAATTTCTTTTTCAATCACTTGAATTTTTTTTTGCAAATCTTTAACTGAATCATTTTCATGTATGAGAAATGATTTTTGAAGAATTATCTTACCTTCATCAACTTCTGAAGTTACAAAATGCACAGTAGCACCTGATTCTGTTTCTCCAGCATCTAAAACGGCTTGATGGACTTTTTCTCCATACATACCTTTACCTCCGTATTTCGGCAGTAATGAGGGATGAATGTTTATTATTTTATTAGCCCATTTGTTGCAGAAATTTGAATTTAAGATGGATAAAAATCCTCCTAAGACAATAAAATCTATAGAATATGAAGACAAAATTTCATCAATTTGGGTTGAAATTTCATTACCTCTATCAACCAAATAGGTAGTTATATCATTGTCTAAAGCTCTTTCAAGTGCATAGCAATTTCTATCCGCGATTACTAATACAATTTTAACATTCTCTAAAATACCTGTATTTATGGCATCTTGAATATTTTGTAGATTAGTACCACCTCCAGAAACGAAAACTGCTATATTCATAAGTTGAAAATTTAAATCAAAAATACAAAAATAGTTTAGGTATTTTTTAAAGAAGTATTATTTTTTAGGCTAATATCTAAAAACCACATGGTATAATCATAGAGAACATATATGAGTGGTAAATATAATATAGGAGAAATTATATATTCATAATTTTTAAGTGCAATACTTCCTAAAGACCATTCTATTAATTTAAATGACAAACAATAAGTTAAGTAAAACAATGGGGGATTGATAATATTTCCTAATATTAAATAGTAATTAATGGAATGATTATCTTTTTTTCTAAATTTTTTTATGAAATAGATATGTATCAAACTAATTAATAATCCAAAAGTTAAAGTAATTCCAACGGGTTTTAACAATAGTAAAAAATAGGATAATGTTGAAATTTTAGGAGACAAACTAATTTTAAATTCTTTTTTATTAATTTTATTTAATCTCCAGAAATATAAATTTTTAGATAATTTTTGTGAAGGATTTCCTATTGTTGATTGTTTAATTTTATAGTTTGGTGGTGTATTTAATTTTACAAAAATGGGTCCAAAGGAATTCCAAAATTTATAAGGAAATAGATAATAATCTAAATTATAGTTCTTTAGAAATCCATAATTATTACTTTCTAAATTCCCTTTATAATTTAAGTGAATTTCATTTTTTCCTTTTTTTAGTAAGCTATTAAAATAAACTAATTCTTTAATATTAAATAAATTTACATTATTTTTTGTATCTATAATACATACGTTCTCATTACCATCAGATTTTATATAAGGGAATATGCTAAATATTAAATTCTGATTTTCTAATATTGAATTTGTATTTACTTCTTTGTCATTAATTAAAATATTAATAGGTGAATTTTTAAAATTTGAAGCAATAAAAATTAATGGAAGAATCTGTTCATGATCAGATTCTATGTGGTATGTAATATTATAATTTACAAAATAGTCTTTAGGATCATTAAAATATGGAACAACATCTATTTCAATTATTTCATGGATAACCTTAGCATTAGAAACTTTAGGAAATAAAATTGAATGTTTACTTCCTTCATTCATTTGCTTTTCAGGTGAATATTCAGCATTTATCTTTAATGGAAATAATATTATTATTAATAGGCAAAATATTAAAAATATGGGAGATTTCTTAATTATTCTCTTCATAAAGTATTTTTAGTTTTAATTCACAATAGCCCCTACATAAATTACAAAAAAATTTATGTAAAAATTATTTACATGTAAATTTATAAAATAAAAGAATAATTAAGATAAAAAAATAATTTTTTTATTTAAAAATTAAGAATAATTTTTTTTGAATTGTTTGTTATATTACCGATGATTGAGCTACCTTCAATTAGATTTAAAATTGGTAGGGAATTTTCTTCATCAACTATAATACACATCCCCACACCCATGTTAAAAGTGCCAAACATTTCATCATTACTTATTTTACCTCTTTTTTGAAGCTCCTTCATAATAGATGGAACATGAATAGATGAAACGCTTATGTTAGCACAAAGCCCATTGGGTATTATTCTTGGTAAATTTTCAATTATACCACCTCCGGTAATATGCGCAATTCCATATAGTGGATATTTTTCTAATATTTTAAATATATCGTTTTGATATAATCTTGTTGGAGTTAACAATGTTTGATACAATGGTTGACCTTCAAAATTTTCATTGATATCAGTGAAAATTTTCCTTATAAGCGAATAACCGTTAGAATGAAAGCCACTTGAAGGTAAACTTATAATTACTTGATCTTTCTTTATTTGGGTTCCATCAATAATATCTTCTTTTTCAACAACTCCTACACAGAACCCAGCTACATCATAATCACCTTTTTTATACATACCTGGCATTTCAGCCGTTTCACCCCCTATTAATGCTGTTTTAGTTTCTTTACAAGCCTTTACAATTCCCAAAATAATTTTTGAAGCAATATCTGAATCTAAATTTCCACAAGCTAAATAATCTAGAAAAAATAATGGCTTTGCTCCATGACATAAAATATCATTTGCACACATGGCAAAACAATCAATACCTATGGTATCATAAATTTCAGAATCTAATGCAATTCTAAGCTTTGTACCAACTCCATCAGTACCAGAAACCAATATAGGTTTTTTATAACCAGAAAGTTCATAAAAGGCTCCAAAACTTCCAATATTATTTAAAACATTTGGATTGTGTGTTTGAGATACTTCGTCTTTAATTTTAGATACGGTTTGGTACCCTTCTTCTTTATCTACACCGGAATCTTTATAAGTTGTCATTATTTAGAATAGCTTGTTTAAATTTAAATTTTTTAGTTTAATTATGTAGCAATTTATATTTTTTAAAATATCTTATTGCAAAAAATCATCCAAAGCTTTTGTCATTGAAGGAGATTCTTTGGTCGGAGCAAATAGACTTACTTTTAGTCCAGCTTCTTCAGCTGTAAATTTAGTTGATGCACCAAAAGTTCCTATGTGTATATTTCCTTGTTTAAAATCTTTGTAATTATCAAAAAGTGATTTAATGCCATAAGGACTAAAGAAAATAAGTGCATCGTAATCATAAATATCTTTGATGTTTGAAACAACGTTACTACTAACAGTTCTAAATAATATTGCACGCGTCCAATCAACTTCTGCTTTATCAAGAGCATCGGGTATATCTTGATTGAGCATATCTGAAGTTGGCAATAAATATTTTTCTTTTTGATTTTTCTTTAATAAAGGAATTATACTTTGAATATTTTTTTCACCGAAATAAATTTTTCTTTTTCGGTATACGATGTATCTTTGAAGATATAAAGCTATGGCTTCAGATTGACACACATACTTCATTGAATCTGGAACTGTAAATCTCATTTCTTCAGCTAATCTGAAAAAATGATCAATAGCATTTCTACTAGTAAAAATTATTGCTGTAAAGTTAGAGAAATCAATCTTTTGGATTCTAACTTCTTTAGCATTGGCTCCTTCAATTTCTATAAATGGACAAAAATCAATTTTAATTTTATGCTTTTTTTGCAAATCAAAATAGGGAGAACTATCTCCTATTGGTTCAGGCTGTGAAACTAAAACGGATTTAATTTTCATATTTAAACAAACTATAATTCTTCTCCTAAAAACGCTATTTTAATTAAACATAGCGTGGGCAATATTTTAAAGGCGCAAAGATATAAAAAATCATAATAATTTGGAATATTTATATTTTTTTTTATAAAAAACATTAAATATATCCATTCTAGAGTAAGTATAATTCCAAGAGTAAATATTGCTATATTTAAAGCATAAAACCTAGGAATGTTCGTATAGTAAATTATAAAACATAGTAAAATTGAAATAACAAGTTTTATAAATGTAAATCTAAAGTTATTAATGTTATTGACTTTATATTCTTCCTTTTTACCTAGTATATAAATAAAGCTATTGCCTAATACATGTGAGGTTACATGATAAATACAAAGAAATGTAAATATTAAACTTATTTTGGCTAGTTGAGAATTATTAAAAGGTATATGAATTTTAAAGAAAGGAACTAAAACTAAGGATAAGAATATTAAATATAATAATGCACAAATTGAAGTGAACAAAGTAAAATTTTCATCTTCTCCCATGAGAGCTTTAAATCTAAAAAAAGATTCTTTTTTAGGAAGGAGAACTATACGGGATAAAACTAAAATAAATAGTGAACTTAAGATAATATAGTTAATCAAGTTGTCATCTATAGAAGGACGGGGGATTGGATTTATGATAAGAAATTTTAACATCATATAATCACTTAATCTTCGTCTATAAATCTTTTACATATGGGTTGGTAAGAATCAATTCTTCGATCTCTCAGAAATGGCCAATGAACTCTATAACTGTCTGATTTTTCAGTATCAATTTCTATAACTTTAACCTCCTCATGATCATGTGAAGCTTGGTATAGAATTGATCCCAACGGATTCGAGACGAAAGATCCTCCCCAAAATTTCATTGCACCCTCTTGTTCATAACCCACACGATTTACACTAACAGTATGTACACCATTGGCTATAGCATGACTTCTTTGTATAGTTTGCCAAGCATTATACTGTTCTGTGTTGGTACCTTCATCTTGAGTAGAAGCCCAACCAATGGCTGTAGGATAAAAGAGGATTTCTGCACCCATAAGAGCAGTAATTCGTGATGCTTCTGGATACCATTGATCCCAGCATATTAGAACTCCTATTTTTGCATATTTAGTATGAAACACTTTGTACCCTAAATCTCCAGGAGTGAAATAAAATTTTTCATAAAAAGCTGGATCATCGGGAATATGCATTTTTCTATATTTTCCTAAATAAGTACCATCCGCGTCTAAAACAGCAGTAGTATTATGATAAAGTCCTTGGGATCTTTTTTCAAATAATGAAGCTATAATTACAACTTTTAATTCTTTAGCAATTTGGGAAAGTTTATCTGTAGTTGGACCAGGGATAGGCTCAGCTAACTTAAAATTATCATAATCTTCGATATCGCAAAAATATAGAGAAGAAAATAATTCTTGAAGACATACTATTTGTGCCCCATCTTTAACAGCCATCTTTATTCCTTCAATAGCTTTATTAATATTATTTTCAATATTATTGGAGCAACTTGATTGTACTAATCCAATTTTTATTTTTGCCATAATTATTTAAGATAAATGTCTTGGCAAAAATACAGTAATTTTTTTTATTTCATTTAAATAGTAAATTTATATTAAAAATATTCTATATTTAATATTTAAAATTCTAGAATTTTTTAAATGAAACTTATAAAATTAAATAGAAATAAAGAAGAAATTTTAAACACGATTTCTCATGCAGCAGGTGTTTTATTTGGAATATTTGGTTTAATATATCTTTTATTCAAAAATAAAAAAAATACTGATTTTAGTACAATTAGTATATGGATATATGGGGTTTCAATGATTGCACTTTTTTTATCTTCAACTTTTTATCATTATTTAGAAAGTGGAAAACTAAAAAACAGAGCTAGGATTTTAGACCATATGAGCATTTTTCTTTTGATTGCTGGTACTTACACTCCTGTTTGTTTAATAACCCTCGAAAAAAGTTCTGGTTGGTTATTATTTACAATTGTATGGTCCATTGCAGCTCTTGGAATAATATTGAAAATATTTTTAACGGGTAAAGTTGATAAGCTTTCTTTGTTACTTTATTTATCCATGGGCTGGTTAATTATTTTTGATATTAGAAACATAATTGATTTAATGAGCCTTCAAGCATTAATCTTCTTAATCATTGGCGGATTATTATATAGTTTAGGTACAATTTTTTATGTTATTGAAAAAATTCCATATTCTCATTTTATTTGGCATTTATTTGTCTTAGGAGGAAGCATTTCACATTTTTTTATGGTTGATTCTCTTGTATAAGATGTTTATTGTTGGATTAACCGGAGGTATGGGAGTTGGAAAATCAACTGTTGCTAATATATTTAATGAGCAAGGGTATCCTGTATACAATTCTGATTCTAATGCAAAAATTTTAATGATTCAAGATTGTCAATTGAAATCTAAAATTATAGATTTACTAGGACCTAATGCTTATATTGGTGATGATTTAAATAGAAAATTCATTGCCGACCAAATATTTTCAAATCCCGAATTATTAAGAAAACAAAATTTAATTGTTCATGAAGCCGTTAAAAATGATTTTGCCAAATGGATATCTACACAAGAAAGTAAAATTTGTATAAAAGAATCAGCTATTTTGTTTGAAAGTGGTTCATATTTAGGTTGCGATGCCACTATTGCAGTAATAGCAAGTGAAAAGATTCGCTTGAAAAGAATTATGCAAAGAGATGGTTGGTCTTTAAGAGAAATTAATGATCGATTAAAAAATCAATGGAGCCAAGAAAAAATTAAAAATTTGACTAATTTTTGTATAGTTAATGATGCAGATTTAGAAAATTTAAAGAGTCAAGTCCAAAATACAATTGAAAAACTAAAAACCTACTTTAAATTAAATGTTTAATTCAAAGTATAGGTGTTTTAAAAATTCAAAAATCCAATAAGGAGTTTTGAATTTTGAATATTCTTTAATATCTGGTCTTTTGAAAAAATATTATTTACGAACTATTTTAGCCATATAAAAACCATCAAAATTACTGGTAGAAGGCATTATTTTCTTTTCATCAATTAATTCAAAATCGGGATTTTTACTTAGAAAATTTTCAACTTGATGTGAGTTTTCAGAAGGCAAAATGGAACAGGTGGCATAAACTAAGTATCCATTTTTTTTAACAAGTTTAGAGTTGTTTTGTAAAATTTGCTTTTGTTCATCAATAATTCTATCTATAAACTCATTGTTTAGTTTCCATTTAGCATCCGGATTTCTTCTTAAAACGCCTAATCCAGAACAAGGTGCATCTATAAGTACTCGATCAGCAGTATTTTCCAAACGTTTAAAAATTTTAGAATCTGTAACAGCTTTCGTTTGAATATTATGTGCACCGTTTCTTCTAGCCCTTTGCTTAAGGGTTTGTAATTTCCACTCATGAATATCTAAAGCTAGTATTTGCCCCTTGTTTTCCATAAGTGCTGCTAAATGCAAGGTTTTACCACCTGCGCCTGCGCATGAATCAATGACTCTCATTCCTGGTTTAGCTTCAAGGTATTCTCCTACCAATTGTGAGGAAGCATCCTGAACCTCAAATAAACCATCTTGAAAGGCCTTTGTTTTAAAAATGTTTTGTTTACGTTCCAGTACTAAAGCATCTTTATAACCTTGAATAAAATTAGTTGCAACTTTTTCTTCTTCTAAACTTTTTTGTAATTTATCTGCATGAGTTTTTAGGGTATTAACCCTTATAATAGTAGAAGCTGGAATATTAAGAGCTTTCATTTCATATATCCAACTCGAACCCAGTTCATTTTCCATTCGAGATTGCAACCAATCAGGAATTGAAAATTCAACGGCTCGAGAAGGAAAAGGTTTTTTAAATCGCTCTTTTATTTTCTTAATATAAATTTTTTCAAATTCTGGAAAAGGAGGGATTTCTTGCTTATTAAGCAGCAAATAAGTAGCTATAATAAAATATATATTATCGTCTTTCATTTCTCGATTTGCATAAAATTCGAGTTGTCTTTTCCATCGAATGATCTCGTAAAAAGACTCGGAGACAAAACCTCGATCTTTACTTCCCCATTTTTTGTTAAGTTTTAAAAGTCTTTCTAAAACTTTATCCGCATACTTGTCAGGCTCAAAAAAACTTGTTTTTATCGCTTGTTCCAATCCTTGAATTAAATTTCTATGAGTCTTTATTTTTTTATTATCCATACTTTGTTGCAAACAAATCCAATTACAAATATATAAGTTAAGATTGAATAATAGATTCAATTTAATGAATGAACATTAAATTGACAAAAGTGTGTATCTATTTTATTTAAATTTTAACCCATATATTCATGTAGAATAATTCATGTTTATAAGAAAGATTTTATATAAATTAGCCTTTTAAAAGATTAAAAATTATGAGAAAAATTAAATTAAAAAGATTAGCATTACTAAATTTTGGTGCACTTGCTTTGGTTCTAACAACTGTTAGTTGTAAATGTGATAAAAATACCAATCATTCTGCTACGGCCACATCATCAACAACTTCAAAATCTGATTCCTTATCTTCAGAACAGTTATTAGTAGAAGAAACTATTGTTGGTAAATTGGATTCTGCTGGTAATTTTATATATGATACTGGTGAAATTTCTGCCATAACTTTGCCAAATAATATAAAGTTGGAAGGTGTGGGTAATAACTCTACAGAATCTAAATTATTCAATTTTTTAAGTGATTCAAGCATTTCAGTAGATGAAACTGATAAAACTAAAGGTTGGATTACTTTAGATAGAGTATACTTTAATACGGGTTCTGCAACATTAACAAATGAATCAAGCAAACAGGTGAAAAATATTGCAGAAATTTTAAAAGCTTTTCCTAATGCAATAGTGAAAGTGGGTGGTTATACTGATAATACAGGTAGCGAAGAAATTAACAATAAAGTTTCTGCGGAGAGAGCAAAAAAGGTTGAAGATGAGTTGGTTAAGTTAGGAATTTCTACCTCTCAAGTATCTTCGGAAGGATACGGTCCACAACACCCGGTTTGTCCAAGTAATGATACTCCAGAATGTAAAGCAAAAAATAGACGTGTGGATATTCGCGTTACTAAGAAATAAATTTAAAAGATAAGTTGTAAAGCTGTTAGAGTAATAACAGCTTTTTTTATTTGCTTAAATTGCTTCGAACATATTTAATTTCATCATAGGAATAATTATCTCCCAAAATTTCTTTTAATAATTTTAGTTCTATATTTTCCATTTTTTTGATTTCGTTTTCTATTTTTTCATATTTTTCTTTTGATATAAAGTTGAATACGGATACTTTATTTTGTGAAATAAGTCGTGATACATGATTGCTTATAGTTGAAATACTGAGATTTCTTTCTTTGGCTATCTCGTCTATTGATTTTCCTTGATTAAGTAATTCTAAAGTTATTTCTACAGTATTATTTTTTTCTTTTGAAACCGTTTTTCCACTATCAGAAATAAAAATGATATCTTTATAACTTAGACGATCATCAATAAGTTTAGCAATTGATATTTGCTTAATTTTATTCTTTAAACTTTCTTCAATTTCTTCAACGAATCTTAAATATTGTGTAATTCTTGATTTATTTTTATACTCTAAATAATGACTAAGTATAGGCTTCCAAACTTTGGTGAATAATTCTTCAATAAAAAATTCAACTGCACTAATGCTTCTTGTTTTTATTTTATTCCAAATTTCAATTTTTAAAGACAGGTCTTTACATTTATTAAACCATTGGTAAATAGTAGTTTCAAATTTATACAAAACAATTTGTAGGTAATTTAAGGTTTCGTCTATAGAAGATATTAGTTCTAGAACACTTTCTTTCTCAGGAATATTCTTTTCAATTGTAATTTTTTTCCATTCATTAATTTCTGTCGTTAGTTCTTTTAAACTTATAGTTTTAAATAAATTATCTAATGCATAGGCATATTTTTCTTTCTCTAAAGTTTCCTCTAACTCATTTAAATTCCACATTTGTTCTTGGAATTCTTTAATCTTTATATCTTGGATGATGTTCGAATTTTGTATTAATGATTTTAATATAATTCCTTCTAAAGTTCTACATCTACTTAAAGCAACATAGACTTGCCCTGAAGCAAATGATTTGCCTGCATCTATAATAACCTTATCAAACGTCAATCCCTGGCTTTTGTGTATGGTTATTGCCCATGCCAATCGAATAGGGAATTGCGAAAAGGATCCTAATTCTTCTTCTTTAATTTTTCCAGTTTCATTATCAACAATGTATCTAATATTTTTCCAGACTTCATGTTCAAGTTTTAATAAATCCTTTTGATTCTCAAAACGTATATAAATATCAAAATCTTCAATTTTTTCAATGATTCCAATCTTTCCATTGAAATACCTGCGTTCTCCGGAACTATCATTTCTTATAAACATGATTTGGGTTCCTTCTTTTAAAATAAGTTCAGCTTCGGTAGGATAGGAGTTTTCAGGAAAAGTTCCGTCTATAATGGCATCAAAATAGTGAATAGGGTTTTCAATTTTCTCTAAAGCTTTTTGGTTTATGGAATCTGCTAAATGATTGTGAGTGGTTAAAGTGATATATCCAAAATGTTCTGGATTAAAATTTGGATTATATCTTTTTTGCAGTAAATTAAAATCTATGGAATCATAATCCTGGTATCGTATTGCATTTAATAAATTTATGAAAACAGGGTCTGCTTGCCGATAAATTTTTTTAAATTCTATACAAATGGGTTGATTATTTTGTAGGACTAAGGCATCAAAAAAGAATAAACTTTTATAATAATTTTTTAAAATTTTCCATTGTTCCTCTTTTATTACTGGGGGAAGCTGATACATATCTCCAATCATTACAATTTGTACTCCGCCAAAGGGTTGCGAACTTTTTCTAACACTTTGTAAAGCCCAATTGATAGCGTCTAAAATATCTGCTCTAAGCATTGAGACCTCATCAATAATCAATAATTCTAATTCAGTTAAAAGTTTTCTTTTTTCTTTGTTATACTTAAAATGTTGGAAAGCTTCTTGTTTGGTAATTGCTATATTTCGATCTTCATTGACATGATTTACAGGTATAAAACTAGTGAGTGGCAATAAAAATAATGAATGTAGTGTAACTCCTCCTGCATTGATTGATGCTATACCTGTGGGAGCAGCAATAACCGTGTTTTTCTCTGACTTTTCTTTTAAGTTTTTTAGAAAAGTAGTTTTTCCTGTGCCTGCTTTACCTGTAATGAAAATATTTTTATGGGTATAACAAATGAGTTTATAAGCTAGTTCTTGTTCTAAATTCTTATTTTCATCTATAGTTTTTTCCATTTTATTAAAGCTTTGTATACAAATATAGTGTTATATGAGTTGTATCTTCGTTGTGTAGCATCTCAAAATTGAATTATACAATTGTTAAATTTTAAATATATTTGACAGGTTATTCGCACAATTATTAAAAAATAAATCATATCATAGTTTAATTAACTATAATAAATTGTTATTTTAAAAGTTAATACAAGTAGTTTAATTTTTATGATGAGGAAAAATCTTATATATTTTATAGTTGCATTGTTTTCTGTATCTGCCTACTCACAAACTCAAAATTCTTTGGATGAAAAGGATTTTACAATTAAAAGAAATAAATATTATGAAAATGAAGAAGGTGTAAAGGTACCTTTAAGATACGGACAAAAATACTCTAAAAAAACAATGAAAGTTTCCGATGAAAATTTAGATGAAAGTTATGACCAAATAGAAACTAATCAAGAATCCTCAATTCTCATTGCAATAAATGAAGATCCACAAATATTTGCAGAAAGAATCATTAAATCTTCAAAGTCAAAATATTCTTATTTAGAGAAAAGATCTAAAGAAGGAGCGGAATCTTTTACTTTTAGATATATTCCTAAGAATGCAACAAATAAAGAAGAATATCACGCAAAAAAAACATGTGCGGATTGTATGGATATAGAATTTAGAAAAAACCCTTCTGACAGTTCCTATACTTTCAGTAATGTTTGGGGAAATTTCAATGATCTATTTTCAGTATGGAAAAAAATGTTTAAAAAAGACGCTAAAGAATCTGACTACCAAGTAACCGCAGATAATCTCTTAGCTGAATGGACAACTTACTACGAAGGCAGAGAAGTAGCATTTGGTAGATTGGGTGAGGTATGGTATATAATTATGAAATAAACGATTCAAATTACGAATCCAATAAAATTATCTTATCTGTCCATTCCCTTTAATTATCCATTTATATGTACATAATTCCTTTAGAGCCATAGGGCCCCTAGCATGCATTTTTTGGGTACTAATACCAATTTCAGCGCCAAGATCAAATTGTGCACCATCTGTAAAAGCTGTTGAAGCGTTTGAATATATACAAGCAGAATCTACCAAGGTTTCAAATTTATGTATGGCTTCTAAATTCTCACTAATTATAGTTTCACTATGTTTAGAACTATACATATTTATATGTTCGATGGCTTCATCCAAACCTTTCACCGTTTTTATTGACATTTTATAGTCTAAAAATTCAGTGCCAAAACTTTGTTCATCTGCATTTGTTAGAAGAGATAGCGGGTATGTATTTAATAAAGCTTTGTAAGAAGCATCATCCGCATAAATGATTACTTTTTCATTTTTCAAACTTTCGCAAAGTTTTGGTAAATCATTTATTCTACTCTCATCAATAACCAAACAATCCAAGGAGTTGCAAACACTTACTTTTCTAGTTTTAGCATTATGTATAATTTTTTTACCAAATTCAACCTTACCGTCTTCATGAAAATAGGTATGACAAACACCTGCTCCGGTTTCAATTACAGGAACAAGTGAATTTTTTCTTACGTATTCAATGAGTTCTTTTCCTCCCCTAGGTATTACCAGATCCACATACCTATTTGCATTTAGTAAAGCATCAGTGGCAGATCTATCCGTAGGTAAAAGGGTACATACATCTGAATTTACATTTGTTTTTTCTAGTACTTTTTTAATAATATTAACAATGGATTGATTAGAATGATAAGCGTCTGAACCTCCTTTTAATAGGCAGGCATTGCCAGATTTTAAGCTAAGTGAGAAAACATCAAAACTTACATTAGGTCTAGCTTCGTAGATAATACCGACAACCCCGAAAGGAACAGAAACTTTGGATATTATTAAGCCGTTATTTAATTTTTTTTCAAAAAATTTGTGACCAATCGGATAGGGGAGCGTCGCTATCTTTTTTAGATCCTCAATAATATTTTCAATCCTAGATTGATTTAAAAGTAAACGATCATATTTAGGATTAGTGATCGGCATTTTATCTGTATCTTTCTTGTTTTCAGCAAGAATATAATCTATATTATTTTCTGTTTCTTTTGCAAGAAGATGTAAAATTTCATTTATAGTTGATTCGCCAAGTAAGCTTAATTCTTTACTTGCTTGTACTGAATTTTTAAATATGTGGTTAAAGTTCTCTTTCATAATTTTATTTGCCTATGTATAAATAATCATAATGGATAATAGGTTTCAAATTGTTTAGTCCAATACAATTTTTAGCTTCGTTACTAGTATAAGAACTACAACCTACACCAATAGAATTTTTATTTTCATCTAAAATTTCAACAATATCTCCCTCTTCAAATTCCCCAGTTATTTTAACTACCCCTACGGGTAAAATACTTATCGCTTTATTTCCAAGTAGAGCGTCTTTAGCACCGGCATTTATATAAATCTTACCCTTAGAAAAATCTTCGGAATGGGCAATCCATTTTTTTATGTTTGAGGTACTTTTTTTAGAAGCAATAAAGGTAGTGGATTTAATAGCATTATTGTTTAGTAGATCAATCAAAATGTTTGAAGTTTCCCCATTAGCTATGACTACTTCAACCCCTTCCTCTGCCACTTTTTTTGCAATATTATATTTAGATTTCATTCCTCCGCGTCCGGCTGATGACTTGGTTGTTTGAATGTATTGTTTAATATGACCATCTCCTGGATAAATTTTCTCTATTAAAGATGATTCCGGATTGCTGGGATTCCCTGTATATATTCCGTCTATATTGCTTAGTATTATCAGTTTACTACAATTCATCATAGTTGCTACAAGTCCCGAAAGTTCATCGTTATCCGTAAACATTAATTCATTTACAGAAATTGCATCATTTTCATTTACAATTGGAATAACCCCATTTTCAATCATTACTTTCATGCAATTTCTTTGATTTAAATAGTGCTTGCGGGTAGAAAAATCGTCCTTAGTTGCTAATATTTGTCCACAAACAATGCTATATTGTTTAAATAGATCGTAATATCTCTGAATTAATTTAACCTGCCCAATGGTGGAAAATAATTGTCGGGAAGAGACGCTATCCAATTTAAATTTAGGTTGAATTTCAGACTTTCCCGCTGCTACGGCACCCGAAGAAACTAATATAATCTCGTAATTATCTTTATGTAATTGAGCCAATTGATCTACTAAAGAAGACATTTGTGTTACATTTAGTGTACCGTCTTTTTTAGTTAATATTTGACTACCAATTTTAATTACTATCCTACCTTTCATATTTAATATAGAGTAACTGTAGGAACAAATTTAGCAACATATTGGTTGTGTTAATTAATTATTTTAAAATTTATTTATTATATGGAAATCGTAGAGTCTATTTATATATTATAAGCACTAATAATTTTTTATAATTGTTATAAAATATATAATTTTAGTGGTTTGCAGATACTGTTTAAATAAAGTATATTTGCCTCCTAAGTTAAAAGATATACAATGACAGATATTCTTAATTGTCCTAAATGTTCCCAAGAAAATGTTTACTTTGATGGTACGTCTAATGTTTGCCCCGATTGTTTTTTTGAATGGTCAGGTGAAGAAAATGAAGCTTCTAGCATACCTTTAGATAGTAATGGTGCTGAGCTAAAAGATGGGGATGCGGTAACTGTAATTAAAGATTTAAAAGTAAAAGGTTCTTCAATGGTTATAAAGAGAGGTACTAAAGTAAGAAGTATAAGGTTAACCGAAAATCCTGATGAAGTTGATTGTAAAATTGACGGATCTAGTATTGTTTTAAAAACATGTTTTTTAAAGAAATAATTTCAGATAAATTTAAAAGCAAAAAGCCGGAATTTCCGGCTTTTTACTTATGTTAAAAAGTAATCATTTTACTATTTATTATATTCAGCTTCGTAGTCACAGATACGTTGTACTTTAGGAGCAGAGCCTCCGCCACTAAATTCAGATTCTAACCAAATATCCAATAAGTTTTTAGCTAGTTCAACGCCTATCACTCTTTCTCCAAAACAAATAATTTGTGCATCATTGCTTTTTCTAGCTCTTTGTGCTGAGAATGAATCATGGCATACCGCAGCTCTAACTCCAGGGATTTTATTTGCAGTTATAGCCATACCAATTCCTGTTCCACAGGTTAATACAGCTCTTTCAAATTCTCCTGCAGCCACTGCTTTAGCAACGCTGGCTGCTACATCAGGATATAAAACAACTTCACCTTTATTAGCGCCAAAGTCTTTTACTTCATAACCTAGTTTTTCTAAATGATCTTTTAAAACTACTTTTAAATCATAGGCAGCTTCGTCACAACCTATGGCTATTTTTTTCTTATTCATTTTTTTAATATTTTATTTAATTGAACGATTTATGTTATACACTACAACAAATTTAATTACTATATCATAACAAAACAATAAAATACGAAATAATATTTATGATATTTAAATGAAATATATTTATTTTTAGTATTATTTAAAAATAAGTATTTGTTAATTAGTTATTTAGCGTTAAAATATTAATTTCGAAATCGAAAGTATTTAAAGAATTTTTATTTATTAATACCTAATTTTTGATTTAGAAAATTGGTAAATTTATTTAAAGCGATGGCTCTATGGCTAATTAAATTCTTTTGTGCTGGCGAGAATTCAGAAAAGCTAATATCATAGCCGTTAGGAATAAAAATAGGATCGTAACCAAATCCATTTTCACCTCTTATATTTTCTGAAATTGTACCATGAATTTTCCCTTCAAAGTATTGAACCTCATTCTTAAAAACCCAGCAAATCACACTTATAAAGTAAGCGTTTCTATTGGAATGAGCTTCCAAATTTTTAAGAACTTTGGCTATATTATCGTTAAATGAACCTGTTCCTGCATATCTTGCGGAATATATTCCAGGTTCACCGTTTAATGCCTCAATCACTAATCCACTATCGTCTGCAAAACAGGGGATATTTGTAAAGTCGAATCCAAATTTTGCTTTTATATAAGCATTTTCCTCAAAAGTTTTTCCACTTTCTTCAATCTCACCTTTAAAATTGTAATCGTTAAATGTTTTAAGATTAAAATTCTGTGGGAGGATGTTAATAATTTCTTCTTTTTTATGTTCGTTTTGTGTTGCTAAAAGGATCTCCATTCGTAATTCTTTGTTTGTTTTAAATAAATATATCCGAAAAATATAACTATTAATATTCCGATCAAAAAGGTTAAATATTCATTTAACCCTAGGGTTGGCATTTCTAATTGATGGTATTTCATAAATAATAAAAAGCCTAAAAAATTATTTAAAAAATGTAACAGAGTGCATATTAATAAAGAACCTGTTTTATAAAAAGATAAGCCTAAAACTATACCTGCAAAAAATCCGCCAACGATTTGCCAAGGATAAAAGTGTATGCCTCCAAATAACAATGCAGAAATAATTATGGATTTGTAGGGTTTAACTTGGTTGTTAAGCATACCTTTCAGTAAAAAACCTCGAAAAAAGATTTCTTCTAACAATGGGGCTAATATACAGATTGAGAAAAAAGTGATCCAAGGGTATTTTTCAAAGTTTCCAAGCAATCCATAGGACATGGATTGATATAATTTACCAAAGATTTTACCTTCGGTAGGAATTAAACTTGATATAAATTCAGAAATAAAAAATTGTCCTATAAATATAATAAGAATTAAAGGGAAATATTTAAAATTTTTTAATGAATAATTTATTTTAAAAATTTCTTTTTTTGATCGTTTTTTAAAATTAGAATAGCTAAAATAGACTAAACCATAACTTAAAAGGGTAGCTATAGGGATAACCACATAGGTATTAATGTTAAGTAAGAGAGCTAATCCCCCTAAAATTGCTCCTATAAGGTTTCCTCCTATAAAAAAGATTATTAGATATAAAGCAATCTCGTATCCGTTTAGTTTTAAATAATTATTCATTGTGGTAAGGTTTTCCTTGCAAAATACTAAAAGCTCTATACAGTTGTTCAACAAAAAATAAACGTACCATTTGGTGTGTAAATGTCATTTTGGACAAGGCTATTTTGTGCGGATTAAGACTGTACATTTTTTGAGAAAATCCCCAAGCACCCCCAATACAAAAAACTAGATGTTTTACGGAATTGTTCATGTGTTGATCCATTAATTGGGAGAACTTCATGGAAGTATATTCTACCCCCTTTTCATCTAGAAGGTAAACAACATCGTTGGGTTCAAGCTGGGAAATAATTAAATCTGCTTCTGCATTTTTTAATTCATTCTCAGAAAGATTTTTTGCATTTTTTATGTCCGGTAATTCTTTTCTTTCAAATTTTATAAAGCTGGGCAAGCGTTTTTCTAAACTTTCAATTAAATTTATAAGTTCCTTAGAGTTTGTCTTACCGATGGCTAATAGGGTAATTTTCATTAAACTTTTAAGTCGGTATCAATACCAAGCAGGTCTTTGTATTTATTTAATATAGGATTTACTTCACCATCTAAAAATTCTTCAGTTTGTTCAGGCGCAAATCCAATAAAGTTAGAAGGGTTTAATAAATTCAATAATTTATCTTTGTCAATATTTACTCTTGAATCGGCGATAATGCGTTCAATTAAATCATTGTTCTTACCTTCAATTTTCACTTGTTTACCTGCTTCCATGGAATGGGTTCTAATAATTTCGTGTAATTCTTGCCTATCTCCACCGTTTTTCACGCCTTCCATAATGATGTATTCGGTAGCCATAAATGGCAATTCTTCTTGAATATGCTTTTCAATCATTTTTGGATACACTACAATTCCATCTAAAATATTATTCCATATAATTAAAATTGCATCAATAGCTAAAAAGGCTTGCGGTAGGCTCAATCGCTTATTTGCTGAATCATCTAAGGTTCTTTCGAACCATTGGGTAGATGCAACCATTGCCGGTGAACTTGCTAATGAAAGTACAAACTTAGCTAAAGAGGCAATACGTTCTGAACGCATAGGATTTCTTTTATATGCCATTGCGCTGGAACCTATTTGGTTTTTTTCAAAAGGTTCTTCAATTTCTTTTAAATTTTGAAGCAGTCTTAGGTCATTGGTAAATTTATGTGCAGATTGTGCTATATTGGATAAAACATTTAAAGCTTGAGCATCAATTTTTCTATCATAAGTTTGTCCACTAACTTTAAAAACATGGGTAAAACCAAAACGTTCAGAAAGTTTTCTATCTAATTCTTTAACTTTATTAAAATCACCATCAAATAACTCTTTAAAACTTGCCGCAGTTCCAGTAGTACCTTTTACTCCTCTAAATCTTAAAGTTTCAATACGAAAATCCAATTCTTCTAAATCTAACAAAACAGATTGTAGCCATAGGGTGGCTCTTTTACCTACAGTAGTAAGTTGTGCCGGTTGATAATGGGTAAAACCTAGGGTAGGAAGATCTTTATACTTTAAAGCAAAATCGTGAAGACCTTTTATAACGTTTACAAGTTTCTTTTTAACTAATTCCAATCCATCCTTAATTTGAATTAAATCAGTATTGTCTCCTACAAAGGCAGAAGTAGCTCCCAAGTGTATTATAGGTCTTGCTTTAGGGGCTACGTCACCATAAGTATGTACATGAGCCATAACATCGTGACGGAACTTCTTTTCATATTCATTTGCTTTAGCAAAATCAATGGGGCTAATGTTATCTTTTAACTCCTTGATTTGTTCGTCTGTGATTTCAAGTCCTAGTTCTTTCTCAATTTCTGCCAAAGCAATCCATAACTTTCTCCAAGTAGTAAATTTTTTTTCAGGAGAAAAATTATATAACATTTCATCACTGCAATAACGACTTTCTAAAGGGTTTTGATATTTGTTCATTATATTTTTATATGTCTGTAAGTGTTAAAATAGAATCCAAAAATAATCAAATTTATTAAGTATTCTTCATTTCACTTTGCAATCCTTTTGTATAAACATTGAAATATAAACGAAAACTATATTTTAGTCAATACTCACATTTTATTTATAAATTTGATACGAATATGAACTATTAAATGTTTTTATGAATGAAATGAAAAGATGGTCTAAAATTGAAAATTTTATGAAAATAAAATTTAATCAAGATGAGACCCCTGATCTAAATACTATTATTTTTTTAATAGGTCTTCAGGAATTTGGCGGTGGGTATAGACGCTATAAAAAAGATGATAAGATGAATTTAATACACATTGCCGTTTGTAGATTGTTAGAGCCTTTTGGTTATTATAAGTTTGATAGGTTTGACGACGATGGATGGCCACATTATATAACTTTAGAAGAACTACCGGATTTAAAATCCAATGAACAAATGCTACTGATAAAAAAAGCTATTATACAATATTTTGAAGACGAGAAATTGATTGAAGATTTTTAAATTATCTGTTTTGATATTTAAATTGAAATCTTGATTAATTTTCTTTTAGATAAAAATTTTTTAAGTACTACTACTTTCAATACTTTTGTAGATAAAATTAATATATAGTGAATAAGTTAGCATTTTTTTTAGGACTTTTTACAACTACATCTTTATATTCTCAATCCGTCTTAATAACAATTAATAAAGACACCATTTATACTCAGAACTTTTTGGAGGAATACTCTAAAAGTTTAGATATATTAGGAACTGATACGACTATTGATAATTTTATTGATTATCAATTAATCAAGCAATACGGACTTAGTAAAGGGGTGGATAAATCCGTTTCTTACTTAAAGGAGTTATCCAATAAACATCGAATGATTCAGGATAGTTTATATTATCCACAAGAAATTCTAAAGCCTTTATTGCAAGATTATTTCAATAAATTACAATTGGAAAAAAAAGTTCAGATATTCATTTTTAATAAAGATAATTTCAAAGATAAATCAGTTGATCAACAAAAATTATTTATTGATAAAACAATTAGAAGCATAAAAAACAATACTAAATTGTTTGAAAAAGCTGCAAACGAATACTCTGTAGAATCTAAATGGATAGAGCCAAAATATTTAGATGTATTTTCAATTAATAAAAATTTATTAGATGCTATTTATGATGCTCCTATTGGCAAAGTAGTTACTTATAAAGACGAAGAGGGCAATAATTATTTAATATTAGTTTCAGAAGAAAGAGAATGGTTGGGGCAGGTTCGATTGGAAGAAATTAAAATTGATGATCCAACAGATAATGGAAAACTAATTATTGAAGCCATTTATAAACAACTAAAAAATGGAGATAAGTTGGAAAATGTTAAACAGAAATATTCTAAGGTTACAGATAAAACAATATTACTAAAGCATTTTGAAAATAAGGAAATCTATAATTATATTATTAGTCAAAAAAATAAATTGCCTTTACATAGAGAGTATTCCAAACCTATAAAAACCAATGAAGGATATGTTATTTATAAATTAGTTTTTTTGGACGAATTTAAAGATTATAATCTAGCTAGTTCAAAAATTTTTTATGAGTTAAAACAAAACAATTTATTGGAAGAACTAGACCGTAAACTTATAGATATATTAAAGAAAAAACCTTTTTTCAATTCAAACTCTATTGCTATAAATAATTTTATCAATAATCTTCCTAATAATTTTAAAGAATTCTCTAATTATTCTGAAAATAGAATTATAGATTTAATAAAAATTGGTAATGAAAATAATGAAGATTATATTTTAACCAATCAGAAATTATTGGATCAATTAAAGTATCAATTAACTTCTTACAATTATATTAATAGGAAATTTATTGTAGATGAATTGATTAACAATTGGCAAGATACAAAACTTATAGAGTTTTATAAAGAGAACTTCTATGATATGGATGATGTTAAAAAGCGTTTGAAATTAGAAGAAGACCAATTGTTAGTTAAATACACTGTATCTTTGTTAACTAACCAATCATATGCTGATGATGAAGGACAACAACAATTTTTAAACGATCATAAATCTAAATATATATGGAAAGAAAGAATTGATGGAACATTTTATTACTGTTTAAATCAAGAAGTGGAAAAGGAATTACTATCCTTATTAAAGAATAATCAATCCGTAGATGATATTAAAAATTTTTATAAAGCTAAAACGGACCATGAAAATAATCCATTGGTTATCATAGAGCAGGGCAAGTTTCCAGCGAAATTTTTAGGATTTTCTTCCGATACAAAATTGTCTAAGGGAATAAAAGTTTTAGACAGCAAGAACAGAAGATTAGTGATGGATATAAAAAATATTATTAAAGATGAACCCTTAAGTTTAGAGGATTTTAAAAAATACTACATTAAAGATTACGTAGATTATAAAATTCAAGAAAATATAAAACAAATGAAAAATAATGCCGTTATTAATAAAAATATAATGGAAATAAATACTTTAAAGAAAAAATATAATTAATTAGATTTTTAAATCTTACCAAATACTAAAAATGAACAGAATACTTTTAATATTAACATTTTTTGCCAGCTTATATACTTACTCACAAGAAAGAAAACTAGACGGAATAGTTGCAGTTGTAGGAGATGAAATAATTACAGATACAGATATTTTTGATGCTGAAAATTACGCAAAATCAGAGGGACAACAGATTACCGACCGATGCGATTTTTTAGAGAACATGATGAAAGAAAAAATTATTCTATATAAAGCCAAACAAGATACTTTAATTTCTGTTAGTAAAGACGAGGTGAATAGGGAAGTAGATTCAAGACTTGATGGATATAAAAATTATTTTAAAACAGATCAGGAATTGTTATTAAACTTTAAGTTTAAAACCATGGCTGAGTTAAGATCGGTTTTGGAAACCATGGTTAGGAATCAAATGTATACACAAAGAAAGATGTTTGAAATTACTAAAAATGTAGATATTTCGCCTGAATATTTGAGAGCTTTTTATCAGGCCCATGAAAATGAATTTCCATATTTAAATGATGAAATTGAATATGCACAAATACTTATGTATCCCCAACTAACAGATGCGCATAAACAAGAATTAATAAATCAACTTAAAGACATAAAAAAACAAATACAAGAGGGGGCAAGTTTTGCAGAAATGGCAAAAGCATATTCTGAAGATCCGGGTTCAGCTCCTAATGGTGGACAAATTTTAAATGTTCGTAGAGGAATTATGGTTAAAGAATTTGATGCAGTAGCATTTAGTTTAGGAGAAGGTGAGATTTCAGAGCCCTTTGAAACCGAATATGGTTACCATATTATATACTTAGAGAAAAAAAGAGGGCAAATTATAGATTTAAGACATATATTATTACAATCAAAACCCAATCAGGAAGAAATTGCTGCTGCTTTAGACAAATTAAAAAAAATAAGGGAGGAAATTATTTCTGACAAAATCACTTTTAATGAAGCGGTTACCAAATATTCCGATGATAAACTTACAAAATACAACGGGGGATTATTATCCAATCAAAAAACGGGAGATAACCGTTTTGAAAGAAGTAAATTGGCAAGAAAAGATTCTTATAATCTACTAGGATTATCTAAAGGGGATGTTTCCGAAGCATTCGAAGATGATCTTAACAATAGAACGGTTGTTAAATTATTAAAAATTACGGATGTAATTCCATCGCATAAAATGAACTTGGAAACTGATTATAATAGAATAAAAGGATTTGCTGAAAAAACTAAGCAAAATGAAGTGGTAGAAAAATGGGTTGAAACCCAAATTCCATCCACTTATATTAAAGTTCAAGACTCCTATGAAAACTGCAAATTTTCAAATCATTGGTTAAAAAATTGAAAACATAAAAAACCTCAACATTACAAGTTGAGGTTTTTTTATATTTTTTAACTAATAATATTTGCCTTAATAAATACCGATGAATTAGATTAATTATAGATAATAAAAAATATATTTAAACTCTGATCTAATCAATTAGTTACCTTGAAACCTATAAATTAATATGTTTTTTTATCCTTTTCAAAAATTTTTATTCAATCATAAAAAAAGCTGTATAATAATTATACAGCTTTTTATGTATGTAAAGAGATACCTTATTTAATTAAATCAAAACTACGTTTAATGAAATTTGTAAGATCTTTACCCTTTAAGATGTTCTGAGATAATTTTGCTAAATCTAACGCTTGTTTTATAATAGTTGCTTTTTCTTCTTTATTTTCTTTTTTCAAAATATCTGAAGCTAATGCACTATTGGTATTCACAACTAAATTATAAGATTCTGGAAAACCACCCATCATACCAAACATTCCACCACCCGTTTGTTGCATATCTTTCATTCTACGCATAAATTCTGGTTGGGTCAAAATAAATGGAGCATCATCTTTACTTAAGTTTTCCAAAGCTATCGTATAAGTTTTAGAGTCAATAGTTTCCTCTAAATCTTTTTTTAATGTTTCTTTTTCTTCATCAGTAAGTATAGAAGCTATATTTTCATCTTTTTTAATAAGATTATTAATATGATCAGCATCTACACGTACAAAAGAAATATTTTCTTTGGTAGATTCCAGTTTTTGTATTAAGTGAGGAACAATAGGAGAATCTAACAATAAAACTTCATACCCTTTTTCTTTAGCCGTTTGTATGTATTGGTCTTGTTCATCTATATTTGAAGCATAAAGAATAATTAATTTACCATCCTTATCCGTTTGGTTATCCTTAATTTTATTTTTTAATTCTTCAAAAGTTAAATATTTACCATCCACTGTTGGATAAAGAGCAAACTTATCAGATTTTTCATAAAATTTCTCTTCAGAGATCATTCCATACTCTATTACCACTTTAATATCATTCCATTTTTTTTCGTAGTCTTCACGGTTATCATTCATTAATGAAACCATTTTATCTGCAACTTTCTTTGTGATGTAAGAAGAAATTTTCTTAACCGCACCATCGGCTTGCAAATAAGAACGTGAAACGTTTAACGGAATGTCTGGAGAGTCAATCACTCCACGAAGCAACATTAAGAAGTCAGGAACTATACCCTTAACTTCGTCTGTAACAAAAACTTGGTTTTGATACAATTGAATTTTATCCTTATCAATATTTAGATTATTACCTAATTTAGGAAAAAATAAAATACCGGTTAAGTGAAAAGGGTAGTCTACATTTAAATGTATATGAAACAAAGGCTCATCAAATTGCATTGGATACAATTCGTGATAAAAAGCTTTATAATCTTCTTCTTTTAACTCAGAAGGTGCTTTGGTCCATGCAGGGTTAGGATTGTTAATGATATCATCAACTGTTACTTTTTCAGGAGTTGCATCCTTATCAGCCCCTTCAGGCAATGGTAAAGTTTCTTCCTTAGTTCCAAACTTAATTGGAATAGGCATAAAACGATTGTATTTTTGCAATAACTCACGTATTTTATACTCTTCTAAAAAATCCTGAGAATCTTCTGCTATATGCAAAACTATTTCAGTACCTCTATCTTTTTTATCAGACGGACCAAGTTCAAATTGTGGGCTACCATCACAAACCCATTGTACAGCAGGTGCATCTGTATAAGACTTAGTAATAATTTCAACCTTATCTGCAACCATAAAGGCAGAATAGAATCCTAAACCAAAATGCCCGATAATACCTTCTTTTTCAGCGTCTTTATGTTTAGAAATAAAATCTTCAGCACCAGAGAAAGCAACCTCATTAATATATTTTTGAACCTCTTCTTCCGTCATCCCTATCCCTTGGTCAATAATATGAAGAGTTTTATTTTCTTTATTTATTTTAACTTCTATCATAGGATTGCCATATTCTACCTTGGCTTCTCCTGTATTGGTTAAATGTTTAAGTTTTAAAGTAGCATCCGTTGCGTTAGAAATTAACTCACGTAAAAATATTTCATGATCACTGTATAAAAATTTCTTAATCAGAGGAAAAATATTTTCTACTGATACATTAATATTTCCTTTAGCCATATTTTAATTTATTTATTTTAATATTATTTTGAAGGTAAAAGTCAAAAAAAATACCAACCCATCGTTAATGACAAAATGACGTTGTTATAGTAAATAAAAAAATCAATTGAATTTTTTGTTACAATAGATTTAGTATGGAATTTTAAACTTATTAATTAATGACTATATAGATTTTTAAAACTAGATTATTTTTTTTAGATTTAACCATTAATTTAGCGTATTAGAATTATAAATTCTAAATAGTTTCAACAAATTATATAAATTATGACAGTAGAAGTATTATACGAAGGAAGTTTGCATACTGAAGCAACTCATATACAAAGTGGAACAAAAATATCCACAGATGCACCTAAAGATAATCATGGAAAGGGAGAAAGTTTTTCTCCTACCGATATGGTAGCAAGTGCTTTAGCTAGCTGTATGCTTACAGTTATGGGAATTAAAGCTTCTTCAATGGGAATAGATATAAAAGGAACCAAGGCAGAAGTTACTAAAATAATGAATGCGGAACCTAGGAGGATAGGGGAGATTAAAGTAATTATATTTTTCCCACTATTAAATTTAGAGGATAAGCAGAAAACAATTTTAGAAAGAGTAGCTTATACTTGTCCAGTTGGGGCAACATTGTCCCCAGAAGTAAAGCAAACCATACAATTTAATTGGTAGACCATTTAGCAGATAATTTATACAATATTATTATTTAATCTAAGAATTTTTGGAAGAAGAAAATAAGAACTTAAATAAAGGCGAGTTAAAAAGAAGTCTTTCCAATCGTCACATACAATTAATAGCATTAGGAGGAGCGATAGGTACTGGATTATTTTTAGGAATTGGTCCGGCAGCGGTATTAGCAGGACCATCCGTTATTATCGGCTATGCCATTGCTGGCTTTATTGCCTTTATGATTATGAGGCAATTAGGAGAAATGGTTGTCCAAGAGCCTATTTCTGGTAGTTTTAGTCAGTTTGCTTACAAATACTGGAGCCCCTTTACAGGTTTTGCTTCTGGTTGGAATTATTGGTTGTTGTATATTTTAGTAAGTATGGCAGAGTTAACAGCTATTGGTACTTACGTACAGTTTTGGTGGCCTGAAATTCCCCTGTGGGCTTCAAGTTTATTCTTCTTTGTAATTATAAATACGATTAACTTAGCAAATGTAAAAATATATGGCGAAGCAGAGTTTTGGTTTTCAATTATCAAGGTTGTTGCCATAGTTGCTATGATTATATTTGGAATATATTTATTATTAAGCGGATCTGGTGGGCCCAAAGCAAATATTTCCAATTTGTGGAGCGATGGAGGACTATTTCCAAAAGGTTTTTTTACCTCAGATGGTAGTGGAGGATACCAAGGATTATTATCTTCATTAGCTTTTATAATGTTTTCATTTGGTGGCTTAGAACTGATAGGTATTGCAGCTGCTGAAACTGACCACCCAGAAAAAACGATTCCGAAAGCAACCAATCAGGTCATTTATAGAATATTAATATTTTATGTAGGAGCATTAATTATATTATTTTCCTTATCTCCTTGGAGGGAAATAACTATTAAAACGAGTCCTTTTGTAACTATATTTAATTCTCTATCAGGATTTCAATTTAATTTATTTGGTACCACTATTTCATTTACTAAACTTATTGCAAATGCGTTAAACCTTGTTGTTCTAACAGCAGCTTTGTCTGTTTATAATAGTAGTGTGTATAGCAATAGTAGAATGTTATACGGTTTATCAAAGCAAGGAAATGCACCTAAATTTTTATCAAAACTAAATAAGAATCATGTTCCTATAATGGCAATACTGGTATCAGCAATTTTTGCAGCTATTTGCGTGATTGTTAATAAAATTATGCCAGAGGAAGCATTAGAATATTTAATGTCCTTAGTAGTCTCATGTTTAGTATTGAATTGGATAATTATTACTATTACACATTTTTATTTTAAAAAAGCATTAAAAAATCAAGGGATTACAAAAACAAAATTTCCATCGCTTTGGTATCCTATAGGAAATTATATATGCTTATTTTTTTTAATAGCTATCTTAATTATCATGTGGTTTACAGGAATGAAATTATCAGTGGAATTGATACCCGTATGGCTGATAGTATTATTTATATGTTACCATCTATTAAAGTATAAGAAAATAAAAAAAGGTTCTTAAAAGAACCTTTTTTTATTAATATTTTATTACTTCCGATAAAATTTGAGAATTTGTAGAATTAGGAAAAGTAATACTTATTTTTTGTGCGATTGTAGGAGCAATTTCGGTAATGTAATGTTTTTCAGAACTTGTTCCATGTGGAGTTTTCCAACCATAAAATATTAAAGGAACATGAGTGTCATAAGTGTAGCTGGAACCATGTGTAGCCCCCTGTGGTTTATATTCAATGTATCCAGGTTTTAGTAGTACATAAATTTGACCATTTTGTTTTTTATCATAACCTCTAAATATCATAGAACCATGCTCATCAACGGCAGAAATATTTAAGATTTCATCTTCAGTATATGCTCTTTTAACTTCAGGGAAAGATTCAATAAAATTAGCAAAATCTTTAACAATTTCATTGAACTTTTTACTAGGGGAAATTAGAGTATCATCAATGTAAATGTTTTGGTTAGAATATGATAAAATTAAATCTTTTTCATATTTTTCAATAGAATAAGCTCTTAATTTATTCTCCATTTCTTTTGCATTTAAAGAGGCAATATCATACCCATGATCTTTTAAATGTTTAGGATTTTCACTACCCGAATGGTCAGCCGTTAAAAAAAGTAAATAGTTTCCTTTGCCAACTTTTTTATCCAAAAATGTTAAAAATTTCCCCAATAAATCATCCAATCTCAAATAAGTATCTAAAGTTTCAATGGAACGAGGTCCAGTTAAATGAGTAATAATATCAGTAGCAGAAAAACTTAAAGCAAGAAAATCAGTGACATCACCATTTCCTAATTTTTCATTTTCAATAAGTTCTTCAGCAAATTCAACAATCAGGTCATTGGTAAATGGAGTACTTTTAATAACCTTAGGTCCAGTCTGAGCAAAATCTTCTGTTAAAAGGTATGGAAATACAGCTTTCTTGTGTATTTTTAAGCCAGTGCTTTCGTAAGGATTATCATCAGGTAGACAGTCTTTATAAAAAGATTTATCTTTAAATAGTTTCCAGCCATCTTGAATGTATTTCATATATCTTTTACTTTCATTAAAAGAAGTTACCCAACTTGGAAATTCATTCCCATAAAAATTGCTTGAAATAAAGTTTCCATTATCGGAAATCCAATAAGCACGATCCGCAAAATGTCCAGCTGGTAGAATTGCACCACGATCTTTCATACTAACTCCATAAACTTTACTCTTAAAATTTGTGGCAAGTTTTAATTCATCAGTTATTGTGCTTGATTGTAAATTTTTAGGGACATTTGTCCTTCTTTATTTTTATCAGGATTTCCAAGGGATACAACGGAAAAGTCTTCTGTACAATAAACATCTCTTTTTAAACCTCTATGGAACCATTCATTGGCTACAATTCCATGATTAACCGGAGTAGTTCCTGTATAAATGGATGCGTGTCCAGGTGCAGTAAATGTAGGCACATAATTATAATGAAGATTACTATAAAAAAAACCATCATTTAATAGTCTTTTAAATCCGTTATCAGAGAAAAGAGAGGAATATCGAAATAAAAATTCGGTTCTCATTTGGTCTACCACAATACCAATCACCAATTTAGGCTTTTGATTTTGAGAAAAGGCTAAAGAAAAAATAATTAAGAAAACCGATAGGAATTTTTTTTTCATAAAATTTGTTTTAAAATATTTCAAAACAAATCTATTTTATATTTGTTAAAAACAGGTTAAGCTATAACCGTCCACTAAAGATTTATTGAATATTTAGTGTAAGAAAGTATACTATCCCCCTACACGCTTAACCTTAAAACCTTTATTTTTTAAAATATCCATTACTTTATCTCTATAATTACCCTGTAAAATTATAATACCTTCTTTAGCAGAACCTCCAACACCTAAAATTGATTTAATTTCTTTAGCTAATTTCTTAAAATCATCATCATCTCCTTGATAACCTTCTAATATGGTAACAGGTTTACCATTTCTTCCTTTTTTTTCATATTTGCAAATGATAGGATCATCTTGAAAAAATAATTCATTATCATTAGATAAACAATCTTCTTCGTTATTTTCAATTTTATGATCTGGGAAAAGTTTTTTAAGTTGATCTTGTAAATCCATAAATGTTTTCTTAGTATTAGAAATAGATGAGATTATAAAGTTTCTTAAATTAAGCTAAAAGAAACTATTCAAAATACAAAAATAGTAAATTAAACAAGTAATAGTTATTCTACTTTAAAGTATAATTTCTCTAAATAAAATATTAAAAAAAAATTTATTTGTTATATAATAAAATTCTTATTTTGTTATAAATTATCATGAAGAATAAAAACTTATTGCTATTAGCTCTTTTTCTTTGTCTATTTTTAGTTAGCAGTTTAGCTTTATACCATAAAAATATGTACAAAGATGCATATGCATACCTAAAGGTTAAGTTATTTAAAAGTATTAATAAGGACATTGTTCATTTAAAACTTAAACCAGATAATTTAGCAGATAAGTCAAAAGAAGCGTATCAATTCATCCAAAATAATGGTTACGATACAACACATGCAATTTTAATAGATTTTAGTATTCATTCTGGGAAAAATCGTTTTTATGTATGGGATTATAACGAAAATAAAGCTATAATTAAAGGTTTAGTAGCCCATGGATATGGAAACGAAAACTTTAGAAGCACTCAAGAAAAAATAGTTTTTTCCAATGTCCCCAATAGTTATACATCTTCTTTAGGGAAATATAAAATTGGGGTACGAGCCCCTAGCCAATGGGGGACAAAAATCCATTATAAAATGCATGGTTTGGAAAAAACTAATAATAAAGCATTTTCAAGAATTATAGTATTGCATTCCTATAGTCAGATGCCTGATCATGAGATTTATCCGGAACATATACCTTTAGGATATAGTCAAGGTTGCCCGGTTATAGATAATAAAACAATGGAAAAGATGGATTCATTGTTAAAGAATAAAACAAAGCCAGTCTTATTATGGATTTATAATTAAAATTAGGACTATTCATTTAAAAGTCTAAATAAATAATTTTTCCAAGAAATCAATTTAAAAATTTTTAATAAAATCTAAAATAATTTCTATTGATCGGATATAAAGATTCACATTAAATATAAAAATTCAATTATAAAAAAGCTTTAAGAGCATAATTTTTTTATTTTGAATAAAAAACATTACATTTGCCCCAAAATTAAAAGAGCATAAATGCCAACTATTCAACAATTAGTAAGAAAAGGAAGGGCCACGCTTACCAAGAAGAGTAAATCGGCTGCTTTGGATTCTTGTCCACAAAGACGTGGAGTATGTACTCGTGTTTATACTACAACACCTAAAAAACCGAATTCAGCACTTAGAAAAGTTGCTAGGGTTCGTTTGACTAATGGGAAAGAAGTAAATGCGTACATTCCAGGTGAAGGACATAATCTCCAAGAGCACTCGATAGTATTGGTGAGAGGCGGAAGGGTAAAAGATTTACCGGGAGTTCGTTATCACATTGTAAGAGGAGCATTGGATACCGCAGGTGTTCAAGGACGTTTACAGAGAAGAAGTAAATATGGAGCTAAACGACCGAAAGACAAAAAATAGTAATAACGAAATTATTCAGGTAAGATGAGAAAAACGAAAGCAAAAAAACGCCCACTTTTACCAGATCCAAAATTTAACGATCAATTGGTAACACGTTTCGTTAATAACTTAATGAAAGATGGTAAAAAAAGTATAGCTTTTAAAATATTCTATGATGCATTAGATATTGTAGAAAGTAAAAAAGAAGATCAAGAAAAAACTTCTTTAGAAATTTGGAAAGATGCTCTAGAGAACGTTATGCCTCATGTTGAAGTTCGTAGCAGAAGAGTAGGAGGAGCTAACTTTCAAATACCAATGCCTATTCGTCCAGATAGAAAAATTTCTATGGCAATGAAATGGTTAATTAAATACTCTAGAGACAGAAATGAAAAATCAATGGCTCAAAGATTAGCAGCTGAAGTTATTGCTGCAGCTAAAGAGGAAGGAGCTGCTGTTAAGAAAAAAACAGATACTCATCGAATGGCTGAGGCTAACAAAGCATTCTCACATTTCAAATTCTAAGAATAATATGTCAAGAGATTTAAAATATACAAGAAATATAGGAATTGCTGCTCATATTGATGCAGGAAAAACAACTACAACCGAAAGGATATTATTCTATACAGGAGTTAACCACAAAATTGGTGAGGTACACGACGGTGCCTCTACCATGGACTGGATGGCTCAAGAAGCAGAAAGAGGAATTACAATTCAATCCGCTGCAACTACATGTAGCTGGAATTTCCCGTTAACTGATGATGGTAAAAAAGTAGCGGATACTCGTGCCTACCATTTTAATATCATTGATACTCCCGGACACGTAGATTTTACTGTTGAAGTAAATCGTTCATTACGTGTATTAGACGGTTTGGTATTCTTATTTAGTGCAGTAGATGGTGTTGAACCGCAGTCTGAAACTAACTGGAGATTAGCAGACAATTACAAAGTTCCTAGAATGGGATTTGTAAATAAGATGGACCGTCAAGGGGCAGATTTCTTAAATGTTTGTCGACAAGTAAAAGATATGTTAGGTTCCAATGCTGTTCCTATCGTTCTTCCTATAGGATCTGAAGAAGATTTTAAAGGAATTGTTGACTTGGTAAAGAATAGAGCTGTAGTTTGGCATAATGATAATTTTGGTTCTACCTTTGATATCGTTGACATTCCTGAAGATATGAAGGAGGAAGTTCAAGAATATCGTCAATTTTTAATCGAAGCTGTTGCTGAATACGATGAAGGATTGATGGAAAAATTCTTTGAAGATCCAGATTCAATTTCTGAAGAAGAAATTCATGAAGCTTTAAGAAAAGCTACTATTGATATTAGTATAATTCCAATGGTATGTGGGTCATCTTTTAAAAATAAAGGTGTTCAGTTTATGCTAGATGCAGTTTGTAGATACCTACCTTCTCCAATTGATAAAGAAGCAATTGAGGGTACAGATCCTAAAACAGATGAACCTATATCTAGAAAACCATCTGCAAAGGAACCATTTGCAGCATTAGCTTTCAAAATTGCTACCGACCCATATGTAGGTCGTTTAGCATTCTTTAGAGCATATTCTGGGCATTTGGATGCAGGTTCTTACGTACTAAACACACGTTCTGGAGATAAAGAGAGAATTTCTCGAATTTATCAAATGCATGCAAATAAACAGAATCCTATTGAATATATTGAAGCAGGGGATATTGGTGCAGCAGTAGGGTTTAAAGACATCAAAACTGGAGATACACTTTGTGATGAAAAAGCTCCGATAGTTTTAGAAAGTATGGTTTTCCCAGATCCAGTTATAGGTATTGCAGTTGAACCGAAAACTAAAGCTGATGTTGATAAACTTGGTTTAGCTTTATCTAAATTAGCAGAAGAAGATCCAACATTCCAAGTAAAAACGGATGAAACTACAGGTCAGACTGTAATTTCAGGGATGGGAGAGCTTCACTTAGATATTATTGTTGATCGTTTAAAGAGAGAGTTTAAAGTTGAAGTTAACCAAGGACAACCTCAAGTAGAGTACAAAGAAGCACTTATGCAATCTGCTGATCATCGCGAAGTTTATAAGAAACAAACCGGTGGTAGAGGTAAATTTGCTGATATTGTGTTTCAATTATCTCCTGCTGATGAAGGTAAAGTTGGATTGGAATTTGTAAATGAAATCAAAGGTGGAAATATTCCAAGAGAATTTGTTCCATCTGTAGAGAAAGGATTTAAAGAAGCCATGAAAAATGGACCTTTAGCAGGATATGAAATTGATGGAATGAAAGTCATTTTAAAAGACGGTTCTTTCCACCCTGTGGATTCCGATCAATTATCCTTTGAATTAGCTGCTAAATTAGGATTTAAAGAAGCAGCTAGAAAAGCGAAACCTGTAATTATGGAACCTATTATGAAATTGGAAGTATTAACTCCAGAAGAATATATGGGGGATATTGTAGGAGATTTAAATCGTCGTAGAGCTACGGTTAATGGTATGGATGATAGAAATAATGCTAAAGTTATTAAAGCTTTTGTTCCATTATCTGAAATGTTTGGATATGTTACTTCTTTAAGAACATTATCTTCTGGACGTGCAACTTCTACCATGGAGTTTGATCATTACGAAGCAGCTCCACAAAATGTTGCAGATGATGTAATAGCAAAAGCTAAGGGTACAAACGCATAATATTAAAAACATGAGCCAAAAAATTAGAATAAAACTTAAATCATACGATTATAATTTAGTTGATAAATCAGCGGAAAAAATCGTAAAAACAGTAAAAGCTACTGGTGCTGTTGTTAATGGTCCAATTCCATTACCTACACACAAAAGAATTTTTACTGTGTTACGTTCTCCACACGTTAATAAAAAATCTCGTGAGCAATTTCAGTTAAACTCTCACAAAAGGTTAATGGATATTTACAGTTCATCTTCTAAAACTGTAGATGCTCTAATGAAATTAGAATTACCTAGTGGAGTTGAAGTAGAAATAAAAGTATAATTGTAATAGATTATATTTATTAAAAGCCTCTCATATCAATGAGAGGTTTTTTATTTGTAGTAATTAAAATTTTTTATTTCAATTTATATTGTTAAATAGTGCTTCAATAAAGCTGACTAAAATGCATATACAATTGTAATGTTAATAATTTTTTCATAAAATAACATTTTAAAATCGTATTTTTACATTCGAAATTTTGAAAACTAATGGGAAAAATTATTGCTATTGCAAATCAAAAAGGAGGAGTTGGAAAAACTACTACAGCTGTTAATTTAGCAGCTGCAATAGGAGTTTTAGAGAAGAAAGTTCTATTAATAGATGCCGATCCTCAAGCAAATGCTAGTTCTGGTTTAGGGATAGATGTTGATCAAGTTGAAGTAGGAACCTATGAAGTTTTAGAACATAGTGCCCAAGCTAAAGAAGCCATTCAAAATACTACATCTCCTAATGTTAAATTAATTCCAGCGCATATTGATTTAGTAGCTGCAGAAATAGAATTAGTAGATAAGGAAAAGCGGGAGTATATGTTAAGAGAAGCGCTTCAAGATATAAAGTCAGACTTTGACTATATAATCATTGATTGTGCTCCTTCTTTAGGTTTAATAACATTAAATGCTCTTACAGCTGCAGATTCTGTGATAGTTCCTATTCAGTGCGAGTATTTTGCTTTAGAAGGACTAGGGAAATTATTAAATACCATTAACAGTGTTCAGAAATTGCATAATCCTACACTTACAATTGAGGGTTTACTTCTTACTATGTATGATGCTAGATTACGATTATCCAATCAGGTAGTGGAGGAAGTAAAAACACACTTTCCTAACATGGTATTTGAAAGTTTGATTCAAAGAAATGTAAGATTAAGTGAAGCCCCTAGCTTTGGTGAATCAATTCTAAAATATGATGCTGAAAGTAAGGGGGCTATCAATTATATTTTATTAGCAGAAGAAGTATTAAATAAAAACAAAGAGGAAGTTAAATAAACTTATGTCAGGGGATAAAAAAAGAGCTATGGGCAGAGGATTGTCTGCAATTTTAAGTGAAAATTCAAAAAAAGTGAATTCAGCAGAGGAAAAAGGAGCTGAAGAACTAGTTGGTAATATTGTTGAAATTTCATTAGAGGATATAATTACCAATCCTAATCAACCAAGAAGTAATTTTGAAGAAAAGGCACTAAAAGAATTGTCAATATCCATCCAACAACTCGGGCTTATACAACCTATCACTGTTCGAAAAAATGGTAGTAAGTACGATCTAATATCTGGTGAAAGAAGATATAGAGCTTCTAAAATGGCGGGTTTAAAAAAATTACCTGCTTTTATACGCTTAGCGAATGATCAGGAATTACTTGAAATGGCTTTAGTTGAAAATATTCAACGTAGAGATTTAGATCCTATTGAAGTTGCCTTATCTTTTGAAAAATTGATTGAGGAAATTCAAATAACCCAAGAAGATTTAAGTCATAGAGTAGGCAAAGATAGGAGTACAATTACCAACTATTTAAGATTATTAAAATTGTCTCCAATTATTCAAACTGGAATTAGAGATAATATTATATCTATGGGACATGGAAGAGCCTTAATTTCTTTGGAAGACCATGGACAGCAAATATTTGTATATGAAAAAGTAGTTAAAGAACAACTATCTGTAAGACAAACGGAAGCCTTAATTAGGACAATAAAAAATCCAAAAGAAAAAAAAGAAAAGAAGGAAAAAGAACTCTCCAATTCACTTAAAAAAGGATTAAAAACTTTTGAAGATTTTTTTGAAACAGATAAAGTAGAAATTAAGGCAAGCGATAAAGGTAAAGGTAAAATAATCATTAATTTTAGTTCCGAAGAAGAGTTTCAAAGAATTCAAAAGATATTAGAAAATTAAGTAATGATTAAAATTATACTCTTAATTTTTTCTTTTTTAACAATATCTATTGTTAAATCTCAACAGTATAAGCAAGATAGCTTAATCTCTGTTCAGGAAGATCTAATTATTAATAATACCAATAGAACTGATTCATTAACGCAAAGCCTTACCAGAAGTCCTTTAAAAGCATCCTTATATTCAGCCATATTGCCCGGTTTAGGACAAATGTATAATAGAAAATATATTAAGGCACCTATAGTTTTAGGAGTAATTGCAACCGGAGTAGGTTTTATAAAACATTATGACGATAGATACAATAAGTATCATAAAGCATATTTAGCTCAATTATCAGGTAAAACCCATGAGTTTTCAGGAGTGCAAGGAATTGATGCTCGAGTATTGGCGAATGCACAAGATACAGAAAGAAGAAATAGAGATTATGCTATTGTACTCACCACATTAGCCTATCTACTTAATATAGTTGATGCTGCTGTTGATGCACATTTATCAATATTCGATAAGGATAAAGATCTTGCGATAAAACCTGTTATACTTGAAGATCCAAATACTGTATTATACAATCAAAAGTTGGGCTTAGCATTTAGCTTTAACTTTTAGTAAACTTTAATATTTAAAATTTAAACAATATTTCATGAAAATAGCATTAGTAGGTTATGGAAAAATGGGAAAAGCTATAGAAACAATAGCTGAAGCTCAAGGAGATCAAATAGTTGCTAGACTTGAAGAAATGCCGACTAAAGAAAATATAAATGAAGCAGATGTAGCCATTGAATTTTCCACCCCTCAAACAGCATATGACAATGTTGTGGCTTGCTTAGAATTAGGTATACCAGTTGTTTGTGGAACTACAGCTTGGCTAGATAGATTGCCTGAAGTAGAGAAAATATGTAGTCAGGTTAATGGTGCATTTATCTATGCGTCTAATTATAGCTTAGGAGTTAACTTATTCTTTGAAATAAACAAAAGAATTGCTCAGTTAATGCAAAATTATCCAGATTATACAATTAGTTTGGAAGAAATACATCACACCGAAAAAAAAGATGCACCAAGTGGTACTGCTATAACATTAGCAGAAGAAATTATACCGATCTATCATATGGATGGTTGGAAATTATCTTCTGAATCTTCAAGTAATCAATTAGCCATTGAAGCTAAAAGAGAAAAAGATGTTCCCGGAACACATACAGTGTTATATAACTCAGAAGTAGATCAAATTGAAATAAAACACATCGCTCATTCTAGAAAAGGCTTTGCCTCAGGCGCTTTAGTAGCAGCTAAATGGTTAGTAGGAAAAAAAGGTATTTTCACTATGAAGGATGTGTTAGGATTATAAAATTATTTTAGATGAATTTATTACAATATTACCTTATTTTTGGAATAATTACCAATATTCTATATTTTTTAACAACATGGAAATTATTTCAAAAAGCAGGTAGAAAAGCTTGGGAATCATTAATTCCTGTATATAATTTATTAGTTACCATTAAAATCATCCATAGGCCTTGGTGGTGGATTTTTATAGTGTTTATTCCGATTGTGGGACCTATAATGACCATAATAATTTTAGTAGATTTTATCAGTCATTACAATAGAAGATCGTGGATGGATGCTTTGCTCGTTGTTTTATTTTCTTTTATTTTTTTAGCCTATATAAATTATTCACCACAAACCAAATATATCGGTAAGATAGAAAGAAAGGAAACTCTTATTTCAGCAGTTCTTTTTGCTGTTATATTTGCTACCGTTATTCATACCTTCATTATTCAACCTTTTACGATTCCAACCGGATCAATGGAAAGAACCTTATTGGTCGGTGATTTTCTTTTTGTTAATAAGATAAAATACGGAATACGATTACCTATGACCCCGGTGGCATTGCCGTTTTTACAAAATAAAATACCTTTAGGGGATAGTAGTAAGCCACAGCACCAAACCAACTCCTATATAGATAATATACGTCTTCCTTACTTTAGACTTCCTGGATGGACGGATGTCAAAAGAGGAGATATAGTAGTTTTTAACTATCCTACAGATTCCCTACATACGGCTATTGATCGTAAAGATCCTTACGTTAAGAGAGCAGTGGGTGTACCAGGAGATATTTTGGAGATTAAAGACGCAAATCTATATGTAAATGGTAAACCTGAAAATATAAAAAAGGACGAAGAGCAACAAAGAAGATATAACGTTTATACTAATGAATCAGGAATAAGTCCAAAAAAAATAGATGATTTATTAGGGTATGCTCCCTATTTTGAAACTCAATCTGAAATAAGAGATAAAAGAAAATATACTTTTGAAGGATTAACTACCGAAAATTTAAATTTAATTAAAAATTTAAATACGGTTGATTCTGTTGCTCAAGACATAGCCAAAGTAGGTGTGCAAGATCTTAGGATCAATGCTTACGGAAAAATTGATTCAGCTCAATCAATATTTCCAATCACTAAGCATTGGAATAGATCACAGTATGGACCTATCCAAATCCCACGAAAAGGTGATGTTATACATTTAAATCATGAAAATATTGAGCAGTATAGAGATATAATTACTAGATATGAAAATAATGATTTGAAGATAGTTGGTAATCAATTTTACATAAATGGAACCCCTACAGACAATTACACAATTAAACAAAATTATTATTGGATGATGGGAGACAATAGAGATAATTCTTTGGATAGTAGATATTTTGGATATGTTCCAGAAAATCATATAATAGGTTCCCCTGTATTTACTTGGTTAAGTATCCAAGGATTGTTTGAAAATACATTTAAAACACCTTCGGGAGAAAAAGTGGACGGATACGGACATAAAGCCAAGTTTAAAATAAGATGGGATCGAATGTTTAAAATTCCAAATACCGATACATTACCCAAAGATAAAACTAGTTACTTACCCTATTTCATTGTTCTTTTAATTGCATATTTTTCTTACGATTATTTTAAGAAAAAAAAGAAAAAGAAACTAAAGAATCAATAATATGTTATAAAAAAAAGATGGATTTTATATCCATCTTTTTTTATAAATTAAATTATCTAAATTCGGGATTACTACTCGTTTTAATTAGCTTTCCACTACCTTTAACACCTCTCTTACCATCGAAGTAATATGACTTATAATAAAGTGTATTGCCTTCAATTTTCTCAGGTGATATAGATATACCACCATTGTCATTTATAAATTTTTTAAAAGGATCCTTTTTAGCTTCTTTTTTATCAAAGAGTAAAATGTAATCACAGTCGTTTAACCATCTTATATTCTTATTAGATTTAACCCCATTAACTATTTCCAGTTGTTTATTTTTGTTTCGAATAATAACTGAATTTAGAGTTAGATTTTCATTATTTATATTGTTAAATTCGCCGATGGTGAATTTTCGGCATTCGTCACTATTTACTTGTCCTATAGAAAAATACGAGGAAACAGTAAAGAAAATAAAAATAATCTTTTTCATCTATCAAAGATATAAATAAATAAAAAACATAAAAAGATTTAATTTAATCTAAACTAATAGGATTTTTTGCCTTGTTTATCTATATAAAAAAGAGTACTTTTACAAGCTATCATTTATAATAAATAATAAATCATATGACAGGAGAAGGGGAAAAGTTAATTCCTATAAACATTGAGGATGAGATGAAATCATCTTACATAGACTATTCCATGTCTGTAATAGTTTCTAGAGCTCTTCCTGATGTAAGAGATGGATTAAAACCCGTACATAGAAGAGTTTTATTTGGAATGCATGAACTAGGAGTTACCTCAAGTAGTTCTTATAAAAAATCGGCAAGAATTGTAGGGGAAGTTATGGGAAAATACCATCCACATGGAGATTCTTCCGTATACGATACTATGGTACGTTTAGCTCAAGAATGGTCGATGAGATATCAATTGGTAGATGGACAAGGAAACTATGGTTCCATTGATGGTGATCCACCAGCAGCAATGCGATATACGGAGGCAAGATTAAAAAAGATTTCAGAAGATATACTTTCAGATATAGATAAAGATACGGTTGATACTCAGTTAAACTTTGATGATACTTTAGAAGAGCCTAAAGTTATGCCAACTCGTATTCCTAATCTGTTAATTAATGGAGCATCAGGAATAGCGGTGGGAATGGCGACTAATATGGCACCACACAATTTATCTGAATCTATTGATGCTATTTGTGCTTACATTGAAAATAGAGAAATAACCATTGAAGACTTAATGCAATATATTAAGGCTCCAGATTTCCCAACCGGCGGAATTATTTATGGATATGAAGGAGTAAAATCTGCTTTTGAAACAGGAAGAGGACGAATTGTTTTAAGGGGTAGAGCGAATTTTGAAGAAGTACACGGTAGAGAGGCAATTATAGTTACAGAAATTCCTTATCAAGTGAATAAAGCAGATATGATTGCACGTACTGCAGAATTAATTAAAGAAGATAAATTACAAGGAATTTCCGAAATAAGAGATGAGTCCGATAGAAAGGGAATGAGAGTTGTCTACATTTTAAAAAATGATGCAATTCCAAATGTAGTTTTAAACTTGCTTTATAAATATACGGCTTTACAAACTTCTTTTAGCGTTAATAATATAGCCTTAGTGAAAGGTAGACCGGTTCAACTAAATTTAAAAGATATTATTCATCATTTTGTTGAACATAGGCATGATGTTGTCGTTCGAAGAACCAATTATCTTTTAAGAAAAGCACAAGAGCGAGCACATATTCTAGAAGGATTTATGAAAGTGATAGCCACTCAAGATTCTTTAGATTTAGCCATTAAAATAATTAGAAATAGCTCGAATCCAAGTGAAGCTAAGTCAGGATTAATTCAAGAATTTGAATTGTCTGAAATTCAAGCTCAAGCAGTTTTAGATTTAAGATTGGCTCGTCTAACCGGAATGGAGTTAAATAAAATCCGAGAGGAGTATGAGGCTATCATGAAAGAGATTGAATATTTGAATAACATTCTTAATGATGAAGGACTACGTTTTCAAATAATCAAAGAAGAATTGCAGGAAATTAAGAAAAAGTATGGAGATGAAAGACGTACTGAAATTAATTTTGCTGGTGGAGAAATGAGTATTGAGGATATTATACCTGATGAGAAAGTAGTATTAACTATTTCTAAAATGGGTTATATTAAAAGAACTTCACTTTCTGAATATAAAACTCAATCAAGAGGAGGAATAGGAAATAAGGCAGCATCTACCAGAGATGAAGATTTCCTTGAATATGTAGTTTCAGCAACTGCACATCAGTATATGCTATTCTTTACTGAAAAAGGCAAATGTTTTTGGTTACGTGTATATGAAGTGCCCGAGGGATCAAAAGCATCTAAAGGTAGACCAATTCAAAATTTAATAAATATTGAGTCTAACGATAAAGTAAAAGCTTATATACTGACTCATGATTTAAAAAATGAAGAATATATCCGAAATACTTTTGTGGTAATGGTAACTCAAAAAGGAACCATAAAAAAAACATCCCTTGAAGCATATTCAAGGCCAAGATCTAACGGAATTAATGCAATAAACGTTAGAGATGGTGAAACATTGATTAGCGCAAGTTTAACTTCTGGGAACGATGAAATTATGTTGGCAACCTTATATGGTAAAGCACTTAGATTTCCACAAGAAAAACTTAGATCCATAGGAAGAAATGCATCAGGGGTAAGAGGAATTACACTTGGAGATGAAAAGGATGAAGTTATTGGAATGGTAATCATTTCAGATCCAGAAAAAGATACAGTGTTAGTTGTATCTGAAAAAGGATTTGGAAAGAGAACCCATGCAGATGCTTATAGAATTACGAATAGAGGAGGAAAAGGGGTAATAACATTAAATATTACCGAAAAAACTGGAGGATTGATAGCTATTCAAAAAGTTTCTGATGATAATGATTTAATGATCATTAATAAATCCGGAGTTGCAATTAGAATGTCTGTAGAAGAATTAAGAGTTATGAGCAGAAATACACAAGGAGTAAGACTGATCAATCTTAGAAAAAACGATGAAATTGCTGCAATTACAAAAATTGAAAAGGAAGAAGGTGTAGAAATTGAAGAAGAAATTAAAGATAGTGAAAACAACTCTGATTTAGTAAATGAATAAACATATCTAATAAACAAAAATTATATTTTAAAGCCTCTTAATTTAAGAGGCTTTTTTAATTAAATATTAATAATGATTATTTTCAAATCCTAAAGCAGTATTGCCTAAATTTGATTCATCTACATGGCCTTATTATATGTCTACTTTACCTAACTACACTTATTTTATGCAAGATAAGAATTAGCTAGAAACACAAAGTAGCTATATTAAATCTCAAGTGATGAATATGAATGTAAAAAATATTTCTCCTTTAGATTTATTAAACTCATTACCCTTAGAAAAACAAAATTTATTTTATAAATTAACAAAATTCGACAAATAAAAATTCAGTGAATTATTTAATAAATAATCCAAAAAGAATTTAATAATAATCGGCACAACTAATTCCTCTGCCCAACAGCAATATATAAGTCAGGTGTACAATGATTACTCAAATGAATATGATATATTTTATAAACCACACCCAGCAGATAGGGATTATCTAGATTATGAAAAAACTTATCCTGGATTAATCTTGCTACCTGCACAAATGCCTTTTGAAGTATTTGTATGGTCATTGATTGATGAAATTGATGTAATTGGGGGAAACCAATCAACAGTATTTATGACAGTTCCAGCTAATAAAATTAAATTTATATTTGCAAAAGATTCTGAGTCTTTATTTAGACCTTTAAATTTAATTTTTATAGATACAGATATTGAGTGGATACAATAATAAAAAAGCCAAAATTAATTTTTTGGCTTTTCTTATAATAAACAATCAACGATAATTTTAGATTTCATTTCAGTTTCCAACCATTCCTTTTCAGGGATGCTTTGTGCGGTAATTCCACCACCAACATAAAGTAATGCTCCATTACTAAATAGTTTTCCACATCTTAGATTTACAAAATATTGCTTAAAATTAACATCTTCTACCCCAATAAATCCTGCGTAAAAATCTCTATCATAGCCTTCATTTTCATCAATGAATTTTTTACTTAAATTTAAAGGCAATCCGCAAACGGCAGGTGTAGGATGCAAAGCGTTTATTAATTCGTATATAGATTTATCATTTTTTATTTGAGAAGAAAAATGAGTAACTAGATGTTTAATGTGATTAAGACCATAGGTTTCTGGACCTAATATTGATATATTATCGCAGTAAATTTTTAGGGTTTGAATTATATAATCAGAAACTAATTTCTGTTCATAAATTTCTTTTTCACTCCAATGGTATGAATTTTTGTTGGGTAAAGTGCCTGCCAATGCCATAGTTTTAAAAATAGAGTTGTTATAATATCCTAAAATTTCAGGAGTTGAACCGATCCAAATCTCGTCATTGTTCCACACACTTAAATGACAGAAAGAGTTTGGATTAGCATCACACAATGCCAAGAAAGAATTAATTGGATTAATATTTAATCTTGGAAGCCATAAATTTCTAGATATTACAATTTTTAAAGCATTACTGTTTTTAATATTATCAATTGTTTTATTTACTAGCGAGATATAATCACTTTTCTTTAGAATCTTTACATCTTCACTGTCGCGTAACGAGAAATTTAAATTTTTAAATTCAGGTCTTTCAATTTCAATTAATTTATGATATGAAAGTTTATATTGTTTAGAATTATTAAAGGAATTGAAAGTGTATAAATTAGAACCATTTTTATCATTTTCAATTAGAAAATATTTTGAACATTTAGGCAAACGTATTATTGCAAATGGTAATTTATACATACAGATTACTCAATATTAATTATTTAATTCTGTCCTTTTTTACAATTCTATTAATCATTGTAACAAAACAATTTTTAAATTTTTTACCTTCAATTTCATTAAAAATATTAATTTCTATAACTTGAGTTGATCTTCCTTTATGTATAAATGTAGCTATGGCTATAATTTTACCTTCTTTAACTGGTTTTAGGTGATAACCATTCACTTCAGAACCAAAAACATAATTTTCATCTAAATTAGTAGTGGTCATAGACAAGCAAGAACCTATGGTTTCAGCTAATGCTAAAGATGTTCCTCCGTGTAAAAAATTCATAGGTTGTAAAACTTTAGAGCATACTTCTAATTCTGCTATTAAGCTATCTTCTGTAAAAGAAATAAATTTAATTCCTAATGTTTCTATAAGCGTATTCTTAGAAATTTGATTTAATTGATCTATAATTTCTGAATTTTTCACAATCTTATAATATATAAATTTATGTTTACAAACATAATAAATATTTATCTAAACTTATATAAATTTATTTGTTACTCAATAATTGAAGGTATTTATTAAAAATTATTAATTAATATATTTATTTTTATAATGTAAATAATTTTAAATCATAATATTTATTCTTTATTATAATTAATAATATACACATGTTTATTTTTTTAATTATATTTTTGCCACAAACTAAAGAAATTATTGCCAAATATTATGAAAAACAAATTCATATTGCTTAATTTATTCGTTATAAGTTTTTTTAACGTAAAATCTCAAGCTCAAAATCGTTTTGGTGTTAAGACTAATTTACAATTCACGAATGTAACCAATGTACATGAAGATTCAAAAATAAGAAATTTTGGTTTAGGGATAGGTTTTTTTTCTCAAGTTCCTATGAATGATTATAATGACAGATTTTTTCTTAGACCTGAATTATTTTATTCCCAACAAGGGGGCGAACAAAATAAAGATAATCATTTAATAAAGTTTTATCAAAATTATTTAAACATAAATCTATTGTTAAAATATTATTTTCCAGATCAAATATTTATGTCTAGACAGGGATGTGCCTGTCATATGAAAACCAATCACGAATTTTTCATAGAAGCAGGACCACAGTTTGGATATATTTTAAGTGAGAATAATAAATATTTAGATGATTTAGAGTTTGGAGGTTCTACAAAGTTTGATTTGTCTCTAGGTATTGGTGCTGGTATTAGTATAAGGAGAAAATTTGAATTTAGTCTACGTTATAATTATGGCTTAACAGATACTTATAGATTCTATCCCAAACAAAATTCTACAACTAACTTAGCCTTTTCAATATCTTATTTTTTTGGACGTGAAGCATAAAATATCAAAATTAATTATTATAATTTAATAATAAGTTTCTATTAAATGATATGTAACTATTTATTCAAATTTTTTGGAATAATTTATGATTAAATATATCCATAAATGGAAAAAATAAAAGTATATTTGTAAGCAACCTAAATTAAATTTATCATTTGTATAAGCTCATAATAAGGATGGGTGTTTCTACGGCAAACCTTAAATTTGTCACTACAAATGGGTAATTCTTTTGTCCATTTGTAAGTTAATCTATTTTTATTATAAAGATTGAAATTTATTAAATGAACAAAAGAATATTTATAGAAAAAAAAAATGATTTTGACTTTGAAAGCCAAAAATTATTTACGGAAATAAAAGACATATATTCTATCAATTATTTAAAAGTATATCTCATTTATGATATTTTTAATGTAACAGATAAGGAGTATACTCAAATTTTAAATACTATATTTTCTGATAAAATTACCGACATATGTTATGAAAATATTCCTGTTCAAGAAGATTGTTTTGCCGTAGAATATATGCCAGGTCAGTATGATCAAAGAGCCGATTCAGCACAACAATTAATTTCAATATTAACTGGAAATGTAAATTGTAAAGTTAAAACAGGGAAATTATATTGCATTAAAGGTTCATTTGATCTGCAATCCATAAAAAAATATTTAATTAATCCAGTTGATAGTAGAGAGAAAGATTTAACTGTTCTACAAGATTCATATTCACAACCTCCTTCTAATGTAAAAATTTATGATAATTTTATTCAATTAGATCAACAAGAATTAGAAAGGTTCTATCATGAAAATAATTTCGCTTTTGACCTTGATGATCTAAAATTTATTCAAAATTATTTTCATCAAATCAATAGAAATCCAACTGAAACTGAGCTTAAAGTATTAGATACTTATTGGAGTGATCATTGTCGTCATACAACCTTTATGACTGAATTAAAAAATATAAGTTTTGTTGGAAATTTTAAAAATACATTAGAATCAATTTTTTCAAAATATTTATCCTTAAGAAGTGAATTGGGTAGAGACAATAAACCAATCACATTAATGGATTTAGCAACTATAGCCGGAAGATATTTTCTAAAAAATGGTAAATTGGATGACCTAGTTATTTCAGAAGAAATAAATGCATGCACTATAAAAGTAGATGTGGATGTGGATGGTAAAAAGGAACCTTGGTATCTATTATTTAAAAATGAAACTCATAACCATCCCACTGAAATTGAGCCTTTTGGGGGAGCATCTACATGTATTGGCGGAGCAATTCGAGATCCATTAAGTGGCAGAGCTTTTGTATATCAAGCCATGAGGATTTCTGGCTCAGGAAATCCATTAGAAGCATTTGATAATACTTTACCAGATAAGCTACCACAAAAGAAAATAACACAAGGAGCAGCCAATGGATATTCGTCTTATGGGAATCAAATAGGATTAGCAACTTCTCATATATCGGAGATATATGAGGAAGGGTATAAAGCTAAGAGAATGGAAGTAGGTATGGTTGTGGGGGCTGTACCTCAGAATTGGGTTAGAAGAGAAAAACCTGTTGAAGGTGATAGAATAATTGTCTTAGGAGGAAAAACAGGGAGAGATGGAGTAGGAGGAGCGACAGGATCATCTAAAGTACATGACGAGACATCTATTCATACATTAAGCGCAGAAGTTCAAAAAGGAGACGCTGTTCAAGAAAGAAAAATCCAAAGATTTTTTAGGAATAAAGAAGTAACTCAATTAATTAAAAAATGTAACGATTTTGGTGCAGGTGGAGTTTCCGTTGCTATTGGAGAGCTTGCAGAAGGATTAGAAATTAATTTGGATGTACTTCCAGTTAAATATGAGGGGCTTAATGGAACTGAACTAGCAATTTCAGAATCTCAAGAGAGAATGGCTGTTGTAGTAGAGGCTAAAGATGTAGATAAATTTATTCATCTCGCACAGCAGGAAAATCTTTTAGCTGTTGAAGCAGCTAAAGTAACGTCCGATCAAACTTTAACTATGATCTGGAGAGGTCAAAAAATAGTTGAATTATCAAGAACATTTTTAGATAGTAATGGAGCAACAAAAGAAAATCAAGTTTCAGTAAATATTAATGATAAGATTTTTGATAATAAAATAATAAATTTTACAGAAGAATACTTTGAAAACGAATTAAAATCATTAAATCATTGTTCACAAAAGGGCTTGATTGAAAAGTTTGACAGTACTGTTGGAAGAACGACTGTACTTATGCCTCTCGGAGGAAAAAATCAAATAACACCAGCCGAAGGAAGTGTTCATACATTTCCATTGTTAAAAGGTAATACAACGACTGTATCCCTTGCCACTTGGGGATTTTCTCCTGAAATATCTAAAAAAAGCACATTACATGGAGGAGCCTATGCCGTTGTGGAATCTGTAGCCAAAATTGTAGCTTTAGGAGAAGACTATAAAAATATAAGATTTAGTTTTCAAGAATATTTTGAGCGTTTAGGACATAATCCAGAAAAATGGGGAAAACCTTTTGCTTCATTATTAGGTGCTTTGCAAGCTCAGCTAGCTTTTGAATGTCCAGCTATTGGAGGAAAAGATAGTATGTCAGGAACGTTTAAAGACATAAACGTACCGCCCACATTAATATCTTTTGCTTGTTCTGTAGGTAGTAAAGAAAATATAATATCATCTGAATTAAAAAATGAAGGAAATTATATTTATTTATTTGATCATATAGCTAACGAGGATGAAATGCCTAATTATGAACAATTGAAAAATGTATATAGTTTCATACATCAACAAGTTATTCAAGGAAATGTAAAAGCTATAAAAACCATAAAAAATTCACATCCCGCTATTGAATTAGCCAAAATGGCATTAGGGAATGATTTAGGTTTTAAAGTTGAAATTCCAAATAAAAAATGTATTGTAGGTTCATTATTAATTGAGAGTAAAAATGAAATTAATCATCCAAACCTAACTAAAATAGGAGTAGTTACCAGTGGTGATATATTTAGCGTAAACTCTATTTTATACAATATTTCTAAACTTAAAAAAAGTTATGAGAAAACCTTAGAACCTATATTTATTTCCAATAAATCTCAAGATAAAAATTTTGAAGAAATAAAAATTCAAAATTTGAATTCGGGAAAAACTATTCAAAGTAACTCAAATTCAATTCAACCCAAAGTAGTAATACCAATTTTTCCTGGAACGAATTGTGAGTACGAAAGCATACAAGTATTTCAAGAAGAAGGAGCTAGTGTAAGTTCTGTAATCATTAACAATCTTAATTTTAATCTTCTTAGAGAATCAATTTTAAATTTTGAAACTCAATTACAGGATGCACATATATTAATGTTACCTGGTGGATTTTCTGCTGGAGATGAGCCGGATGGTTCTGCTAAATTTATGGTTTCAATTTTGAAAGATGAAAGCATAAAAAATGCTGTACACAGATTATTAGAAAGAGGTGGACTTATTTTAGGAATTTGTAATGGATTTCAAGCCTTAATAAAATCTGGTTTATTACCTTATGGTAGAATACAAGATGTAGATGAAAATTCGCCAACTCTTACCCATAATTTTATAGGAAGGCATATATCACAAATGGTTACAATTAAAGTACATTCAGACCGAAGCCCATGGTTGAAAGGAATGAAAGATCAAACTTTTACTATACCTGTTTCACACGGAGAAGGACGTTTTTATGCTAATGATAAAACAATTGAAAATTTATTAGAAAATGATCAAATAGCTACCCAATATATTGATTCTAATGGAAAACCCTCTCTACAAATGCCATTTAATCCCAATGGATCTACCTATGCTATTGAAGGTATAACAAGTAAATGCGGACAGATATATGGGAGAATGGGACATCCAGAAAGATTTAACTCAGGACTAATTAAAAATATACCAGGGGCCAATTATCACAACATATTTAAAAATGGTGTTGATTATTTTAAAAATAATAAAAAATAATAATTACCGTTAAAAATTTCTTTCAAATAATGGAAAAAAAAGAATTTCTTTACGAAGGCAAAGCAAAACAAATTTATGCAACTGAACATACAGATAAAGTAGTTGTACATTATAAAGATGATGCTACCGCTTTTAATGCTCAGAAAAAAGGGTCAATTACAGATAAAGGGGTAATAAACAATGAAATAACTACATTACTATTTGAATACTTACAAAAGAAAGGTATTCCTACACACTTTATAAAAAAATTGAGCGATAGAGAACAGTTAGTTCAAAAGGTTTCAATTATACCTTTAGAAGTTATTATTCGCAATTATATTGCTGGTAGCATGGCAAAAAGATTAGCAATAGAAGAAGGAACTAAATCTCCAGTAGTAATCACAGAGATCTGTTATAAGAAAGACGAATTAGAAGATCCATTGATTAATAATGATCACGCAGTTGCACTAGGAGTTGCTACTTACAGCGAATTAGATGAAATTTTTAGAATTACACACAAAATAAACGAGTTAATTAAAGATTTATTTGATAAAATTAATATCATCTTAGTAGATTTTAAAATTGAGTTTGGAAAAAATTCAAAGGGAGAAATTATATTAGCAGACGAAATTAGTCCTGATACATGTAGATTATGGGACAAGGATACATTAGAGAAATTAGATAAAGATAGATTTAGGAGAGATTTAGGGAAAGTTGAAGATGCCTACCATGAAATTTTAAATAGACTTAAAACAGTTCTATAAATATTTTGAGCTTACTTTTATAAGTACAGTTATTTATTGTCTTAAAATTGTTATTTGAATATTTATAATCAATGGATAAAAATTATTATCAAAGAAATAGATTTAGAAAAAGTGAAAATATTTTATTTGATTCTCCAGAAGAAGAATGTGGAGTATTTGGAGTCTATTCTACTAAAAATATAGATACATTTTCACTTGTTCAATTTGGATTATTCGCCTTGCAACATAGAGGTCAAGAGGCCTGTGGTTTTTCGGTCTTAAAAGAGGGTACTATATATACAGTTAAACAAAGCGGCTTGGTATTAGATGCTTTCAAATCTGTAGAAGATACTGAAAATTATCAGGGAAATGCTGCCATAGGTCATAATCGATATACAACTGCCGGTGATAAAAAAAGATACAATTATCAACCCCTATTTGCTAAAAATGAGTACGATAGAACTATATTATCCATTGTACATAATGGGAATTTGGTTGGTATCGATGAATTAAGAAATCGTTTAGAAAAAGAAGGCGTTAATTTTTTAGCAACCTCAGACACTGAAGTAATGCTTCGATTACTTCAAAAACATTTAAGTAATGGCTTAGAAAATGCAATAAAAGAATCTGCTAAATATTTAAAAGGTGCATTTTCTGTATTAACACTAACTAAAGAAAAATTAGTGGCGTTTAGAGATCCCAATGGTATTAGACCTTTGTGCATTGGAGTAATTGATGAAAACACTTATGTATTTGCTTCAGAGTCCTGTGCCTTAGATGGAGTAGGAGCACAATATTTAAGAGACGTAATGCCTGGAGAAATGGTAATTGTTGACAAAAATGGATTAAGATCTGAAATGATTTATGAAAATCCAATTCGTAGAATATGTTCTTTTGAATATATATATTTTGCACGTCCGGATTCAATTATTGAAAATATAGAAGTATATAAAGTACGCGAAAAAAGTGGTGAAAAATTATGCGAGCAAAGTCCTGTTGAAGCAGATTTAGTAATTGGAGTTCCAGATTCAGGTATTCCTGCTGCTATAGGATATTCAAAAGCTTCTAAAATTCCATTTATGCCTGTTCTTATAAAAAATCGTTATATTGGTAGATCCTTTATTGTGCCTACTCAAGAGATGAGAGAAAGGGTTGTTAATTTAAAACTTAATCCTATTGAATCTGAAATAAAAGGGAAGAGAATTATTATAATTGATGATAGCATTGTTAGAGGTACAACGTCCAAAAGACTCGTAAAAATTCTTCAAGAAGCAGGTGCAACAGAAATACATTTTAGAAGTGCATCCCCCGCAATTATTGCACCCTGTTACTTAGGAATAGATACACCAGATAAAACCCATCTAATATCTTCTCAAAAGTCTAAAGAAGAGCTTAAAAACTATTTGAATGTTAATTCGCTGGATTTTTTATCTCTTGAAAATCTTTATGAAATTCTAGGTAGTAAAAACCATTGTTTTGGTTGCTTTACAGAAAAATATCCAGTTAGTAAAGATTAATATGCATTCATATTATAATTTACCTAATGGCAAAAATTTTAAAAAATAATTATCACATTATTTGGATTGAAAATTTAAGGGCAATTGCAACTTTAGCAGTAGTCTTGTTGCATGTTGCATCTCAAATGTTTTATAATTTTGGAAAGGTTTCTGATATGCATTGGTGGGCTTCTAATTTGTATATCAATTTAGGTAGATTTTCAGTTCCATGCTTTATAATGATTACAGGCGCGCTTATACTAGGAAAAAACTATAATTGGAAAAACTTTACAAAAAGAAGATTAGTAAGAATACTATTCCCATTTATTTTTTGGAGTATAATATATATTATATATAATTTAGTTAGAATTATATATAAAGACTCATCTAAACTCAATTTAAAATTTATATTAGATTATGTTCAAAATAAATTGGCATACGGTGCATCATATCAGATGTGGTACATATATATGTTAATTGGAATATACTTAATCTTTCCAATTTTTAACAAATGGATTATTAATAGCAATAAAAAAGAACAACTATATTTTCTTTTAATATGTTTATTAAATTATTTAATACAAAATTTACCTATTGATTTTCTAAAAACAGATGTCAATATTAGTTTTTTTTCAGAATCTCTTGGATATTTAGTTTTAGGATATTATTTAACAAACAATAAGTTTAATTTTGATGGGAAAAAAAGATTTTATTTTTTAATACTTATTTCAGTCTTTTTAATTTCGTATTTGATTATTTGTATAGATACATATTATTCTTCAATTATTAAAAATTCACCTATTCAAAAAATTAAACCTTGGGATTTACTACAAACAATTTCTATATTTTTATTATTTTTATATATACCGTATTTAAATAAAAAAATAAGACTTTTGTCTATAGTTAATAATTATAGTTTTGGAATTTATTTAATTCATGTGCTTATTATGGATTTACTTGCTAAAGCTGGATTAGCATATTATTCTTTTAATCCTTATCTATCCATACCAATAACATTCATTTGTACAATATTTTTTTCAATTTTAGTGCTATATTTACTTAGTAAATTACCCTATGGTAAGTATGTAACAAGATAAATTTACGTTTTTTAATTTTTTAAATTAAACTAATTATAATTAATAATATTCTATTAATTTTGTAAGGAAAGAACCCAACTAAAATAATTTCTTTCCTATTAAAAATTAAGATAACAAACAAAATTCAACCAATATGTCAACGTACGTTGTTGTCGGTCTGCAATGGGGCGACGAAGGAAAAGGAAAAATTACTGATGTTTTAGCAGAGAAATCGGATTATGTAGTTAGATATCAAGGAGGAAATAACGCTGGTCACACTGTATATGTAGGAGAAAATAAATTTGTTTTACACCTTCTTCCCTCAGGAGTATTGCAATGCAAAGGTAAATGTATTATCGGAAATGGTGTTGTCGTAAATCCAGAAGCATTTTTAGATGAAATTTCTCAAATTGAAAAAAAAGGATTGTCAGCAGATCATGTATTTATTAGCAGTAGAGCACATATAATTATGCCTTATCATATATTATTAGATACATATAGAGAGGAAGCAGTTGGCAATACACCTATAGGCACTACCAAAAGAGGTATAGGACCTTGTTATGAAGACAAAGTAGCAAGAGTAGGAATAAGGGCAATCGATCTTTTAAATAAAGATATTTTAAAAGAAAAAATTAAACAAAACTTAATTGTAAAAAATGCCTTGTTCGAAAAATTATTTGATAAAGAGCCATTGTCCTTTCAAGAAATATATAATCAATATTTAGACTTTTCTGATAAATTAAAGCCTAGAATTATTGATTGTGAGTATGAATTAAATACAGCTATCTGTGAAAATAAAAATGTTTTATTTGAAGGAGCTCAAGCCTTAATGCTAGATGTAGATTTTGGAACCTATCCTTATGTTACTTCATCCTCTCCAACTACAGGAGGTGTTAGCATAGGTACAGGTGTTCCACCCACCCGTCTGAAAAATTTAATAGGAGTATCAAAAGCATATTGCACTAGAGTAGGAAATGGTCCCTTCCCTACAGAATTAGAAGATGAAACCGGTGAGCAAATGAGAAAGGTAGGTCATGAATATGGAGCTTCAACCGGACGTCCTCGTAGATGCGGATGGCTAGATTTAGTTGCATTGCGTTATTCCTGTATGATTAATGGAATAACTCATTTAGTTATTACAAAACTAGATGTTTTAAGTGGTTTTGATAATATTAAAGTATGTACATCTTACAAAACTCCAGAAGGAGATAATATTGATAAATTTCCTTCAACGACTGAAGAATTATCTAAATATAATGCAACATATACAGATTTAGAAGGCTGGAAAGAAGACATTTCAAAAATTAAAAAATTTGAAGATTTACCACTAGCAGCTCAGAATTACTTGCAATTTATTGAAGATTTTTTAGGAATTAAAATTCATTTAATATCTGTAGGACCAGAAAGATCACAAAATATTATTAAAACCGAATTGGATTAAATAAACGAATCATATATATCGTAAAGTCTAACATTACAATGTTAGACTTTTTTATTTTAAAATATTAATATAATTTATAAAAATTCAATTTTTTTGAATATAAGATTATAAAAAAAGTTACTTGAATTCATATTTTATATGCATGATTTTTGTTAACTTGTATTACAAATAAAAATTAAAGCAAATATAAATTATGAAAATAGGATTTATAGGTCTTGGTAAGATGGGTGGGAAAATGGTAGAGCGATTATTAAATCAAAATCATGAAGTTGTAGCTTACAATCTTACACAAAAAGAAATTGACGATGTATGTAAGAAAGGAGCAATACCAGCAAATAGCGTAAAAGATCTTGTTGATAAACTAGAAGGCAGAAAATTAGTATGGTTAATGGTACCTGCAGGCAAACCTGTAGATGAAAATATTGATGAACTGCTTACATTACTGGATCAAGGGGATATTATTGTTGATGGTGGAAATAGTTTTTGGAAAGATTCAATTCGTAGAGGAAAAAAATTAAAAGAAAAAGGAATCTATTATTTAGACTGCGGTACAAGTGGAGGCGTATGGGGACTTCAAAATGGTTATTGTTTAATGTATGGAGGTGAAAAAGAACCTTGCGATTTTGCTGAGCCTATATTCAAATCATTAGCCCCAGAAAATGGATATTTACGTTGTGGAGAAGTAGGTTCTGGGCATATGGTTAAGATGATTCATAACGGTATAGAATATGGAATGATGCAAGCCTATGCAGAAGGTTTTGAGATTATGAAAAATTCCCCTTATAATGTGGATTTAGAAAAAGTTTCTCGTGTTTGGATGCAAGGTTCCGTAGTAAGATCTTGGTTATTAGAGCTTATTGGTAATGCTTTAGATGGCAATGAAAATTTAGATGGCATTAAGGATTACGTTCAAGATAGTGGAGAAGGTAGATGGACTGTAGAAGCAGCTATGGAATTTAATGTACCGGCACATGTAATTACTTCATCTCTATTTACAAGATTTGCTTCTAGGCAAGAATCATCTTTTGCAATGAAATTACTAGCGGCTATGAGAAATCAGTTTGGAGGTCATGAGATTAAAAAAGATTAAAAATAAATTTTACAGCTACATTTAAAACATAATTTATTAGCATGCCGACTAACAAAATTGCCAATCAGATATTAATTATTTTTGGCGCATCAGGAGACTTAACATATAGAAAGTTAATTCCAGCAATCTTTGATCTTTATAAGCAAAATTCTTTACCAGAAAAATTTTCTGTTCTGGGAGTTTCTCGAACACCATTTACAGACGATTCATTTCGTGAAAAAATGAAAGAAGGAATCTTGAAATTTTCGGGACTTAAGCCTGAAAATGAAGATGAGCTAAATAAATTTTGTAATATTTTACATTATTTACCTATCAATACAGCAGAATCTAAAGACTATTCCCAGTTGACTTTAAGATTGGACGAAATTGATAAAAATGAAAATACACAAGGAAACTATATATTTTATCTATCTACTCCTCCATCACTTTATGGAGTAATACCAAAATATTTAGCTGCCGAAGGATTAAATATTGAAAATAATTGCTTTAGAAGAATTATAATTGAAAAACCGTTTGGAACAAATTTAAAATCTGCCATTGAGCTCAATTCTATTTTAAAAGAGGATTATAAAGAAGAACAGATCTATAGAATAGACCATTACTTAGGAAAAGAAACCGTACAAAATTTATTAGTCACACGATTTGCAAATGGAATTTATGAACCCCTTTGGAATAGAAATTATATTCATCACGTTGAAATAACAGCCGCTGAAAGTATAGGTATTGAAAATAGAGGAGGATATTACGATCATTCAGGAGCATTAAGAGATATGGTTCAAAACCACCTCATGCAATTGTTAGCACTTGTAGCTATGGAGCCACCAATGTCTATTGATGCAACCTCCATAAGAAATGAAAAACTAAAAGTTTTTCAGGCTCTTCGCCCTATGAAAGACGATGATTTATTTAAAAATGTAGTTCGTGGACAATATCTACCCTCAAATACGAATGGAAATTATTATAAAGGATATAGAGAAGAAAAAGACGTAGCCAAAGATTCAAGAACTGAAACTTATGTAGCTTTAAAACTATTTATTGATAATTGGCGATGGGCAGATGTTCCGTTTTACATTCGAACAGGAAAAAGATTACCAACCAGAGTTTCAGAAATTGTTATACATTTTCGCCCTGCTCCACAAAACTTATTTCCAGGACAAGAAATTCATAAGAACAATGACAATCAATTAATTCTAAGAATACAGCCGGATGAAGGAGTATCGTTTCAAACTAAAATGAAAATTCCTGGTAGTGGTTATAGAGTTAAAAACGTAAATATGGATTTTCATTACTCGCAACTGCATAATGTTTATTTGCCTGATGCATATGAACGTTTATTGTTAGATTGTATGATGGGAGATCCTACACTATATATTGATAGTGGAGCTTTAGAAGCCACTTGGAAATTTGTTCAACCGTTGTTAGACTTTTGGAAAAATAATACCGAAGCTCCGCTTTACGGATATCCAGCAGGTTCTTGGGGGCCTGAAAATGCAGATCGATTAATTGAAGGAGAAAATAAATCTTTTCGCTATCCATGTAAAAACTTGTCCAACGATGAAAATTATTGTGAATTATGATAAAAGAAAATATTCAAATATTTAATACATCTGATGAACTTAGTGAAAATTTCACTAAGTTCTTACAAAATTTACTTTCCGTATATCCACATATAAATATATCTTTATCCGGTGGTTCTACGCCAAAACAGTTATTTAATTATTGGTCTCAAAATAATAAACAAAATCTAAAATTAGATTGGGGAAGAATTACTTTTTATTGGGGAGATGAACGATGCGTTCCACCCGACAATGAAATGAGTAATTATGGAATGACTGAAAAATATTTGTTTAAGAATATTCACCAAATTCAAAACCAAAATATTCATAGAATACAAGGGGAAAATGATCCTACTATTGAGGCCCAGAGATACGCTAAACTTTTAAATAGTAATTTGGCAGTTTATAAAAATACTCCTTGTTTTGAATTAATTCTATTAGGAATGGGGGATGATGGTCATACCGCATCCATATTTCCAGATCAAATGAATTTGTGGAATAGTGAAAATGATTGCGTTGTAGCTAAACATCCTGAAACAGGAATGCAAAGAATAAGTCTTAGCGGAAAGGTTATTAATAATGCACAACACGTTGCTTTTTTAGTAACAGGAAAAGACAAAGCTGAAAAGGTTAGTGAAATTATAAAGAATAGATCTGCTTCTGAAACATTATATCCTGCGGCAAAAGTGAATCCTTCTAATGGATTTTTATATTGGTTTTTAGATAAAGAATCGGCAAAACTCTTATAAAATATATAAAAGAATTATTAGGCAAATATCTATCAAGATTTTGCCATTATTTATACTTATAAATCTCAATTTTTAATCTCATATCTAAGTATTTAAATTAATGATACTTAGATATATATATTTATTTTTCCATGAAGTTAATTTTCATATATTTTATTATATATTAAAATATATGAATTTAAAAATAGAAAAAATTCTTAATTCATGATTTTCATTTATATATAAAAAGTCAAATATTATTATTAAAGTACTTAAAGATTGCAATTATTATTAATTTTTTAAATATTTTTGTAACAAATAATTAAGCCTTAATATGTTATTCAAACGAAAACCCATTGAAAATATAATCGAAGAGTCTGGCACAAAATCAAATCTAAAGAGATCTTTAGGGCCCATAGCTTTAATTGCTTTGGGAGTTGGAGCCATTGTTGGTGCAGGATTATTTTCCGTTACTGGAAAAGCTGCTGGGGATTATGCTGGACCGGGAGTTATGATTTCCTTTTTAATTGCGGCTATAGGATGTGCTTTTGCTGGATTATGCTACGCTGAATTTGCCTCCATGATACCGGTTGCAGGAAGTGCTTATACTTATTCCTACGCTACAATGGGAGAATTTATAGCTTGGATTATTGGTTGGGATTTAGTCTTAGAATATTCTGTTGCATCTGCTGCAGTTGCCTCTAGTTGGACAGGGTATTTTAATCAATTTTTACTGAGTTTTAATATTCATTTCCCTGTAGAATTATTAAAAACACCCTTTGAAGGAGGAATTATAAATCTACCTGCTGCCTTTATTGTAATTGCTATGTCATTGGTTTTAATGAGAGGAACTAAGGGGTCTGCTTCATTCAATAATTTTATAGTTATACTTAAAGTTTCTATTGTATTAATATTTATTGCCTTAGGTTTTAAATATATTAATCCTGAAAATTTAACCCCTTTAGTACCACCCAATACCACCGGTAAGTTTGGAGATTTTGGCTGGAGTGGAATATTAAGAGCTGCCGGAATAATGTTTTTTGCTTATATAGGTTTTGATGCCGTATCAACAGCAGCACAAGAAGCTAAAAATCCTAAGAAAAATATGCCTATAGGTATATTGGGTTCGCTATTAATTTGTACTATTTTATATATAACATTTGCTTATGTTATGACAGGGATAGTTAATTATACAGAATTTAGCAATGCTGGTACAGAATCTTTAGCCCCTGTAGTTATAGCAATCAATCAAATGGGAAATATAGGAGCTGATGGAACTATAATTCCTGCCTACCCATGGCTCAATATATTTATTGTATTTTCCGTATTACTAGGTTTTTCGTCCATTATTCTAGTGATGCTTTTAGGTCAAAGTAGAGTGTTTTTTTCCATGAGCCAAGACGGTTTAATTCCAAAGATTTTTTCACAAACCCATTCCAAATTTAAAACACCTGTAAAATCTAATTTTATATTCATGGTATTTATTAGTGCTTGTGCTGGATTTATACCGGGAAGCGTAATAAGTGAAATGACGAGCATTGGTACTTTGTTTGCATTTGTTTTGGTTTGTATAGGAGTTATTGTATTAAGAAAGAAAAATCCTAATGCACCCCGAGGATTTAAAACTCCTCTAGTACCACTAATACCAATTTTAGGTGTTTTGACCTGTTTTGGATTAATGGTTTCATTACCTTTAGATACATGGATAAGATTGGTTATTTGGATGATATTAGGCTTCGATATTTACTTATGGTACGGAATTAAGAAAAGTATAATGGCTGTAAAAGATACAGATAACGACCGAAGAAAAAGCTATACAATCACCTCTTATTGTGGGATTTTTGTCAGCATAATTCTAATGATCTTAACCTACCTACATCATAAATTAAGCGATGGGAATGATCAAATACTTATTTATTTTTCTGTAATTTTTTGTGTAATAAATTTATTAATTTTTATCTATTACATATATAAATCAAAGTTCAACTCCAAATAGTTAAATTTTATCATAAATATTGGCTATCATTAAAGCAATAAAAAACATTAAATGGTTACCATTTAATGTTTTTTATTTGAAATAATTTAAAACTAAATCCTTTAATGTAATAGTTTATTAAATTCCTCTTTAAAATCAAAGTTATTAATTTCTTCTTCAACTTTAGGGAATAAAAAAACTCTATTAAAAATTCCAATCCCTATGGGATTCCACTGATCTCTATAATTTAATTCAATGACAGTAAGCAAATAATAATTTTTGTTTCTTATTCTGCTATCAATCTTCTCTTTTATCCATTGATCACCGGCTAGAGGTAGTAAATTTTTACCCAAATTAGCCAATAAGCGTAATTTAGGATCATTGGATTGGCTAATTTCCTGAGAAACCTTATTATTAAAAACAGAAATAAATTTTTGTTTAATAAAATTATCTACTACAGGTTTTGAAGGATTTGTGTAAAACAAAATTCCGGCTATAGATACTATCAATAAAAGAAATATATATTTTATTTTCATAATTTTTTATTATCCAACTAACAAATAAATTGCCAAACTAATATTATACAAGAGAACACACAATTTTATAAGTTTTGTTTTTTGCTTTTAAGAAAATTAAGTATAAATTTCCACCCTCCAACAGTTTATATTTTTTTTTAATTTCATCAATATTCAAAGGATAGTTTTTTGTAATGATGTTAAACTTTTTCTCATCATATTTATTAGGTTGGAAATTTAGATCAATAATTCTAAAAATTCTACCTGGAAAGTTTTCAAGCTTTATATCTGAAGTATAAATATGTGTATTATTGTCTAATTTGTCTAATTGATAAGAATTTCCTAATAATTTAAATGCTCCAGATTTTAATATGGAAGCATTAGGCATATAAAGATATTTCTTTGGAACGGACAATTTAGAGCACAAGTATCTATTTTCTTCATTATAATTAAAATTAAAAATGGGTTGATTAGATTCTAAATTGATACAATGAATTTCTGGGTTGTTAGAATAACTATTGATATGTAATTTAAGTATTAACTCTTTCACTTCATTTTTAACAGAAATAATATAAATTTTTTGGATAGGAAGTAATTCAATACTTCTTTTTAAATCTAATAAAGGAGAAAGCTTAATATAAACGCACGGAGCTAGTTTGCATAATTGTTCTTTAATCTCCATAACATTTGGACATAAGTCTTCAATCAATATTTTTTTATTCTTATTTTCATCTCTTCTAGAAGGATCCATAAAAATAAAATCTAAACCAGGCTTTTGCTTTGATATAAATTCTTCAGCGGAACAATTCTCTAGAACAATGTTATCTTTCTTTAATACCTTAAAATTATGTTTGGTAATATTAAATAAATTTAGATTGGGTTCTACATAGTAAAACTTATCCCTATTTTCAGAGAGAAATAGAGTATCTATTCCCATTCCACCAGTTAAATCCGCACCAATTTTTCCCTCAAAAATCTTTTGTTTAAATAAAGCTGTACTTTGTGACGAAGCTTGTTCTAAATTTAAATGGGGAGGATATATAATTTGATGATTATTATATAATATGGGGAATTTTTTTTGAGCAATTCTTTTCCCTTGTATTTGCTGCACCAGCTGTAAAGAACTAATGTTTTCAAAAGGAGATTTTTTCATTCTTAGTTCTACTAAATCTGTATTTATATGTTCATTTATATATTCCTGAACTTTTTTATCTAATAAATTTATTCCTTCCAATTTTAAATATGCTTTTTTTATATTTCACAAAAATAAATTTTATATATATAAATGTGTGATAATTAAATATTATATTTAAAGTTCTTAAATGAAAGATTAAAGAAATTTTAGTAAAAAATAATTCCTAAAATCATGTTAAATATTGGCAGGTTTTGTGTATTTAACTCATATATTTATAAATTATCTTGTTAAATTGCGAAAAATTTCATCCAATGAAAAAATCTCTTACAGTATTGTCTGTAATTTCAGCTTTAGTTTTAACTATAGTTTCTTGTAAGAATAAAGAAGAATCTAAATTAATAGATACTTCTGTTCAAAATTCTAATACAACAAAAGGTGATAGCCTAACTCATTTTAATTCTCCTGCTACACCATTAATTAACGTTTTAGAACAACCTTCTACGGAGAATTTAACAGGAATTTATCAAAGTTCTGATGGTGCATACCACCTAGTTTATAATTTAGAAAAAGGCAAAACCTATAATTTTAATATAAGAGAAGTAAACACCCAAACACAAACTTTATCAGCGTCTGGAAAAGATGAAAATGGAGAGAAAAAAACTGTAAACGAGACTAGTAAGCCACTCGTACAGGAATCTATTGAGCCTTTAAGTTTTACAGTCTCAGATTTTACAGATGGGGTATATACCCTTCAAGTAAAAATGGGAGGTCGAAAATTAATTATGAAGGCAGACGGAAAGCAACAAACCATTTTGGATACCAATGGAAAACAACCCACAAATCCAGAACAAGCGCGCCTATGGAAAATGTATAAAGCCATTAGCGAATTATCATTTATTATAAAAATGAATATTAACGGATCCATTTTACAAGTAAGTGGTTTTGAAAGTATCTACGATAAAGCTAAAAATGCTGTTAAGAATGACTTAAAGGGGAAAGAGTTAACAGAGTTTATAAACGATTTTAAAAAAGGTGTTAATGAGAATGTATTCAAAGCTCAATTTGAAAATAGCCTTATGAAATTCCCTGCAGAAGGGGTTAAAGTTGGAGGTAAATGGAACAACGATCCAGCCATGAAAGGGAAAGGATACAATCAATTAGTTAGGGTAGATACTAATACAGCCGTTGTAAAACTATACGCAGATATACCCTCCCAATCGCAATCTGATAAAAAAGATGGTGTAAGCTTAAAGGCTAGTTTAACAGGCTCTCAAAGCGGGAAAATAAGTTTAGATATAAAGTCTGGTTGGGTTTCTAAAGGTACTTTAACAACATCTGTAACTGAAAGTCAAACGGCTAGTAAAGATGGAGACTACCAAAAGATGACGAATAAAGTGGTTACAAATATTTATATAAATTAACATTTAAAAAGCAAATAAATAATGGCGAAATTATTTGAATTCATATTTTTTGTTGTTGTTGCTTATTTTGTATTTAAATTTTTAAATCAATTTTTTACTAAAACTACTATTAAAACAAATCATAGAAATACAAATAATCAAACAAAATCCCAGTACAAACAACAAAACCAAAAGTCTAAAACCTCAGATATAAATTGGGATGCTGAAACCATTGATTATGAAGAAATAGATTCTAACGAAAATGAAAAAAAATAATTTATTTCCTATTTTAGGCTGTCTTGTTTTATTTGCAATTATTTCATTTGCATACTTTACACCGCTTTTGTCTAACAAATATATCTCTCAACCCGATATTATTCATTACAAAGGCGGAGCGCATGAATTGGAAGAATATAGAAAGATACATGGAGAAGATACTTATTGGAGTAATTCCATGTTCGGAGGGATGCCGACCTATCAAATGGGAGCTAACTATCCTTCAGACATAATTAAAAGTATAGATCGTATTCTTCGATATTTTCCTACACCTGCCAGCTATCTATTTTTACTCCTTAGCGGATTCTTTCTTTTAGGCATGGTTTGGTTAAAGAACTGGAAATATGCTCTGCTAGGAAGTGCAATGTTTGCTTTTTCTACTTATTTTTTTATCATCATTGGTGCTGGACATAATGCAAAAGTACATACCATTGCTTATTTTGCTCCATTTGTAGCTGGTGTATATTTATTATATCAAAAAAAGTATGTTTGGGGCTTTATTTTATCTACCCTATTTTTATCCTTACAAATAGCGGCGAATCATCCTCAGATGACATACTATCTTTTTTTAGCTTTGGGAATATTTGCAGTTGTTGAAATTATTCAAACTATAAAATATAAGACCTATAAATCCTTTGCAATTTCAACTGGTTTATTGATCATAGGTTTATTTTTAGCTATAGGTATGAATTCATCTCGCTTACTTTCAACCTATGAATATTCTAAAGAAACTACAAGAGGTAAATCTGAATTAACCATAAATAAAAATCCAACATCCTCCGTTAAAGGATTAGATACGGATTATATTACGCATTGGAGCTATGGCATTTTGGAAACGGCAAATTTGTTTGTTCCAAATTTTATGGGAGGCGGAAATAATGAAAAGGGTTTTAAACCTAATCATTTACAATCTGCTTTGCAGCAAAACATTAAGTCAGAAGAGGAATATCAGCAATTTCAAAGAGCATTCAACGGTTCTTATTGGGGTGAACAACCCGGCACCTCAGGTCCGGCTTATCAAGGTGCAGTAGTGATTTTTTTGGCTATACTTGCTTTATTTTATTATAGTGGGAAATACAAATGGTGGTTAGTCTTTGCTACACTACTAAGCTTTTTATTGGCATGGGGTAAAAATTTTGGAATTTTTACGAATTTTATGATTGAGTATTTTCCATTCTATACCAAATTTAGAGCAGTTTCGTCTGCATTAGTCATTGCAGAATTTACAATCCCTTTACTTGCATTGCTGGGTCTTTACGCTTATTTTAATGATAAAACTTTAAAATCAGTATATAAGAAAAAAGTTTTATTAGTTAGTTCTGGTATTATTGTACTTGGACTATTGATATTATATTTGTTTGGACTTCACCTGTTTAGTTTTCATACAAAATTAGAAGGGGAATATATTAGTACTTCCATTCTGGAAGCTATTAAAGAAGATAGATTTAGTCTATTTCAAAAAGATGTATTAAGAACTTTAATATTTGTCATATTTACAGGAGGAATACTATACGTTTCACTGTTAAATAAATTGAAATCAGATTATTTGGTATTATCCTTAGCTATCTTATCATTGTTAGACTTATGGGGAGTAAATAAACGTTATTTGAATGATGATAACTTTGTAGAAAAATCACTTTATAAAAATCCATTTCCAACCCAAGCCTCAGAACAACAAATTCAAAGAGCAGAACATGATCCAAGTTTAGCAAGAATTTTAAATGTAATACCTGTCAATCAAGTATTGGAAGAAATAAAAGAAAAAGATCCTTCCAATTATAGAATTTATAATCTATTATTAAGTCCCTTCAACGAAACGAATACTTCTTATTTTCATCAATCCATTGGAGGTTATCACGGTGCAAAATTAAGACGTTACCAAGATGTAATTGACTTTTATCTTACGGATAGTTTGAATTTTCCAATTTTGGATATGTTGAATACTAAATACATCATTACCGCTGATTCAATCATACGTCCGATTCCTAATCCCAATAATAATGGGAATGCTTGGTTTGTAAATGATCTTGTTTTTGTTAATAATGCGGACGAAGAAATAAGTCAATTGGCAAAAATTAATAATAAAAAACAAGCCATTGTAAACCGTAAATATCAACAAGAATTAAATATTTCTCAACCTAAGGATTCTTTAAAAGGAACTATAACTTTAGAAAAGTATCAACCCAATCAACTAACTTATAAATCGTATAATGCCAACGAACAGCTAGGAGTTTTTTCAGAGATTTATTATCCATACGGTTGGACGGCTACCATTGATGGTAATCCGGCTACCATTTATCCGGTAAATTATCTTTTAAGAGCATTAAAGATTCCAAAAGGTACACATACCATTGTATTTAAATTTGATCCTCCGGTTATTCATAAAGGCAAAACGATCACGCAAATATCATTTATAATTTTCATTCTTTTAAGCGCTGGATTTTTATTTTGGGATACTTGGAAGAAGAAAAAAAAACAATCAGTTCATTCTTAATATTATGTGCGGATAAATGAAAAAAATTTTAATCGTTTCCTATTATTGGCCACCGGCAGGAGGGCCAGGAGTTCAAAGGTGGTTAAAATTCACAAAATATTTATCTGAATATGGGTATGAACCATTTGTTTATATACCAGAAAACCCATCTTATCCTATATTAGATGATTCATTGAAAAAAGAAATATCTTCAAAGGTAAAAATCTTAAAAAATAGAATATGGGAACCTTATCAAATTGCTGAAAAGATAAGCAAAAAGAATAAGGACTATAAGGCAGGGCAATTTGAAACAGAAAAAAAAGAAGGATTAATTTCTCAGTTATCCGTATTTATTAGAGGAAATTTTTTCATACCAGATGCAAGAAAGTTTTGGATTCAGCCATCCATAAACTTTTTAGAAAAATTTTTAAACAATTATGAGATTGATTATTTAGTCACTACAGGTCCACCGCATAGTATGCATTTGATAGGCTTAGGATTAAAAGAAAAATTTCCTCTATTGAAATGGATTGCCGACTTTAGAGATCCGTGGACACAAATTTCTTATTATTCTCAGTTAAAACTAACCTCATGGGCAGATAAGAAACATAAATTTCTAGAAAAGAAAGTTTTGCAAAAAGCAGATCTTATTCTTTCCACCAGTTATACCGATAAAGTTAATTTTGAAAAATTAGGAGCAAAGAAAGTATCTTGTATTACCAACGGTTTTGATACAGAAATCCAAGAATCATATCAATCCACTTCATTATTTACCTTGTCCTATGTTGGAATGTTGGAAACACTGAGAAACCCTACCAATTTATGGAAAGTTTTACAGGATATACTTTTGAGTGATGAAAATTTTAATAAGGATTTTCGACTAAGATTTGTAGGAAAAATAGCGGATTCTATTCTTGAAAATATTAAGCATAGTTCTTTAAAAGACCATACTACTATTCTTGGTTATGTCTCTCACGAGGAAGCAATCCTAGAAATGAATCAATCAAATTTATTACTTATAACCAATTTTCCAGAAGAGAAATCCAAAGGTATTATACCGGGTAAGTTGTTTGAATATTTAGCCACCAATAAAACAATTTTATCTTTGGGGTATAAAGATTCAGATGTAAAAAAAATTCTTCAGGAAACCCAAGCTGGAGAACATTTTACTTTTAATGATTATGATAATTTAAAGTCATTTATACTTGAAGAATACTTTAAGTGGAAAAATAATTTAACGTCAAATAAAGTTAATTCAACTCAAAAATATCATAGGAAAGAATTAACAAAAAAATTGGTAGAATGTTTGGAAGGACTTGAACAATAAAGTGTTTTTTTATATTGCAAATGGTATCTTACTAATTTCATTTATATATTTGTGAAAATTTATAATGAATCGTCCAACCTCTCATAATAAAAAAATTAAATCTTAATAAATTCTTTAAAAAGTATTTTTACTTAATAAATCATGCGAACAAAATCAATAGGTAAGAAAAAAATTAACATCATAACTTTAGGATGTTCTAAAAATGTATATGATTCTGAAGTGTTAATTAATCAGCTTAAAGCAAATAATAAGGAAGTGGTTCATGAGCAAAAGGGAGATGTTGTTGTGATTAATACCTGTGGATTTATAGACAATGCAAAAGAAGAGAGTATAAATACTATTTTAGAATGTGTGGAGAAAAAAGAGCAAGGATTTATAGAAAAAGTTTTTGTGACCGGTTGTCTTTCAGAAAGATATAAACCTGATTTGGAAAAAGAAATTCCCAATGTAGATCAATATTTCGGAACTCGTGAATTACCATTATTATTAAAAGCTTTAGGAGCAGATTATAAACACGAACTGGTCGGAGAAAGATTGGTGACAACCCCAAGGCACTATGCCTACTTAAAAATTGCGGAAGGTTGTGATAGACCTTGTAGCTTCTGCGCTATTCCTTTAATGAGAGGAAAACATATTTCAACCCCTATTGAAAAGCTTGTTAAGGAAGCTCAGGCTCTAGCAAAAGGTGGAACAAAAGAATTAATATTAATAGCACAAGATCTTACCTATTACGGCTTAGATTTATACAAAAAAAGAGCTTTAGCAGATCTTCTTAAAGAATTGGTAAAAGTAGATGGAATTGAGTGGATTCGTTTGCATTATGCCTTTCCAACAGGTTTTCCACACGATGTATTAGAACTAATGAAAGATGAAACTAAAATTTGCAACTATTTAGATATTCCATTGCAACATATTTCTGACAGTATTTTGGCTTCAATGAAAAGAGGTACCAATAAGGAGAAAACTAATCGTTTATTGAATGAATTTAGGACTATAGTCCCGGATATGGCTATAAGAACTACCTTAATTGTAGGATATCCTGGTGAAACTAAAGAGAATTTTGAAGAATTAAAAGAGTGGGTAAAAGAACAAAGATTTGATCGCTTGGGATGCTTTACCTATTCACACGAAGAAAATACCACCGCATACCAATTGGATGATTCTATTTCAGATAAAGAAAAAATGGAGAGAGTAAATCAGATCATGGAAATACAATCTCAAATCTCATGGGAACTCAATCAAGAAAAGATTGGAAAAAATTTCAAATGCATCATTGATAGGAAAGAGGGAGAGTATTTTGTGGGTAGAACAGAGTATGATTCTCCAGATGTGGATAACGAAGTACTTATCACCGCTAAAGACCTATATTTATCTCCAGGAAGTTTTGTGAATGTAAAAATTACTAAAGCAGAGGATTTTGATTTATACGGAGAACTCGTATAATTTAAATTTATACTTAATTAATAAAAAAATATCTTATAGATGATAAAATTATTAGTTATTTATAAATTCCTTATATTTGATAATCAATCATTAATAATAAATATATAAAATAAAAATGAAAGATTTTGAAATAAATAAAAAATCAATTAAATTCCTAGAAAAATATTTAAACACCCCCTCTCCAACAGGAGCAGAAAGCGAAGGCCAAAAAGTTTGGATAGATTATATAAAGCCATATGTTGATGAAGTTAGAACCGATAATTATGGTACAGCTTATGGAATCGTTAATCCTAAAGCGGATTACAAAGTTGTCATAGAAGCACATGCGGATGAAATCTCTTGGTTTGTAAATTATATCACAGAAGATGGGTTGATATACGTAGTTAGAAATGGAGGTTCAGATCATATGATTGCTCCTTCTAAACGTGTAAACATACATACTAGTAAAGGTATTGTGGAAGGGGTTTTCGGTTGGCCAGCCATTCATACAAGAAATTACACAGTAGCCGAAGAGGCGCCAAAGGTTGAAACACTTTGGGTTGATTGCGGTGCAACTTCAAAAAAAGAAGTTGAAAAATTAGGAATTCATGTTGGTTGTATTATAACCTACCCGGATGAATTTTTTATATTGAATGATAATTATTTTGTTTGTAGAGCTTTAGATAATAGAGTAGGAGGTTTTATGATTGCTGAAGTAGCCAGACTATTAAAAGAAAATAAAGATGAATTAGGCTATGGGCTATATGTAACGAATTCCGTACAAGAGGAAGTAGGTTTAAGAGGAGCTGAAATGATAACACAAACCATAAAACCCGACGTTGCTATTGTAACCGACGTTACTCATGACACTTCTACCCCAATGATTGAAAAGAAAAAACACGGGGAGATTAAATGTGGAGAAGGCGCTGTAATTTCTTATGCACCTGCCATACAAAACAATTTAAGAGATTTAATTATACATACCTCAGAAAAAAATAAAATTCCTTTTCAAAGACAAGCGTCTAGTAGATTTACAGGTACGGATACTGATGCTTTTGCTTATTCTAACGGCGGAGTTCCTTCAGCATTAATTTCTTTACCTTTACGCTATATGCATACCACCGTAGAAATGGTAAATAAAAAAGATGTGGAAAATGTTATAAAACTGATCTATCAAACTTTAAAAAATATTAAGCCTAACCATATTTTTAAATACATATAAAATAATTTAAAGTATAAAAAAAGCTAAATCTGAATGATTTAGCTTTTTTTATTGTCAAATATTTGGAGAATCTGATAGATTAGTTCAACTATTAATAAAACCGAATAATATTTTCAATAATAAAAATAATAAAGGATAAATTTGTCCTTTATTATTTTTATGTATATATTTGATTATAGATATAAAATATCATATGTTTTCAAAGAGTTGTGAATATGCAATTAGATCCTGTTTGTTTATTGCTATAAAATCTAGCAATAATTATAAAGTGGGAATTAGAGAGATTTCTAACGAAATTAATTCTCCCATTGCATTTACAGCTAAAATTTTACAAAAATTAGGTAAAAATCATTTAATAAAATCATTGAAAGGACCCAAGGGAGGTTTTTACCTTGAAGGTAAAGATTTAGAAAATATAAAATTATCTCATGTGGTTTCAGCCATAGACGGCGAATCCGTTTATAAAGGTTGTGCCTTAGGCTTGCCTAAATGTTCTGAAACCCAACCATGTCCCGTTCACTTTAAATTTAAATCCATAAGAGAAGAATTAAGTAAAATGTTGTTATCAACCAGTTTAAAGGATTTAATAGACGGATTGGATAGGGGAGAAACTTTCTTAAAAATAAAATAAATATTAATAAAATTAAATTATTTACTCAATGGAAACCATGTTTAAAAAAGCTACAGTAGGAGAAATAGTAGCTGAAAATTATAAAACTGCAGCAGTATTTTCAAAACATAAAATTGATTTTTGTTGCAAAGGAGACAGAACTTTAGAACAAGTTTGCGAAAAAAAATCAGTAGATTATTCAACCTTAGTTAATGAATTGAATGAGGTAATAAAAGATAAATCTTCTGGTGAAGATTTTAATACTTGGCCATTAGATCAATTATCTGATTACATCGTTAGAACCTATCATGAGTATATAAGAGAAAAAATCCCACCATTAACACAGTTTTTAACTAAGGTAGATAAAGTACATGGAGATGGACATCCTGAATTGCATGAAATCTTAGCCATATTTTTAGAATCTGCTGAGGATTTACAAACTCATTTAAGAAAAGAAGAGATGATTTTATTTCCATTTATTAAACAAATGACTCAGGCAAAAAACAATGGTCAACCATTGCCTACTCCTCCTTTTGGTAGCGTTGAAAATCCTATTGAAATGATGAAAGATGACCATTCAATAGAAGGAGATAGATTTAGAAAAATTTCAGAATTGTCTAATAATTATACACCTCCTGAAGGAGCTTGTAATACTTATAAAGTATCTTTGGCTATGCTTCAAGAATTTGAAGAAAAATTGCACGAGCATATTCATTTAGAAAATAATATTCTATTTCCTAAAGCCATTCAGTTAGAAAGTACTTTTTAAATTATTTTATTTTTCAATGAACAAGAGCTGGGTTCTATTAAATCTATCCAATCTATTAATTGTTTCGTTTCTAGGAATAATACTTAGATTTTTCCAGCTCTTTCATACTAAATATTTATATGGAAATTATTTACATACACATTCTCATGTAGCCATTTTAGGTTGGATGTTTTTATCTTTTTTTATTGCAATCTACTATTTTTTTATACCTAAAAATAATGGTAATCTAAAAAAAATTCAGACACTTTACATTATTTCGCAAATAAGTGTTTGGGGTATGTTGCTAAGTTTTCCCTTTCAAGGCTATGGATCAATTTCCATAGCTTTTTCAACCATACATATTTTATGTGCTTATGCCTTTGTATGGCTAATATGGAAAAATATAAATTTGAAGGAATATGACCAAAAATTCTTAAAAACTTCCCTCATATTTATGGTTATTTCCACCTTAGGGATATGGGGTTTAGGAGGTGTAATATCAATAGTTGGTAAAAATTCATTTTTATATCACTTAGCTATACAGTTTTTTTTACATTTTCAAATTCAGGGATGGTTTCTATTTGCTTTATGGGCATGTTTATTTAAGTTGATAAAAAATAAATTATCCATTTATCCAAACTATAGCAAAGCGTTTTTCAATTTAAATCTAATTGCAGTAATATTTTCCTTTTCATTACCCATTTTAAAATATCAAGAAAATCAAATTACTTATCTTAATATTTTTCTACATCTAAGTAGTATTTTAAACTTCATTGCCTTGATAATTTATTTAAAACATATTCATCCTAAGATTAAAACTATAATAAAGAATGAACCTGCTTGTTGTTCCATGGCGTATCATACCTTTTTATTAAGTTATAGTTTAAAAATAATTGTACCTATGTTTTTACTTATTTCTAATTCAATTAACGAAATAATAATTATAAATAATTTTTACATAGGATTTTTACATCTTACAGTTTTAGGAGTTTATTCTTTTTTTATATTTTTTTTAATGAGTCTTAAAATTGAAAAAAGACATTTAAATAAATTCACCTTAGGATTAGGTTTAGTGATCACAGCCTTTATAATAACTGAACTATTATTAATGATTCAGGGGTTCTTTATCTATTTTAATTTAGGAAGTTTAAAATTTTATTATCCACTAATAATTAGTTCTTCCATCTTATTTCCATTTGGTACTGCATTGTTATTACTTAGTTTTATCCCACAGAGGATAAATAAATTTAAATAAATTTGATCTATTGACTAATACTTAGAATTTTTTTCCAGTTATACAATTTTGGATTATAAGTTTTATTATAAAATTTAGCATAAGCAACCAACTGTTCTTCAGTTGTAAAATTTCGCACATTTAATTTCCCAAAAGTTTTAAATTTATTAAATATTTTATTAAAATTTTTATTTTGCAAAGAATCTTTAAATATTGAAATTGAAACTCTAGTTCTATAGCCAGGATTATCTTTTATTTTCATAGGTAATAAATTAATTTTTTCAACTAAGAATGAATCAAGTTCATAATATTTAATATATTTTAGTTTACTAGGATTTAAATAGATGTAAGGATATTTAGTTGAATCAGATATAAATATTAGTTTTTCACTATTAAATATTACAAGTGTTGCTTCTTGGTTTTTGTTCGGTATAAAGCGTCCTTGGTCTTCAAAAAAACAAATTGTTGAATCATTATAAAATATAAAATTGTACAAACCATAAATGCCCTGATTTTTTAGTTTTGAGTTGCTAAACTTAGAATTAAGTTTTGATTTGTTATACTCAGCTAAAATGAATATATCATCTTTATTATTCATTAAAAAAGTATTCTCGCTTTTTTTACAGGAAAACAATAAAAATACGAATCCAATAGCAAGCGATATATATCCAATTGGTATTAATCTATATATTTCCATAAAACAATATTAAATATATTTAATTGTTAAAACTTTATATAAATTATAAAATTTCAAAATAAGGTATTAACTCTAATACTAATTTTTATATTACAAAAAAGATATATCAACAATATAAACATTCAATTTCTAGGAATATATATACATAAATCTTATTTTTGCAGTACACCCATTGAAATATTATCATGTCACAAACTTCTCATGAATTTGATACGATTATAAATAACTGCCAAACATTATTCAAAAATAAAATGCTGGATTATGGAGCGGCTTGGAGAATATTAAGATTACCCTCTTTAACCGATCAAATCTATATAAAAGCGAACCGAATCAGAACCATTCAAGAAAAAGGAGAGCAAAAAGTGGAAGAAAATATTGACAATGAATTTATTGCAATTGTTAACTATTCCATAATGTCACTGATTCAATTGGAAAAAGGAGTAGCCAATCAACCGGATTTAAGTGTTGAGCAAGCTTTGCAATGGTATGATAAAAAATCCAAGGAAGCTAAAAATCTAATGTTAGCTAAAAATCACGACTATGGAGAAGCTTGGCGAGATTTACGTATAAGCTCCATTACAGATCTTATTTTACAGAAATTGTTAAGAGTAAAACAAATTGAAGATAACATGGGTAAAACAATAGTTTCAGAAGGTTTGGAAGCCAATTATTTTGATATCGTTAACTATGCGGTTTTTGCACTCATTCATCTAAACAATAAAGAAAATAATAAATGAAATATATCACCCATTTAGTGAGATTTATTGTAGGGATTATTTTTATTATATCAGGATTTGTAAAAACCATTGATCCCATAGGGTTTTCTTATAAATTGGAAGAGTATTTTGGACCCGGAGTATTTAACATTCCAATATTACAAAACTTTGCATTGCCCCTTTCAATTCTATTTGTAATTCTTGAAGTGTTAGTAGGTGTGTTGTTACTCTTAGGAATGTGGAAAAGATTAACAGTATATTTACTTCTTACACTTATCGTTTTTTTTACTTTTTTAACCTTTTATTCCGCCTATTTTAATAAAGTAACAGATTGTGGTTGTTTTGGAGATGCTTTAAAGTTAACCCCTTGGATGTCTTTTATTAAAGACATTATCCTATTAGTTATGATTATATTTTTAGCAAGGCAAATCAGATTTATAAAACCATTTTTAAAATACAAAACAAATAAAATAATAGTTATATTATCATTAATTCTATGTATAGTAGTGGCTTACCAAGGAATTGCTCATTTACCAATTATAGATTTTAGACCTTATGCTGTTGGAAAAGATTTAAAAAAAGGCATGCAAGACGGAAGTCCACAGGTTGAATCCATTGTATATACCTTAGAGAATTTAAAAAATAAGGAAGAGAAAAAGATGACTTCTGATGAGTATATTAATTCAAATATATGGGCTGATACACTAACCTGGAAAATTAAAAATTCTGATATTAAAATAATTAAAGAAGGAGTTTTACCTTCTGTGCATGATTTTATTATTGATTGTGGAGGTCAAGATCGAACAGAATCCATTTTAGAAGAAAATAAAATAGTGGTGATTACGGTGCCTTATGCAGAAAAAATGAGTCTATTAGAAAAAGCAAAGCTTAAAAAAATTATTTCAGATTTAAAAGTTAAAAGGCTTAAATATGTACTTATGGCGAATGATCCACAAAAATTAAGAATACCCAACGCTTGTATATCAGACCAAACCACCATAAAAACCATTAATAGAAGTAATCCAGGATTTATGGTATTAAAAAAAGGAATAGTAGTTGCTAAATATCATGGGGATGATTTTCCATCCTTAAAAAAAATTGAAAAATTATAATAAATATTTGAGTTTAAAATGAGAAAAAAAATAGTTGCTGGAAACTGGAAAATGAATAAAACGCTTTCTGAAGCCAATACATTATTAGCTGAATTAGATTCTTACGTAAAGACTAACAATCCCAAATGTGAAGTGGTTGTAGGAATTCCTTACCTATATTTAGCGAATGCTAAAGAAAAATATGAAAATTTAAATATTTATGCTGAAGATGTTTCAGAACATCAGTCAGGGGCTTATACGGGAGAAATTTCTGCAGAAATGCTAAAATCCATTCAAGTAGATGGAGCTATCATTGGACATTCCGAAAGGAGACAATACCATAAAGAAACGGATGAGCAAATTGGAGCTAAGGTTAAAATTGCTTTAGAAAATGGTTTAACTCCAATTTTTTGTAACGGAGAATTATTAGAAGAAAGAAAGTCAGGAAAACACTTTGAAGTTGTAAAAAAACAAACAGAAGTTGCTCTTTTTCAATTGTCCCCAGAGGAAATCAAAAAAGTAGTGATTGCTTACGAACCGGTTTGGGCTATAGGTACAGGAGAGACAGCTACTCCAGAACAAGCGCAGGAAATTCATGCGTATATTCGTTCTCTAATTGCTGAAAAATACGGAAAAGAAATTGCTGATGAAATTTCTATTTTATATGGAGGAAGTGTTAAACCTGCCAATGCTAAAGAGATTTTTTCTAAACCTGATGTTGACGGTGGATTAATTGGCGGAGCATCCTTAAATATTAAGGATTTTGGAGCTCTAATTCAGACATATTCAGATTTATAATTAATAATATATAAATAAGAAAACGCTTATATAAAGCGTTTTTTTTATTTAGTCATAAATATATAATTTTTATTTAGGAGGAGATAAAAATATAAAAGGCTTACAAGGAATGTTTCTTAGAATTGTATAAAGTATAATTACGATTAATGCAATTTTACCAAACTGATTGGAAAATATAAAACCTTGCTGAAATTTTTTATTTTTAAAAAAATAAACTTCTATAATTACATATAATAGATATATAAATAAAGGAATAAAATAAATAAATATATTGTACTGCAAAGCTTTCCAAAATTCACCATGTAGAAGAAAATGAAAAGCTCTTTGTCCTCCACATCCTGGACAGTTTAAACCTGTGAATTTCTTAAATGAGCATGTAAAACCTAAATTAGTTTCTTCTGGATTTATATAATAATAAAAAACTACTAAAAATATAAGTGAGAATAGGAATACTAACCCTATTAAAATTTTAAAACCTTTATTCATTCTCTAAAAACTTTAAAAACATCTATGCGCTCAAGGTCTACATAGGCGAATTAGTCCAAATTTAAAATTCCTTTTATGGTAGTAAAAAATATAGGAAAAATAATATTGATAATTATACCTATGGCAAATAATCCAATGGCAATAAGAGATAGAATCTTAGCCGTTTGAGAAGATCTTTTAGCCCCCAAATAATCTTGAAGAATAAATTTATCTTTAACTTGATTAGCATAAACAATTGCTATTATCCCTAAAATTAAACTTATACAATTAAATGAACAACAAGAAATAAAGGTTGCAATTATAGCTAAAGGCATATGAGTATTCGGAAGAATAGGAGTACTATTTAATTGATCAAATTCAGAATCTGAATAAAAATTATCGTTGTACTGCATATCTAATAGTAGTGTTGCGTTGAACATTAAATAACAAATATAAGTGAATATTTAAAAAGAAATTTATAATTATAGAAAAACGATTAAATTTGAAAACCTAATCACTAGAACTATGAAAGCACTTATTATTGTTGATATGCAAAATGATTTTCTGCCCGATGGAAGTTTGGCTGTTGAAAATGGCAATGCAATTATACCCAAGATAAATAGTATACAAGCGAACTATGAACTAGTGGTAGCAACCCAAGATTGGCATCCAAAAAATCATAAAAGTTTTATAACTCAACATCCTAATAACAGAGTGTTTGATCAAATTCAATTAGAAGGTTTAAAGCAAACTTTATGGCCAGAACATTGTGTGCAAGGTACCCAAGGCGCAGAATTTTCATCTTTATTAAATCAAAACTCAATTGAAGCAATTTTTAGAAAAGGAATGGATGAAAATATTGATAGTTATAGTGGTTTTTTTGACAATGGAAAAAAGAAAAGCACAGCCTTAGGAGATTATTTACGAGCAAAAAATATAAAAGAAGTACATATTTGCGGTTTAGCTGCAGATTTTTGTGTGTATTATACAGCTAAAGATGCTTTGGAGCTTGGTTATAATACTTCTATTGTTGAAAACGCAACTTTAGCAATTAATCCCCATGATTTTAACGATAAAAAAAGGTATTTTCAAGAGGAAGGCGGAAAAATTATTCAGTTATAATAAGGGTTTGTAATCACTTCTAATATATTTAAGATAAAATATTTTCAAACAAATGTTTATTCTTTAAACATTTGTTTGAAATTTATTGATTCTTTTCCCGGAAGAATTTGATTTAGTATAATTCCAATAATTGAAGCTAGCGCCATACCTTCCAATGAGAATAAATCTCCCACATGTATAGCAGCACCCCCTATTCCAATCACTAAGATAACCGAAGCAATTATTAAATTACGTTTCAGGCTAAAATCAACTTTATTTTCTACCAACATACGTAATCCACTAGAAGCTATAATCCCGAAAAGAAGAATAGAAACTCCGCCCATAACTGGGGGAGGAATAGTACTTAAAATCGCTGCTATCTTACCACAAAAACCAAATAATATAGCAAAGATAGCTGCTCCAATAAAAAGGTATATGCTATAAGCTCTAGTTATGGCAAGAACACCAATATTTTCCCCATAGGTGGTATTGGGTGGTCCACCTAATAGAGCCGCAAACATGGTTGCAACCCCATCGCCCAACATAGATTTATCCAATCCAGGATCTTTGATTAAATCTTTATCTACAACTTTGCTTAGCACCAATTGATGTCCAATATGTTCAGCAATAGGTACTATAGATACAGGAATCATTAGCAATAATATACGAGTTGAAATGCCCGGGGTATAATCTATAAATGGAAATGTAAAGGGAGGAATTTCAAACCAATCAGCCTGTAAAACTGTAGTGAAATTTACCAATCCTAGAAAGGAAGAAAATAAGTATCCACCAACGATGCCTATTAATACAGGAATCACACTCAAAAAACCTTTAGTAAACACAGCAACCAGTATGGTTATTGATAAGGTTACAAAACCAACGGCAACATATTTTAGATCGTATCCCTGTGTGTCAATGTTATTTGTTACCATACCTACGGCAGTAGAGGCTAATCCTAAGCCTATAACCATAATCACCGGTCCTACAACAATAGGAGGGAGCAGTTTCATGAGCCATTGGGTGCCCACTTTAGATATAAGTAAGGCTACGCAAGCATAGGTGAGACCCACAAAAAAACAGCCCACTAAAAAATCTCCGGAACCTACTCCAGAGTTAGGATCAGTAGCTAAACTTTTCGCTACTAAAATAGGATTTATAAAAGCAAAAGAAGAACCTAAATAAGAAGGAACTTTTCCCTTCGTAATTATAATAAAAGTAAGGGTTGCTATTCCGCTGGATACCAGAGCAACAGCAGGACTCATTCCAGTTAAAGCAGGTACCAATACCGTTGAGCCAAACATTGCAAATAAATGCTGTATACTTAATAATATCCATTGTAAAAACCTGGGGCGCTCATTGATTTGCAAAATCACCCTTGAATTTTTATCTTTCATCGTATATTTATCTAAATAAATTAATATCTTCCTAAATTAAAATTTTTCTAAATAAACTAAGTATTAATTGAGTTTAAAAAACATTAACGGCTGGCAAAAATAATTCTTTGTTAGATTTTTACAAGGTAGATTAAAAAAATATAAGGAAAAAAGATTAAATTTATTAGTAAATTAAAATAAATTTAATCGTTATGATCATAGACTCATTAAATAATATATCTAAATATACCGCTTTACATCCCTTGTTTCCTAAAGCTTTTGAATACATTCAAAATTTAGATATAAAAAATTTAAAAATAGGTACATTTCCAATACAAAATCAGTATATTTTTGCTATAATTAATAAAAGCGATATGGGTGCAATTGAAAACACCTACTTAGAAGCTCACAATCAATACATAGATATTCAAGTGCCATTCTTTAAAACGGAAAAATACGGTTGGGCACCCCGCTTCTTATTAAAAAATCCATTAGCTAAATACGATGAATTAGAAGATATTCAATATTTTAAAGATCAATATTCCTTAACTTAACCCATGGTGCATTTAGAAAAAAAATAAATGTTACTGATTATCAGTGAAATAATATTTCCAATTTTAATGATTATATTCAAAATAACCTCAAAACACTTAAAAATTTAAAATCAGAATAACAAATAATTTTGAGCAATAAATATAAGTGATTAATATTCAATATATTATATTTTAATTTCTAAATGCACCATGGGTTTAACTTATGATTTAAAACCTGAAAATTTTGTGTTTTTCTTCCAGAAGATGCGCACGCTCCTTGCCTAAGGGAAGGCAGTATTATTAAATTAGTTATAAAAGTAGCTACTATAATTTAAGATAAAACTACTAATAATTTATACAAATTCCATCAATAATTTTTAAATTTATTGATTATTATAATGCATATTTGAAAATCATTATTATATTTAATATAAATTTTATTAGTCTACAAATTAGCTATGAAAAACTATATAAGTAATTTAAGAAATATATCAACTGTAATGGTTATAATTATACATACAGTTGCTGACTATATAAGATTTTATAATATTACTGATCTAAATCTTTGGCAAATATCTAATTTCATAAATTCAATGGTCAGATTTTGTGTTCCTATTTTTTTTATGATTTCAGGAGCTACACTTCTAGGTAAAGATGAAGATTTAATAGTCTTTATAAGTAAAAGATTCAAAAGAATTTTATTACCATTCATTTTTTGGGTAACTATATATTTCTTTATTTACTTAGAGTTTAATTTACTCAGTTTTATTGATATATTAAAAATTTTCCTTGTAAATTTATTTAGAGGAGCTCAATATTCATATCATTTCTGGTTCATATATACATTATTAGGATTATACTTATTTTTACCAATTTTAAGAAAATGGATATTAAATTCAAGTAAATATAATGTTATATATTTTATAGTAATTTGGGGAGTAACATTACTTATAAATTATAAAACTCAAAAGTACTTTCCAGCAATTGATTTATCTTACTTTAGTGGTAGTATTGGATATTTAGTATTAGGTTATTTTATAGATAAATACGTTAGTAATTATAATAAATATAATTTGTATACATCAATGATCTTTATTTTAATAGGTTTTATGTCTACATTTTTTTTAAGTGAATTTTACAGTATTAAAAATAATAAATTTGAAGATTTCTTTTATGATTATTTATCACCTAATATCGCTCTTTATTCTATAGGTATTTTTATGCTATTTAAATTTAAATTTAATAAAGTTTTTAAAATAGGTCAATTTTTAGATAAAAATAGTTATGGTATTTATTTAATTCATGTTTTTATACTTAATATAGTTGAAATAGTATTTAAGACTTTCAATATTTTTATAATTGATAAACCTTTATATTTTATTTTTTATATAATATGCGTAAGTTTTTTAACCTACAGCATATCATTATTAATTATAAATACTCTATCAAAAATTAAAATTTTAAAATCATTTATAACTTAAATTAGAATAAAAAAATGCATTTAATTATAATTTTAAAATAAATTGATGGATTCTAAAACCTTAGAAAAACATTTAATCCTTAGGTATTAGAAGTTTTTCAAAAGCTTTTCTAGAAGATCCTCTAAAAGTTACCTCTCCACAAAATTTATATCCTAATTTATGAAAAATGGCTAGCATGCCAGCATTGTCAAAATTAGTATCAGCTTTAATGCTTTTTATATTATTATTTTCTGCAAATTCTTCAATAAAATTCATCATTTTTATAGCTAAACCTTTGCCCAAATAGTTTTCTGATATTGCTACACGATGAAAAGCTACAAAGTCACCATTACTAAGCCAATTTCCTACAATATTACTATAAGCAGGTTCATCATTGATGAAAATAGCACAATACCCAACCACTTTATTATCGTTTACCAGCACATATCCTGCGTTAGAGTCTATATCCTTTTCAATTACCTGAGGGTTAGGATATCCATCCTGCCATTGTTTACTACCCTCAGCTTTTCTTCTTGCGATGGCTTGTTGTAATATTTCCCAAATAACTTCAATGTCTTCCTTGTTTGCTTTTCTAAATGTTAATTCCATAATTGATATGAGTGGAGATAAATTTTTATAAAAATAAGAGTTTTTTTTAAAAATTTAGATCTATAAATGAATTAAATAAACATCCGAGTTTATATCTACTACTTTGGTTTGGGATATAATAGGCTATTATTTAAATAATAGTAATCATAACAATGGAAGGAATTAAGACTAAAATTGGCTTAGAATGTCAAAAACTTAGAAATTAATTCAATAAAAAAAGACGAGTTGCCCCGTCTTAAATGTTTTCACAACGGAATAATCCTTATTGTGAGTCCTTTCACTGCAAATATAGATAATATTTTTAAAATAAATACCTTTTAAAGATAAATATTTATGTATATTGTGTCAATATAATATATTATTAATAAATATATGAAACATATTTTAGGTCTGGATTTAGGGACTACATCCATCGGATGGGCGTTAATTAAAGAAGCGGAAGATGCAAATGAAAAATCTTCCATAGTAAAAGTAGGAGTAAGGGTAAACCCTTTAACGGTGGATGAGCAAACCAATTTTGAAAAGGGAAAACCAATTACTACCAATGCAGTAAGAGCTCAAGCACGATCAGCTCGAAGAAATTTACAACGCTATAAGCTACGTAGAGAAAATCTTATCCAATTACTTATAGAAAATCATTTTATAGATTCCTCAACTATCTTAGCAGAGAATGGAAAAAATACTACTTTCCAAATTTGTGAACTACGTGCCAAAGCCGCTCAGGAAGTTTTAAGCCTTACAGATTTTGCAAGAGTTTTATTAGCCATTAATAAAAAAAGAGGTTACAAAAGTAGTCGGAAAGTGAATACTACAGAAGACGGTCAATTGATCGATGGAATGGAAATAGCTAAAAAATTATACGAGGATCATTTAACCCCGGGGCAATACGTTTACCAAAATTCTTTACATAAAAACTTTTCAATTCCTGAATTTTATCGATCCGATTTAGAAAATGAATTTTTACGCGTTTGGGAATTTCAAAAACAGTTTTATTCAGATATATTGACGGATGAACTTAAAGAAAATATTAAAGATAAAAATAAATCACAAACATGGGCCATATTAAAAGAGCCTTTGCAGTTGGTAGGCATTAAGAGAGATAAAAAAGGTAAAGAGCTACGTTTAGAGAACTACCAATGGAGAAATGAAGCTCTAGTACAACAACTAAACTTAGAAACTTTGGCAATTGTGCTACAAGAAATCAACGGACAAATTGCAGGATCCTCGGGGTACTTAGGAGCAATCAGCGACCGAAGTAAAGAACTATATTTCAATAAACAAACGGTAGGGCAGTATTTATATAGCCAATTGCAAAAAAATAAACATGCGCGTTTAAGAGGGCAAGTATTTTATAGACAAGACTATTTGGATGAATTTGAAAAAATTTGGGAAGTACAAGCCCAACAACACCAAGAACTTACCAGTGAATTAAAAGAAAAAATTAGAGATGTCATAATTTTTTACCAACGTAAACTAAAGTCCAAAAAAAACCTTATTAGCCTTTGTGAATTTGAGCAAAGAGAAATTAAAGACAAAAACGGAAAAGCACGCACCGTTGGTTTGCGAGTAGCACCAAAATCTTCTCCATTATTTCAAGAAGTTAAGATTTGGCAACAGTTGCACAATGTAAAGATAAAACATAAAAAAACGGGTGAAGAGTTAGATTTGTGCCAAGAAGATAAAAATTTACTTTTTGAAGAACTAAATTTAAAAGGTTGCATGAGTGCCGAACAAGTCCTAAATATTTTAGGCAAGGGTAAGGAATACAAGTTAAACTACAAAGTACTGGAAGGAAATCTTACCAACGAACAATTGTACAATAAATATTTAGATATTTTAGACCTATCAGGATACGATCTACGTAAAAATTTTAAAGTTAGTACCGGGAAAGAAGAAGTAAACCTAAAAGATATAAAATTAGATGCTCATGAAATAAAAAATACAGTGCAAGCGATCTTTGAAGATTTAGGAATTAATACTGAAATACTAAATTTTCATTCGGAATGGGAAGGTGAACAATTTCAAAAACAGCCGGCTTACCAGCTTTGGCATCTTTTATATTCTTACAATGAAGATGATATACCGCCAGAGATAAAAAAAGAATCCCGTACCGGAATGGAATATTTATACGTACAGTTGCATAAAAAATTCGGCTTTACTTTAGAGCAAGCCAAGCGATTAGGAACGGTAGTTTTTAAAGATGATTACGGAAGCTTAAGCACCAAAGCATTAAAGAAAATATCGGTATATATCAAAGAAAATGACTACGCACAAGCCTGTGCATTGGCAGGATACAGACATTCCAAAAACTCTTTAACCCAAGAAGAATTAGCCCATAGAAAACTAAAAGACAGGTTGGAAAATCTTCCTAAGAACAGCTTAAGAAATCCAGTGGTTGAAAAAATTTTGAACCAAATGGTAAATGTTGTAAATACCTTATTGGATAGTGAAAACGACCGATTAGAAGCACAAGGTCAGGAACGAAATTTTAAATTGGATGAAATACGTATAGAGCTAGCCCGCGAGTTGAAAAAAAATGCTAAAGAAAGAGAGGAACTTTCTAAACAAGTGGAATCTGCCCATAAGTACCATCAAAAAATAATTGAAATTTTACAGCAAGCACCCTTTCATATTAAAAATCCAAGCCGTAACGATATTATTCGTTACAAACTTTACCAAGAACTTAAAATCAATGGTTATAAAGACTTATATACCAACCAATACATAGAACCCCAGCATTTATTTTCTAACTTGTACGACATTGATCATATACTACCGAAAGCTCTTTTGTTTGACGATAGTTTTTCTAATAAAACCTTATCTCCCAAAAAAATTAATAGAGATAAGAGTGCAAGTACAGCCTACGATTATATCCTTAATCACCAAGGTCCCCAAGGGTTGGAAGATTTCATAGCAAGAGTAGAAAATCTTTATAAAGCCAAGGAGGGAGGAATTACTGAGGCTAAATATAAAAAACTACTAAAAAAAGCTACTGAAATTGGAGACGGTTTTATAGAAAGAGATTTAAGAGATACCCAATACATAGCCAAAAAAGCCAAAGATTTACTGTTTCAAATTACTCCTACGGTGGTCTCTACCACCGGTTCGGTTACTCAAAAATTAAGGGAAGATTGGGGCTTGTTAAATGTAATGAAGGAACTGAATTTACCCAAATACAGGCAAGCAGGCTTAACAGAAATCATAGATAATAAAAAAGGGGAACAAATTATAGATTGGACAAAGAGAAATGACCATCGCCATCATGCCATGGATGCACTCACCGTTGCATTTACTAAACCTTCCCATATTCAATATTTAAATTATAAAAACGCAAGGTCAAATGAAAATCATCCCTTTCATCCGATAATTACAGCCATAGAAGATAAAGAACTTATAAAAGTGAAAAGTAAATCCGGAAAAAATAAATCTTTATTTAAGGAACCCCTTCCCAATTTTAGACAACAAGCGCGAGAACACTTAGAAACAGTATTAATCTCTCATAAAAATAAAAATAAGGTAGTTACTAAAAACAAAAACAAAATTGCAGGCAATTCTAAAATACAAGATACTCTTACCCCTAGAGGGCAGATGCATAAAGAAACCATCTATGGTAAAATTAAACAATATGTTTATAAAGAATATAAGATAAATGCTTCGTTTGACGAACCAACCATTCTTAAAATTTGCAATTCTTTACACAGAAATTTACTCTTGAAACGGCTCAAAGAAAATAACAACGATCCTAAAAAAGCCTTTACAGGAAAAAATTCGTTACGCAAAAATCCTATTTATTTGGATGATGAAAAAAAAGAAACTTTGCCTGACAAGGTGAAATTGCGAGAGATCGTGGAGAGATTTACCATAAGAAAAAATGTTGATCCTGATTTGAATATTGATAAAGTGCTTGACGAGGGAATTAAGCGAATTTTAAAGCAGAGATTGTTGGATTATGGAAACAATCCTAAAGTTGCTTTTTCCAATTTAGATGAAAATCCCATTTGGTTAAATAAGAAAAAAAATAAAGCTTTACGTAGGGTAACTATTTTTGGAGTTATTAATGCTGAACCTTTACATACAAAAAAAGATCATTTAGGAAAAGAGATATTAAACGAGAAAGGCCACCCAATACCGGTAGATTACATTAGTACAGGTAATAATCACCATGTGGCTATCTATAGAGATGAAAAGGGGAATTTGCAAGAAAAAGTAGTTTCATTTATGGAAGCTGTTGAAAGGAAAAATCAAAACTTGCCCGTAATTGATAAAACCTATCAACAAAACTTGGGTTGGACGTTTTTATTTACCCTTAAACAAAATGAAATGTTTGTTTTCCCTTCTGAAGATTTCCATCCTGCTGAAATAAATTTACTGGATAAAAAAAATTACCAACTTATTAGTAAACATTTATTTAGAGTACAAAAAATAGCCACTAAAGATTACTTTTTTAGGCATCATTTAGAAACCAATGTTGAAACCCATGCAAAAACTAAAGATTTGACATGGAAAAGAGTAAGATTGTCAGAAATTGAAAATATTGTTAAAGTTAGAATTAATCATTTAGGTGAGATTGTGCAAATCGGCGAATATTAAAATTGTAAACTCATGCTTAAGCGAACCATCTATGTAGGCAATCCCGCCTATTTAAAACTGAAAGATCACCAGTTAAATGTTGAAGATCCTGCAACGGGAACAATTAACGGTACAGTTCCCGTGGAAGATATGGGCTTTTTGGTACTTGATCATTCTCAAATTACTTTGACACATCCACTTATGGTTGCTTTGCAACAGAACAATGTAGGAATTATAAGCTGTGATGCTTACCATTTGCCCATTTCCTTAATGTTACCGTTGGCCGGTCATGTCGAACATTCCCGTAGGCTCAGAGAACAAACAAATCTTTCCGAACCTTTGCGCAAACAACTGTGGAAACAAACGGTGGAAACTAAAATTTATCAACAAAAATGTTTATTACAAAAACTAGGACATTCTTTTGAACCGATGTTGGAGTATATGAACGAAGTAAAATCTGGAGATACCACCAATAGGGAAGGGATAGCCGCCCAATACTATTGGAAACAAATGTTTGAGAATTTTACCCGAGAACGAAAGGGAGAAACACCTAACCAATTTCTAAACTATGGCTACAGCCTTTTAAGAAGTATGGTAGCAAGAGCTTTGGTTAGTTCCGGCTTGAATCCAACCCTAGGGCTGTTTCATAAAAATAAATACAACCCGTACGGGTTGGCGGATGACGTTATGGAACCCTATCGTCCTTTTGTGGATGAAATGGTGGTGGAATGGTTGCAGCAGAATCTCCAAGAAGAAAAACTTTCTAAATCAGCCAAATTGCATTTTTTGCAGTTGCCTACACGGGATGTACGATTGGAAGGGAGTAAAAAACCTTTATTGGTAGCCCTAAGCTCAACCACCAGTTCCCTGTATAAATGTATAATCGGAGAAAACCGAATCATTCGGTATCCTGAATTTGTATGAGTTTTAGTCGTTACAATGCATATAGAATCATGTGGGTATTAGTATTGTTTGATTTACCAACCGAAACTAAGAAACAAAGAAGCCAAGCCTCTAGATTTAGAAAGGATTTGTTGGACGATGGGTTTACTATGTTTCAATTTTCTATTTATTTACGCAATTGCCCCAGTAAAGAAAATGCCGATGTGCATATAAAAAGAGTTAAAAATAAACTGCCCCAGTACGGAAAAGTAGGAATTATTAGTATCACTGATAAGCAATTTTCTCAAATGGAAATATTCTTTTCCAAACAAGCTTCCAATTTGCCTTTAGCTCCCCAACAATTAGAAATGTTTTAGGTTAGAAAATCAAAAAGCCATAAGAAAAAGTTTTTTCTTATGGCTTTTAATTCTTTTTTTAAATCCTAATTGAGCTTCTAAATATTTATCTATCAACCCTTTGTAGGATTAGAGGTTGTAACAACTGTTGTAAAGATACAAAATGAAAGGAACTCACAACCAAAGCTTGTCATTATTTTTTTCATTAATTGTTGTAACAACTGTTGTAAAGATACAAAATGAAAGGAACTCACAACTGATAGCTGGAGTAGTAGCAACTCTGGCTGGGTTGTAACAACTGTTGTAAAGATACAAAATGAAAGGAACTCACAACGATCGTGAGCAAGTTTTAACAGGAACACTTGTTGTAACAACTGTTGTAAAGATACAAAATGAAAGGAACTCACAACGTGTGTTTAGTTATTGCTTGAATAGTAGAAGTTGTAACAACTGTTGTAAAGATACAAAATGAAAGGAACTCACAACTACTTTTACTTACGCTTTCCTTGGTTGTAAGTTGTAACAACTGTTGTAAAGATACAAAATGAAAGGAACTCACAACTAAATAGGCTTTTTTATAGTACCTCTTTCTGTTGTAACAACTGTTGTAAAGATACAAAATGAAAGGAACTCACAACAAACGCGTGGATAATTTTAGAATGGAATAAGTTGTAACAACTGTTGTAAAGATACAAAATGAAAGGAACTCACAACAAAAAAGCGATATAAATTATGTTACTGGTGGTTGTAACAACTGTTGTAAAGATACAAAATGAAAGGAACTCACAACAGATATTCACAAAAATGATGGGAAATGTGAGTTGTAACAACTGTTGTAAAGATACAAAATGAAAGGAACTCACAACCTAGAGTGAAGTGTTATGGTGCATTCTTCTGTTGTAACAACTGTTGTAAAGATACAAAATGAAAGGAACTCACAACCAATGTATTAATTGGTGCTTTTGCCCCCTGGTTGTAACAACTGTTGTAAAGATACAAAATGAAAGGAACTCACAACTAAAAATGAGTACATCCAAAGGATAATTTAGTTGTAACAACTGTTGTAAAGATACAAAATGAAAGGAACTCACAACTGATCATTATTTTGATTACTTTCACGAAAAGTTGTAACAACTGTTGTAAAGATACAAAATGAAAGGAACTCACAACTGATTTATATCTTTCTACCCATGAGCTTATGTTGTAACAACTGTTGTAAAGATACAAAATGAAAGGAACTCACAACACCCGATAACTCCTTCTACTCCCTTGTACCGTTGTAACAACTGTTGTAAAGATACAAAATGAAAGGAACTCACAACCTTCAATGATTTCTTTTGTTGACGGATATCGTTGTAACAACTGTTGTAAAGATACAAAATGAAAGGAACTCACAACCTTCAATGATTTCTTTTGTTGACGGATATCGTTGTAACAACTGCTGTAAAGATACAAAATGAAAGGAACTCACAACTACGTTATATACAGGACTTTTCATAAAATAGTTGTAACAACTGTTGTAAAGATACAAAAGGAAAGGAACTCACAACCATTTCGTAGTTGTTTTCATCTAAAAGTTCGTTGTAACAACTGCTGTAAAGATGCAAAATGAAAGGAACTCACAACCCTATTTCACTAATGAACTATCTGTAGAGCGTTATAACAACTGCTGTAAAGATACAAAAGGAAAGGAGCTCACAAAGAATGATAATAATGTCAAAAACTTGTTATTGTTGTTACAACTACTGTAAAGATATAAATGGAAAGGGACTCACAAACCTTTATAGTTATAAAAATATTCTTGTTTAAACTTTTACAAAGGTATAAAATTTAATTTATCAACCAAGGCATACCATGATAGTTTTATATATTATATTATTAACCTAATTTTTAAAAAGTTTCATTTTCAATACTTCAATACTAGATATAAACTAATAAGATCGTGGCATGCTTTATAAAACAAGAATATTTTAAAACCACTACTATACCTTGTTTTCAGAGCTTAATTTATATTGAAGTTAATTAAATAATTAAATAGAAAAAGCATTAATAAAAAAAAGCATCCGTATTGATACGGATGCTTGTTTATAGGTTAATATTTTTCAATTATTAATTCATTTTGAAACCCCTTCTATAAAATCTACCGTAAGGATCTACGTATTTTACAGAAACAGTACCGTTGTAATTTTTTAATAATCTTTCTATATCCTTGTCACTGTTTACAGGTTTATCATTGATTTCCATAATAATGAAACCTTCATTAATTCCAATGGATCTAAGTTTTCCATTGGCATCCACGTTGGTAACAACCACCCCGGATTCAAGCCCGTAATTCACTTTTTCTTGCTCGGTTAAAGAAGTAAATTCTCCTCCTAATTTTTCAGTCACCGATAAATCTGCTTTGGTTTTTACAGAAGTTCCTCCTTGTGCATCTTTTACTTTTACTTTAAAAGATTTTAAACTACCGTCTCTCATAATCGTTACAGAAACGTTGTCTCCCGGTCTTTTTTCACCAATAATTCCGGAAAGGGTAGGGAAGTTTCTTATAGTAACCCCATCAATTTGGGTAATGATATCTCCTTTTTTTATGCCAGCATCTTTAGCGCCACCGTCTTCCTGAACTTCGGTAACTAAAACCCCTTGTTGAGATTTGTAAGAAGTTTTATTTTTTGCATTGTATTGTTTAACCGCAGAATCATCACTCATATCTAAAGCCCCAATCCCTAAATATCCTCTTTGCACCAAACCGTATTTTCTAATATCTTCTACAATTTTTTTAGCAATGTTTGACGGTACAGCAAAGCTATAACCTTCAAAAGTACCCGCACCGGAATGGGAAGCAATAGCAGTATTTATACCTATAAGATCGCCGTTGGTATTAACCAAAGCACCACCGCTATTCCCAGGGTTTACAGCCGCATCGGTTTGTATAAAAGATTCAATAGGGTTTTTAGAGTTAGATCTTAGTATATCTAAACTACGTCCTTTGGCAGAGATAATCCCCGCAGTCACGGTTGATGTTAATCCAAATGGATTACCCACAGCTAAAACCCATTCACCCACCTTTACATTGTCCGAATCATAAAAATTTAAAAAAGGCAAGCCTTTTTCTTCAATTTTTAGTAAAGCTATGTCTGAATTGGGATCAGTCCCAACTAAGGTAGCGGTATAAGTTTTTTGGTTGTTAAGAGTAATTTCAATTTTATCAGCGCCGTCAATAACATGATTGTTGGTTACTATATAACCGTCTGATGAGATAATTACTCCGGAACCTAAACCGTTAGGTGTATCTTTGGGTTGTTGAGGTTGTGATCTTCGAGGTGAATTATTAAAAGGATCTCCGAAAAAGAAATCAAAAGGATCAATAAACTGTTGTCTTTGTTGCTGTGGGCTGTAGGAAGAATAATTCTTAACACTTACCACTGCATTGATGGTTTTTTCAGCAGCTACCGTTAGATCAGGCGGATTATAGCTTGCAGTGCTATAGCTTGCCGATTGAAAATAGCCTTTTTCATTTTGGTCTTTTTTAAATATTTCGAAATCACTAAGATTTGTGTTTTTTTTCATTGCAGAAAAAACACCTACGGACAGTGCAGCTCCTGCAACTCCCATAAGGATATAAGAAGCTACTTTTTTAATTTGAAATTTGCTTTTTTTATTATTCATAGTCATTAAACTAAATTGAATTATTAGTTATTTCTCATTTCAAAAGTAGTACCAAATTACTAGTTTGTCTGTGGTTTAACATATATTTACCGAGTACCTGACAGCTTATAGTTTTTATACTATTTTACAAATAATTTGTATAGATTTGCTTCCTAAAATAAAAGTAAATTTAAGGATGAAAAATATTTTATCCATTCAGTCACATGTCGTATTTGGGCATGCAGGAAATAGTGCCGCAGAGTTCCCTATGCAACGATGTGGGGTAGGTGTGTGGTCTTTAAATACCGTACAATTTTCCAATCACACACAGTATGGTAAATGGACGGGTGAGGTAATGCCTGCCCTCCACTTATTGGAAATTGTTGAAGGTATAGACAACATACAACAATTAAATAAATGTGATGCTATTCTTAACGGTTATATTGGTTCTCCGGAACAGGGAAAAGCCATTTTAGAAATAGTAAAAAAAATTAAATCCATCAATCCGAATGCTGTTTATTTTTGCGACCCTGTGATGGGGCATCCAGAGAAAGGTTGCATAGTAGCGGAAGGAGTATCAGATTTTTTTAAAAATGAAGCTATTCAAGCTAGTGACATTATGTCGCCTAATTTACTGGAACTTGAAATACTGACAGGCAAAACCATGAATCATATGGACGATGTTTTGCAAGGAACTAAGATATTACACCAAAAAGGGGTGAATATTGTATTGGTGAAACATTTAAGCAAAGCAGCTAAAAGTTTAGATCAATTTGAAATGATTCTATCCACGAAAGACGAAGTTTGGCATATTGCACGACCTTTGTTTGATTTTGGTACTCGACAACCGGTAGGAGTCGGAGATTTAACCTCAGGTTTATTGTTGACGCATTTATTACTAGGTAAAAATGGTAAAGAAGCATTGGAAGCGACTACTGCAGCCGTTTATGCGGTAATGTTGGAAACCTATAAGCGGGGAGAATATGAATTGCAATTGGTAGCGGCGCAAGAAGAAATTGCTAATCCTTCCCAACATTTTGAAGCTATAAAAATATAATTTTCTAAATTTTTCTTAGATACGTCATATTTACTCCATTATTGGAGTAAATATGCTTGCTTCTATCCTTGAGTATAAAATTTTTATTAAGATAGGGGGTAAGGGTTTGCACAAAACTTTCTAATTCTTTTAAATCCTTCGGTTTTGAAAAAGGTATTAAAAGATTAATGCTGGTTCGAATTTTAATTTTATCGGTTAGGGTACAGAGGGTTAAATATCAAAAATTATAATTTCTATCAATGGTAATTTCATGGAGTTGTTCAAGAGGTACCATCCATTCTTTATTGGAGTAATTAATAGTTAAATGGGACAGATCATAAATAATTTTCCACTATATTTTTTGATTGATTAGCAATCCATAACAAGAATAAACCTTCGAAAAGTAAAGATATAGCAATGTCTATTTTAAATATTCCATTGCCTCTTAAAAAGGGTACTAAAGCAGAAATAATTAGCATAAATAAAAACAGGCTTAACAGAAAAAAATACAACAAGAAACCTATATTTAGCTCTGTTTTAAAATCTATTCCATAAAATTTATACTCTTTCTTAAAACTACTCGTGCCAATATTTTTGCCCCCCCTTAATTTATGGAATTTGATTGTATGAATTTGTAAAAATTTTCTTTATGCTGTTCTGATATGGTAATGTGTTGCTGATGGATAATGACTTGATTTTTTTCTATGGATTGTATATGTTCAAGAGAGATAATAAAAGATCTATGTACCCGCATAAATCGATCTTTGGGTAACTCTTCTTCCAATTTTTTTAAACTCATTAAAGTTAGAATTGGTTTAGGCTCATCTTTTAACCAAATTTTCACATAATCTTTTAAACTTTCTATATATAAAATTTTATGAAAGCTTATTTTTATTTGTCTGTATTCTGACTTTACAAAAAAATACTCCGGAGATTGTCTTTTACTTACCCCTTTTTGATCTTTTGCATGAATTAATTCAAACCATTCTTTAGCTTTGTTCGCCGCTAGAATAAATTCTTTATAATCAAAAGGTTTTAAAAGATAATCCAGTGCATTTACTTTATATCCCTCTAGGGCGTATTGATCGAAGGCAGTTGTGAAAATTATTTTAGTATGGTCTTTTATGGTTTCTGCCAATTGTAAGCCATTCAATTCTGGCATTTGTATATCTAAAAAAATTAAATCAACTTTTTGTTTATTTATAAAGTCAAGAACTTCAATAGCATTGTTAAATTTTCCTATTAGTTCTAAATATGCCGTTTGGTTTACATAATTTTCAATCAGTTGAAGCGCCATAGGCTCATCATCTACGATTATGCAAGATATTTTATTGGAATTCATTTGTTTTTAATTTAATCTCTAAATTAAAAATAAATTCATTCCCACAAATTTCTGAACTATATCGGTATTGATTGGGGTATAAAAGATCCAATCTTTTTTTTAAGTTTTGCATACCAATTCCGGAACCGCTTTTATCCATTATATTTTTTTGAAAGTTATGGTTTTTAGAAAATAAAGAAATTCTATCTTCCCACAATTCCATAGAAAATTCTATCACAGAAGTTTGTGTGGCGGAAACTCCGTGTTTAAATGCATTTTCAATAATTGAAATAAATAATAAAGGAGGAATTTGTATGGATGAACTAATTTTAGGAAAGTTTACTTTCACTTGGGTTTTCTCTGTAAGCCTTAGCTTCATTAACTCAATATATTTGTTTAAAAATTCTATCTCTTTTTCTAATCGTACGGTTTCTGTATTGGATTCATAGAGCAAATATCTCATCAGCTTGCTTAAGCTATGTATGGTTTCTTTAGCTTTTTCCGGTGAAATATCTACCAATGAATATATATTGTTTAAAGAATTGAAGAAAAAATGAGGTTGAATTTGGTATTTTAAATGCTGCAACTCGGCTTGCAATTTATAATTTTCAACTTCATTTTTTTCTGATTCAGTTTTTACCCAACGTTCGCTAATACGAAATGCAAGAGCAAATACCATGGGAATAATCATAGAAATGCTATCAAAATATATAAAAAAGGAACGTGAGGGTCTGGATGGTCTTCTAAAATGAGGATCTTCTGTAAGCAGTTTAAATATTAACTCGTGCTTTAATATTACTAATAGAGCTATAACAATAACATTTATTGTTATAAAAATTAAAATTTTATTGTTGAAAATAAATTTTTTTATCAGCCATAAATAATTAATATAAAACAAAAAAGCATAGATTAATAAAGATACCCAGGACCTTCTTGCCACAAACGATAATTCTTCTTGTCCATAAGAGAATAAATAAGGCGAAATGAAAAGTACTCCCCAAACGACAAAGTGCAGAAAATATACTAATTTTTTGTTTTGTAAAAGGCGAAATTTATTCATATCTTAATGCATCAATAGGGTCTAAATCAGAGGCTTTTTTGGCAGGATACCATCCAAAAAATATTCCGGTAACTGTACATACTGCGAAGGAAATAAATATGGAAAAAAGAGTTATGCTTACCGGCCAGCCTGCAAAAGTTTTAATACTGTACGTAGATATTAAACCAATTAAAACTCCTATGGCTCCTCCTGTAAAACTAATAAGAATAGATTCTATTAAGAATTGCATAAGAATATCTTTTCCTTTGGCTCCTACAGCCATTCTCAAACCTATTTCTCGGGTACGTTCTTTTACGGATACATACATAATATTCATAATGCCTATTCCTCCTACAAGCAAGGAAATGCTAGCAATTGCCACTAAAAGTATAGTTAGCATTTCGCTGGTGGAATTCATGGTTGAAAGTATTTCTTGTTGAGAGGAAATATTAAAGTTATCTGGATCGGATGAATTTAATTGATGGGATTCCCTCATTAATGTTGTAAGCTGATCTACTGCATTGGATGCTTGTTCTTCGCTAACGGCTGATGCAACAATGGAATTTAGGTAAGTTATAGCTAAAACTCTTTTTTGTATTGTTGTAAAAGGTGCTAAAATTATATTGTCTTGGTCTTGCCCAAAAGCATTCTCCCCTTTAGGGCTAAGGGTTCCTATAACTTTTAATGGGATTTTATTGAAACGAATAATTTGTCCTATGGGGTTTTCTCCATTGGGAAATAAATTATCTATAACCGTTTTACCTAAAATGCAGACTTTAGAATAAGAATTGACTTCTTGTGTTGTGAACATACTTCCATCAAGAATTTCTAAATTCCTAATAGATAGATATTCCGGAGTAACCCCGTAGAGGGTAGTAGGCCAGTTGTTAGCTCCATGTATGGATTGTCCACTGCCATTAACCACCGGGGAAATTTCTGTGATTAAATTGGCATTTTTGCTAAGAAAATTTAGATCCTTTAAGGTTAAAGTTTGAGAAGCACTCATATCTAAACGTACGCCTCCTTGTCTTCCAGCCCCTGGGCGTATGGTTATAATATTGGAACCCATGGAAGAAAGGCTGTCTTTTATACTTTGTTTAGAACCTTCTCCAATGGCTAGCATAGCAATTACGGAAGCAACGCCAATGATGATTCCTAGCATAGTTAGCAAAGTTCTCATCTTATTAAGCAAAATCGCTCGAAATGATATTTTAAAAAGGTTAGATAAGTTCATTTTAATCGGTTTTGTTGGATAATTTTTGTAATTCATCCGAGGCATTAAGTCTATTTTTAATAGCTTCGTCTTTAATAATAAAACCATCTTTTAAAACTATGGTTCTATGGCTAAATAAAGCTATATCGGGTTCGTGAGTTACAAATGCAATGGTAATTCCTTGTTCGTTAAGTTCTTGAAATAGTGCCATAACTTCATAGGAGGTTTTGGTATCTAAATTACCGGTAGCTTCGTCTGCAAGTAATATTACTGGGTGATTCACTAAAGCTCTTGCAATAGCTACCCGTTGCTGTTGACCTCCGGATAGTTGGCTGGGAACATGGGTTAACCTACTTTCCAAACCCACTCTCTTCAAAGCTGTTACCGCTCGTTCTTTACGTTCTTTGGAAGACACCGTTGAATTGTACATAAGTGGTAGTTCTGCATTGTCTATGCAGGTGGTTCTTGGCAATAGATTATAAGCCTGAAAGACAAATCCTATTTTTTCATTTCTAATTCTAGCCAACTGATCTTTGGATAAATTTTTAACTCTTACTCCGTCTAATTCATAAGTACCTTCGGAAGGCTGGTCTAAACATCCAAGAATATTTAAAAGGGTAGATTTTCCTGATCCACTGGAACCCATAATGGTTAAAAATTCTCCTTCTTGAACCGTAAGATTTATTCCTTTTAGCGCTTGAACAATCTCTGACCCCATTTTAAATTCTCTTTTTAAATTTTCTATATGTATAATGGGTTTACTCATCTCATGTATTTTTAATTATTTGTAAAGGTTCCTTCTAAACTAAATATTTAAGAAATCAACTATTTTTTCTTACTTGCTCCAGGTCTTTTAGGCATAAAAGGACTGCTTTCTTGTTTGTTTGAAGATGTACCGTCTTGCTTATTTTTCATACTATAAACAACTTCATCGCCTACTTTTAAACCACTTATAACTTCAACATTTATTCCATCGCTTTCGCCAATTTTCACTGATTTTTGTTCTAAAATTCCTTGTTTGTTTCTGATCCACACATATTTCTCGTCATCATTACTTTTATTAATGGTACTTATTTTAGTATTTAATTGATGTTCTTTATTGTATATTTCCAAAATTTTAGAATCCATGGTGAAATTTAATGCCTTAGCTGGTAAAGTAATAATATCATTTAATTCTTTTGTATAAATGGTAACAGTTGCGGTTAATCCGGGTTTTAATTTTAAATTGCTGTTATCTGTAACAATAATAACTGTATAGGTTACTACATTAGAGGTTACAGTGGCTCCTAAACGTACTTGATTAACCGTACCGTTAAAAGTAATGGAAGGATAAGCATCAACCGTAAAAGTTACTCTTTGCCCAACTTGTACATTTCCTATATCAGCCTCATCTACATTGGCTTCCACTTGCATTTTTGTAAGATCTTGAGCAATTGTAAATAGAGTAGGAGTGCTCATGGAAGCTGCAACGGTTTGCCCTTCTTCTACTTCTTTAGTGACGATAACTCCGTCTATAGGGGAATAGATGTTCGCATAACCAAGATTGGTTTGTGCCTTTTGCAAAGTTGATTTTGCTTGTTTCACGGACTCTTTTGCATCATTCAATGAAAAACTAGCCGTTTCAAAATCTGCTTTGCTAATCACTTGTGCGTTGTACATATTCTTTTGCCTGTTAAAATTTTGTTGTTGGTAGCTTAGTTGATTCAATGCGGAGGAATAGGTGGCTTGTGCATCGGTTAGAGTTGCTAATAGATTGGTTCTATCAATTTGTGCTATAAGTTGCCCTTTTTTTACTGGACTATTATAATCTACATATATTTTTTCAATTATTCCCGAAACCTGCGTACCTACAGTCACTTCATTTACAGGATTTACAGTTCCTGTGGCTGTTATGGCTTCACTTACATTTCCTTTTTCAACTTTAACAGTTTCTACGGAGAGTGTTGGTTTAGAAGCTGAAAAGAAATATTTATAAATAAAAAATATGGATACAATTGAAATTATTGCAATCACTAATATTTTAATTTTATTTGTCTTCATATTTGTTTTATTGAATTTTAATAGGTTGTCCTTGGTAATATTGAAGTAATTGTTGGTATAAAAGCCCCATATATTTGGTTTGTAAGTACTTTTGTTCGGCGTTTAAATAATTGGTTTGACTAACCAAAAGATCCGTGGTTGTTGATCCACCAAATTCATATTTTTTAATAGATAAGTCGTATGATAATTTGGAGGTATCTCGTAAAGTTTTTGAAGATTTAGATTCTGCTTGATTTGTAGTTGCATTTAGCCATGCCATTTCAATTTTTTGATATAAATCTTTATTAGCCTGAATTTTATTCAATTCACTTTGTTGAATATTGATTTTTGCTAAAGCTACATTGGTTTTGTTTTGAAATTTAGAGAAAATTGGAATATTTAAAGACAAAGATACATTCTGACTTTTATTCCCGTCTAGTTGCCTACCAAAGTCAATATAATCACGCGTGCTTGAATAACCAGTACTTAAACTTCCAGATAAATTTAAGGTAGGTAAATACCCTGCCTTAGCAATCTCCAAATCCTTTTCATTGATTTGCTTTTCTATGTCGTAAATTTTAGTATCGGGCAATTTATTTACCGCTTGTTCAAAAATAATCTCTTTGTTAGGAATTAAATAATCTTTGGTATCCGATAATTCCGGAATTTCGATTTGAAAATCTATTTTTGGATCTAGTTCAAGCAATTGCTTAAGTGCTAATACTTGTTGTGCATACTGGGTTTGTGCTGATACAATATTATATTGATTGGTAGCATTTTGTGCTTCTAAATCAGCCAAATCACTTCTTGACAAAGCTCCGTTTGAAAATTTTATTTGTCCTTGCTTTAAAAGGTCTTCAGTAGACTTCGCTGAATTTTTAGCAATTTCAATAGCTTCTTGGGTGTATAAGGCTTGTACATAAGCTTCAAGTATACTTAAAATAATATTATTTTCTGCTTGTTCTATATACAAACTATTTTGATTAACTAATAATTGATTTTGTTCAATAGTATTGGTAAGTTTATTACCATTGTAAAGAGCTACGCTGGTAGAAATGTTTCCGTTTACAGATTTATAAAATTCATTTTGAAATGATGAGGTGATAGGATCTATACTACTTCCGTTAGTCATACCCCCATTAATATTTGTATTTAGATTGGGTAATCGATTATTTTTGGATTGTTTTAAATTTAAATCAGAAGAGTTTTTACTTAAAATAGCTTTTTTAATCGTAATATTGTTGGCTATTGCATACTCTAAACATTCTTCTAAACTCCAAACAAACCTTCTATTTAAATTATTTTGAGATTTTATATTTATTAATGATAATAAATAAATGGTTACAAGTAATAACAATTGTTTATTTAACGTCATTGTTAATTCATATTTTTTATTCTCCAACAAATGTAATCCTAATCCTAAAGAAATTATTTACAAATCGACTTGAATGAATTATTACTATATAAAAAGCTATTTTTTAAGGATAATTAAATTACTTTTGCATACGTCTGTATTAGTTAATCTATATAAAATGATGAATTACTATATAAATCTTTCATTTAATAATTTATCTAAAAATTAATTTCTTCATAATTTATCTATGATATTAGTTACCGGTGGAACGGGTTTATTAGGAACATATGTAGTTTTAAAACTAGCAAAAGAAAATCAAAATCTAAAGGTTTTGATTAGAGATGAAAATTTAAAAGAAAATATTTTATATATATTCAAAATTTATGAACCGATTAATTATCAAGAATTATTTAATTCAATCCATTGGGTCAAAGGAGATATTCTTGATATATATTCACTGGAACCAGCCCTGGAAGGTGTTACAAAAATATATCATATTGCAGGAAAAATCTCTTTTCAAGAAAAAGATAAAAAAGAATTATACAAAGTTAATGTTGGAGGTACAAGAAACTTAGTAAATCTTTCCATTGAAAAAAATATAAATAAATTCTGTTATATAAGCTCTATAGCAACACTAGACCCAGAGATTGATCAAAATGATATCTATGAAAATTCTGAATGGAATTTTAAAACCTATCATTCTTCCTATGCATGTTCTAAATTTGCTGCAGAAATGGAAGTTTGGAGAGGTTCACAAGAGGGGTTAAATGTTATAATTATTTGTCCAGGAGTCATCTTGGGATCTGGAAATTGGAATCGAAGCAGCGGAATGCTTTTTGACATGGCAATTTCCAATAAAGTTTATAGTACCAAAGGTTTAACTGGATTTGTTGATGCAGAAGATGTAGCTAATATAATTGTGAAGCTAATGGAAAGTGACGTAATTAACGAAAAGTATATAGTTGTTTCTGAGAATGCTTCTTACAAACAAGTTTTTTCAATTTTAAGAAGACACATAAATCAGTCAGAACCAATTGTGATTTCTAATTTTCTGATCAAATCATTAGCCTTACTTATCAAAGTTTTACCTACACAAAAAAAATTAAGTAGATCTGTGGTAAATGCTTTGATTAACACTACGACTTATTCTAATCAAAAAATAATTTCTAAAATTAACTATAAATTTAAATCTTTAGAAGACTCTTTACTATTTCATTTTAATAATTTTATTAAGCATAAGAATTTATGAAAATAACTGAAAAAGAATTTATTTCCGAGGATAATTATACACTGATTGAAAAAGGAGAAGTCAGCCACAAGTGTCCTTCCAATATAGCGTTGGTAAAATATTGGGGGAAATATGAGAACCAAATCCCTGCAAATCCTTCATTAAGTTATACATTAACAGATAGTTTTACTGAAACAAAGATAGAATTTAATAAATCTGATAAATTTAAGGTTGAGGTATACTTGGATGGAAGGTTCCAAGAAAGTTTTACTGAAAAAATTAAAAAATATTTTCTATCACTTAAAAAGTATTTACTTTTTATTGATCAATATCATTATAAAATTTATACTGAAAATAATTTCCCGCATAGTAGTGGTATAGCCTCTTCTGCTTCCGGGTTCGGAGCATTGGCTAAATGCTTGATAGAAATGAGTAAAATATTAAGTGATGATAAACTATCTGAAGAATTTAAATTAAAAAAAACATCATTTATAGCCAGACTAGGTTCTGGTAGCGCTTGTAGATCATTATATAATGGCTTGGTTCTATGGGGTGAACATCCGGATATTATTGAAAGCTCAAATTTATATGCAGTCCCTTATCCTTTAGAAATTAATTCAGTGTTTGAAACTTTTATAGATACAGTTTTACTTTTGGATGAAGGGGTTAAAGAAGTAAGTAGTTCTGTAGGGCATCAATTAATGAATGAACACCCCTATGCATCTGTACGCTTTAACGAAGCTACTAAAAATATAACTAAATTAATTTCAATATTGAAAGAAGGAGATTTAGAATCTTTTGGATACATAGTTGAGAATGAATCACTTAGCTTGCATTCGATGATGATGACTTCTAAACCTTCATTTATATTATTAAAACCAGCAACACTTTTGGTTATTGATAAAATTTGGAAGTTTCGAAAAAATTGTAATGCGCATCTCTATTTTAGTATAGATGCCGGTGCTAACATCCATTTATTATATCCTGAAAAAGACAAAGGAATAGTTTCAAGTTTTATTCAAAATGACTTGATTAAATTTACAGAAAATGGAAATTTAATATCCAATCAAATATCTTTTTTAAAGTAAGTATATAATTTATATATATAAAAGATAAAAAAATTGAAAAAACTTGTACATAAGAAACAAAACCTTATCTTTGCGTCACGCAACATGTAGAACCTTATATAAAAATAAATTGTCATGAACAAATCAGAATTAATCGATGCAATTGCAGCTGATGCTGGTCTATCAAAAGCAGATGCAAAAAAAGCATTAGATGCTTTTACATCTAATGTAACAAAAACTTTAAGCAAAGGTGATAAAATATCTTTAATCGGATTTGGTACTTTTTCTGTTACTGAAAGAAGTGCTAGAGAAGGAATTAATCCTCAGACTAAAGAAAAAATAAAAATAGCTGCGAAAAAGGTTGCTAAATTTAAACCAGGCGCTGAATTATCTGATGCAGTAAACTAAGACATCGATAGAAATATATAAAAAGCTATTACAAATTTTCGTAATAGCTTTTTTATTTTTAGAATACTATACATTTTCTTAAATTTGATTTAAAATAAATAAAAATATGATTCAAAAGATCATAATTTTTTTGTTACTATCATTAACCCTTATAAATTGTAAAACTTTGGAAACAATTGACAATCAAACGTATGATAATCTTGAAAATGGACTATATGCCAATATAAAAACCAATCAAGGCAATATATTAGTAAAATTTTTTGATAAAGAATCACCGGTAACTGTCGCAAACTTTATTGGTTTAGCAGAAGGAAATATTCCTAATAGTGCTAAGAAGAAAGGAGAACCTTTTTATGATGGAATTATTTTTCATCGTGTTATCAAAGACTTTATGATTCAAACCGGAGATCCTGAAGGAACAGGTATGGGAGGACCTGGATATAGATTTGAAGATGAAAAAAACAATTTAAAACATTCTGGTGGTGGAATATTGTCAATGGCAAACTCAGGACCCAATACCAATGGAAGCCAATTTTTTATTACTGAGGTTCCAACTCCATGGTTAGATGGGAAACATACTATTTTTGCTGAAGTTATAAAAGGTATTGATGTAGTTAATACAATAGCAGCTGCTAAAACAGGGGCACAAGATAGACCTTTAGAACCTATTATTATTGAAAAGGTTAGTATTCTTAAAAAAGGGGATGAATATAAAAACTATGATGCTGCTAAGTTCTTTGAAGAAAATAAAGATTTAATTTCTGAGAGAAATAAAAAATTTATAGATGAAAAAGAAAAAGAAAGCACCTTAAAATTAGAACAATTAAAATCAGAAATGACCCAAACACCATCAGGACTCTATTACAAAATTTCTCATGAAGGCTCAGGTTCTATGGCTAAAGTGGGTGATAAAGTATCTGTTCATTACGAAGGATCATTATTAAACGGAAATATATTTGATTCTTCTTTTGCTAGAAATGAACCAATAGATTTTCCTTTAGGAAAAGGTATGGTTATTCAAGGATGGGAGGAAGGTATTTCTTTATTGAAAGAAGGTTCAAAAGCGACTCTTTTAATTCCACCAGCTTTGGGTTATGGCTCTCAAGGTGCTGGAGGAGTGATTCCACCCAACGCTTGGTTATTGTTTGAAGTTGAACTTGTCAAAGTAAATAACTAGTTTTTAAAAGTAAAAAAGTATTTTCAATATAATTTGGAAATACTTTTTTTAATTAAATATTATTCAGCCCTTAATGCTTCAATGGGTTTTATTCTTACAGCTTGTTGTGCTGGTATCAAACCGATAGATAAACCTAAACTGACCATTAAGCTAAGTGCTGCAAGAACATTCCACATACTTATGGAAGGATTATAAAACGGGATATTCGGATTGTTTACGATCATTTGATTAATAAAGAATAAAAAAAGTATTCCTCCTATAAAACCTATTAAACCAGAAAAAATTGTTAAAAAAACACTTTCCATCAAAATTTGGTATCTAATTTCTTTAGGTTTCGCACCAAGAGCTCTTTTTATTCCTATTTCTAAAGTTCTTTCTTTAACTGTTATTAGTAAAATATTAGAAATGGCTATTACCCCAGCCAAAATTGTTAGTCCCCCCACTATCCATGTAAGTAGTTGCATACCTTCCAAAAATCTAACTAATTTTTTATAACCCTCTGCAAAATTAAACCCGGCAAAAGCTTTTTCATCTGTGGGTGAAACTTTATGTCTTTGTTTCAAAATATTTTTTATTTTTATTTCAGCTTTTTTTACATCATATTGAGGCTTTATAACTATAACCATCCATCCAATTTTATTACCTCTATTGTAAATTTGTTGATATGTGTTAAAGGGTATAAATAATTGATTATCGCTGGTGTTACTTCCATTAGGGTTTTTATAAACTCCAATAACTTTAAAATACGTATTATTAATTTTAATATATTCACCTATTGGATTTTCATTTTTAGAAAAAAATTGCTCTGCGATCTCTTTTCCTATAACGACTACTTTTCTGTTATGATTAATATCTTCTTCGTTTAATAACCGACCACGAATAATTTCTTTTTTTACCAACTGATTAGCAATGGGATAATCACCAAATACACTATATCTTTTCGTAATTTTATGCCTGTTTATAATTCCTTGTTCAGAAGAGGCTGCACTTCTGGGGGCTATAGTTTCAATTTCTTCTACTTCAGTTTTTAAATAATTTATATCTTCTAAATTTAAATCAATAGGTCGATACTTAGGTAATCCATGATAAGGTTCACTAGTAGATTCGCCCCAGAGAAATATACTATTGGTTGCAAAACCATCAAATATTTTATTAAATCCATTTTCAACTCCTTTTGCTGCTCCTAATAGAAAAACATACAAAAACATTCCCCATGCAACTCCAATCATCGTTAAAATTGTTCTAAGCTTATTCTTACTAAGCGTATAATAAATTTCACTCCAAATTTCTCTATTTAAAATAAGCATGATTATTAAGTTTATGTATTAATCTTTTAATGCTTCCACAGGTTTTATCTTTGCTGCATTTCTAGCTGGTATAAATCCAGCAATGGCTCCAAATATTACAAGAGCTAAAGTGGCATATAAAATTAACTTCCAACTAACAGAAGGGTTAATAATTAAAATTTCAACATAACGATCTTTAATAAGATTCAAAACTAATATACCTACTAAAGCTCCGAAAATCCCTGAAATTAAAGTTATAAATATGGATTCTTGCAAAATCAAACCAATAATATTCCAAGGATGTGCACCAAGTGCTTTTCTAACACCAATTTCTTTGGTTCGTTCTTTAACAATAAAAACCATTATATTACTAATTCCAATAATTCCTGCCATTATGGTTCCAAAACCTATAAACAATACTAGAAAGGATATAACATTGAAAAAAGCGAGAGGTTTTTCCATATTTTCTGCTTTATTTCTTACAATCAAACCGTTATTATCCTCCTTAGAAATCTTTAGTTTTGTTTTTAAAGTTGTTTTAATGTTCTCTCCAAGCTCAATAGCTTTAGTAGGTGATATGTTATCGTTATAGACAACATCAATTTGATTAATAATATCTGTATTTGATTTTTGTTTTTGATGCGTTCGAATGGGTATATATATAATTCTTTCATAATTATCCCCATCCTTATTGTTGAAAACACCTATGACTTTATAATTTGTATTTCCAATATTTATATATTTACCTAGAGGATTTTCATTTTTAAATAAATCTTTTTGCACTAGGCGACCAATAACAGCAAATTTAGACTCGTTCTGTAAATCGTAATTGTTTAAATACCTACCAGAAGTAATGATAATTTTTTCAATATATTTTTTTTCAGGATAAGTGGCAATAATAGAATAATTTCCGGACTCATTTTTGTAAAAAACATTTTCTGAGCTTGACGAAGTTGATGTTTTATATTTTAATTGATTGGAATAATTCTTATTAATTAAATCTAAATCTTCATTTTTTAAAGTAATGGTTCTATATTCTTGTAAACCGGCATAAGCCCTTGAAGTAATTCCTGGAATATAACTAATTAGATTTGGGGAGTCTAGTATAAATTGAAGTGAAAATCCATTTTTTAAACCATTACCAATTCCAGAAAGTAATATAAATATAAATAATCCTAAAGATATTGTTAATCCAGATAAAAAGGTTCTTAATTTGTTTTGCTTAATTGAATAAAAGATTTCATGCCAACGATCTAGATTAAACATAGTATTAATTGTTATTAAAGTTTTATTTGATCTATGATTTCATCTTTTTCAATAATTCCATCTTTTAAATGTACAATTCTTTTACACTGTGCTGCTACTTCTGGTTCATGAGTAACTATTAATATGGTTTTACCTTCCATATTTATTTCTTGAAAAAACTTCATTACCTCGTAAGTAGTTTTACTATCTAAAGCTCCAGTAGGTTCGTCTGCTAGAATAACTTTAGGATGAGTAACTAGAGCTCTTGCAATTGCTACTCTTTGTTTTTGTCCCCCAGAAAGTTCATTGGGCATGTGAGTAGCTCTGTCGTATAAGCCTACTCTTTTTAAATAATCTAAAGCTATTGAATTTCTTTGAGATCTCTTAACCCCTTGGTAATATAAGGGCAAAGCAACATTTTCCATGGCATTCTTGAAGTTAATTAAATTAAAGGATTGAAAAACAAATCCTAAGAATTTATTTCTATAATCTGCTGCCTTAGATTCGCTTAAATGATTATCAATCTTAACTTGATTCAAAAAATACTCTCCTTCATCAGCATAATCTAATATTCCTAGAATGTTGAGCAGGGTTGATTTACCTGATCCTGATGAACCCATGATAGCAACCATCTCACTTTCTTTTATTTCTAGATTAATACCTTTTAATACATGCAAATTATTATTCCCAGTGTTATAATATTTATGCACATTTTTTAATGAAATTAGATTCATTTTAAATATAACTATAGTATTGCTTTATAAATAAGTAGCAATATTTTTAAAATTGTTACTTATTTATAAAACTTATATAGAATATTTGAATTTGAAGAATTTTGTAATTTTATAAACTATTAACTTCTACTGAGTTATTAATTTTTTTAATTAATCCTTGTAAAACTTTTCCTGGTCCAGTTTCTTTAAATGTTAAACAACCATCCAAAATCATTTGATTTACAAGTTTTGTCCAATTTACTGGAGAGGTAAGCTGTTGAATTAAATTTTCTTTAATTTCTTCAACTTTTGTAACAGAAGTATTGGTTGTATTTTGATATATGGGTATAGTAGGGGATGAAAAAGTGGTATTATTTATGGCTTTTTCTAATTGGTCTTGAGCGGGTTTCATTAAGGGGGAATGAAATGCACCTCCCACAGGAATCACTAAAGCTCTTTTAGCTCCAGCTTCTTTTAATTTTTCACAAGCCTCTTGAACGGCTTCCACATGTCCTGAAATTACTAATTGCCCGGGGCAATTGTAATTGGCTGGCACTACTATATAATCAGGCTTAGAAATTTCTTTACAGATATCTTCTACAACTTGGTCAGATAGACCTAATATTGCTGCCATGGTAGAAGGATTTTTTTCACAAGCTTCTTGCATAGCTAAGGCTCTTTGATAAACTAGTTTTAAACCATTTTCAAAGGTTAGTACCCCATTGTTTACTAATGCTGAAAATTCTCCTAAAGAGTGTCCAGCAACCATATTAATATTCGAATTATTGATTGTTTTAGAAATAGCTACAGAATAAATAAAGATCGCTGGCTGTGTAACATTCGTTTGAACCAGTTGTTCCTTTGTTCCATGAAACATGATATCTAAAATATCAAAACCTAATATTTCATTGGCAGAATCCATCAATTTTTTAATGTCCGAGCTACTATCATAGATATCTTTACCCATCCCAGGAAACTGAGATCCCTGTCCAGGAAATACTAATGAATTCATAAATTTTATATATTTTTTATTACATTAATTTTATAATTCTAACTCCTTGATTTGTCCAAGCTCCACTCTTTTTAACTCTATTAAAATAATATTTATTACTTAATTGCTTTCGTTCAATTTTCATGGAATGATCGGCTAGATTACCTTTAGAATCTACACGGTTTAATATATCATAAGTTACATCAAAACCTGAAACAGAATATTTATTTAAAGATTCACAGAATTTCTTTTTGTAAGAATTGAGTGTTTTTTCTTCATTAAATCCATTTTCATTTACGTAATTAGTATCCGAATATAAAAGCCCCATCTGTAGTAGTTGGTTTGAATATTTAGGTAAATCAAATAGATAGGAATAATTTAATGAAATAGGAAATACATTGCTTTGGTTCAGTTCTAATAATTGGTCTAAATACTGTTTAGTAAGACTTTCTTTATCAGAAATTAAAACCGCATAAATATCATCCGTTTCATCCGTAACTAAATTTTGCTCAGTTTTAATCTCTTGTGCATTTTGCGTTAATATAACTTCTGCATTATTTTTTCTACTTAAAATAAGAGATTGTAAATATAAGGCATTTTGATAATTGTTTTCATCGTATAAGATGTAGATTTTTTCTCCATCATACTTTTTAAGAAGCTCATCCGCCAATTTTTCAATTAGTGTTTGCTCTTTAGTATTGTACATAATAATGTTAGAATAGTCATCCAACTCATCACTAGATGTAAATGGGGAGATTATAGGTATATTTTTATTAATTTTTGCTACGTTAATTAAATCAGATTTAAATAAAGGCCCTATAATTAAATTTGTAGTTGAGAAATCGTAAGAATTTATCATATCAACAAAATTAGTTCCATCACTATTGTCAATTAAACTTAAGTTAAATCTCTTTCCATTGTTTGATAAAGAATCAAGAGCTAATTTAGCTCCTGAATAAAAATCCAATGCTAATTCTTTTTCCTTATTCGATTTAGATTGAAAAGGAAGAATCATAACAACATTAATAGCATCTTTAGAATAGTAATCTGAGGGTAAACTAGTATTTTTCGATTCATTTAATATTGTATCTGACTTGATAACTTTTCTTTCTTTAAGTTTTGAGTTTTTATTAGGTAATTTTAAAACCTCTCCAATTTTAGGTCCATGAATGTCCATGGTAGGATTAAGTTTTTGAATTGTTTCAATAGACACATTATATTTCTTACTTAATGAATATAATGTTTCTTTAGGTTCTATAGTTATATAAATATAATTTGGCTCATTTAAATTTTGTCTAACAATATTATCTATGATATCATCTTTAGAAATGTTTTCACTGTTGGATTTATTTCCCTTAGATGAACCAATTTCTGAAATTTTATTATTAGAATTTTCCTCTAATTCAACATTCTTTGAATTAGAAACTTTATTAGGCGTATTATTTTCAGGAATGGAGAGCTTTTCACCTATTTGGGGTGTTCTCTCCAAAAGTTTAGGATTTTCTCTTTTTAAATCTTCAATAGAAACATTGTATTTTTTACTAATACCATAAAGAGTTTCTTTTGCTTCTACTATGTGTTGTTTTTTTTGTCCAAAAATAAAAGCGTTAAATAATAATATAGATAGTAAAATAAAAAATTTTTTCATTTTAGTTAATATAATTTGTACAAATGTAAATAAATTATTTATCAATATTTACTATTGAAATTACAGATTCAAATTCATTAATATTTGAATATATAAGATCAAAAAAATCAGTTCCCATATTGGCATAATACTCTGAAAAATTTATAATTCTTTCTTGCCACTGGTTGTATGGAAAAATTTCCATATACAATTTTTCAAAGTTTGATATATATTCATTGTATTTTAACCGTTCAGCTTTATGAAATCGTTCATTTATCTTATTTAAACCATTCAATTGCTTTTTTTGTTGGGCTAGAATCATATCTCTCCAGGTAGAATCTGTATTTATTGATTCATGAATAAGATCATTAAAAATATTTTTAAGTTGATTTTCATATTTTTTTAAATCAAATTTATTAGTGGAGAGCTGATTCACCAAAGAATCTATAATTTTCTTTTTTGATTCAAAAATATTAATTCCTTTCCAATCAAGCTTTTGCATTTTTTTCTCCTGAATGCTATTTAACAATAGAACTGAATTACGTGGGATAAGAATAGGATAGACTAAATTTTGTTCATCAAAATATTTTTTTAATTCCAACCAATAGGCAATTTCCGCATTTCCACCTATATATGCTACATTGGGCAATATAACTTCCTGATAAACAGGTCTTAATAAGGCATTGGGACTGAATTTCTCCGGAAATAAATCTAACTCTTTTACAATTTCATCTGAACTAAAAGTTTTTTTAGTATCTACAATTTTATATTTATTACCTACAGGTTCAATTCTTTTTCTTTCTTGATTGTCTCTATAAAAGAAATTTATATTTCTAGGATTAACTTGTATCTTATAATTATCTTTTAATAAATTAATTGTTTTCGAAATTTCATGAAATGACTTTTGATATTTTATATCATCTTTGATGAATGGAACAAAAAGCTTTTTTAAATTTCTACTATTTCCATCAATAAATAGTAAACCATAATCTTTAAATAACCTATGCACAAATTTCTGAGTAGCTTCTGCAAGATTTTCTGATGTAAAATAAGAATTTTCAATAATTTCTCTAAGTTGTCTTCCCTTTGGAAAATATTTTAATTTTTCATGAAAAGGATGTAGAACATCTTCTAAGCTTGTAGTTGGTATTTCTCCTACATAATCTTTAAATTGATCCTTCCATTCTATTTTTTTATTATTAAAATAAAAATGATTAATTTCCTCAAAGTCATGATCTTCCGTAGCCATCCAAAACATCGGAACAAAATAAATTTCTTTTTGATTTTTATTCATAAAATCACATAATTTAATTACGTGTAATATTTTATAAATAAAAAATAAAGGTCCAGACATTAAATTTAATTGGTGACCGGTAGTAATCGTTACCGTATTTTTTAAAGAAAGTTTCTCTAAATTTAATTTTTGCTTATCAGATAAATGTATTTTACTCAGCTGTTCACTGAGTTCATAAACTAGAGTTTCTCTATGGAGATAATTATTTATTTTTTCTTTGGACTGATTTATTAAATTTTGATAATTAAAATCTTGATGATAAAAAGATCTTACAAATGATTCTTTATTTAAATAATCCTTTACAAGTTTATTAATAGAAGGAATCTCTGAAATATTAATTTGATTTTCCATTAATTTCAAATTTACGATAAAATTAATTTGTATTAATTTAAAGATTTAGAAAATCATTACCTAATAATATTTTATTTAGCCAGCTTCTGTAGTATTAGAATCATTATTTAGATCTTCGATAATTTTAAGTTGTATGGATTCAACAGAATTTCTATACATCTTTAAAATTTTACCTTTATATTCATCTAAATCAATAATATCATTTACTTTAAGTTCCCTTTCATTGTATTTTTCCGAAATATATCCAGCTAATGTTTCATAGTGTTCATTTTCTTCAAAAGGGTAGGGAATGAATTTATTTATATCCGATATTTTATTGTGAGAATTTACAATATAAATATCTTTAGAAACATTAACAACTATAGGTTCTTCATTGTCGTACTCATCTTGAATTTCACCCACTAGTTCTTCTAATATATCTTCTAAGGTTACTAAACCAGAGAATTCTCCTAATTCATTGGTTACAATGGCTAATTGTGAGTGTTTCTGCTGAAAAGTTTTTAATACATTTTTTATTAATGCTGTCTCACTAACGAATAAAGGTATTCGTAAAATTTCTTTAATTTTTAGATTCTTTTGATAGCTAGTATAAGCTTTAAACAAATCTTTTGTATATAAAATTCCTTTGATATTTTCAATAGAATGCTCATAAACCGGATATCTTGAATAGCCTTCAGCTAAGGTATATTTTATAATTTCTTCAATAGGGGAATCTATATTTATGGCAGAAACATTTTTTTTGGGCATCATTATGTAACCCACTCTTCGATTATCAAAATCAAAAACATTTTGTATTAATTCCCTTTCTGTTTCTTTGATAGCTCCACCTTCTTGACTTTCAGAAATAATCATTTTTAATTCTTCCTCCGTGTGAATGTCTGAACCGTGAATAGGTCTGATTCCAAAAATTTTTAAAATTATACTAGCTAAACCATTCATTATAAAAATTACGGGTTTAAAAATAGCATAAAATAGTTTCAAGGGCCATGCTACGGCAAAGGTAGTTTTAGTAGGAAACTGAATGGCTAATGATTTAGGCGCAAGCTCTCCGAATACTATGTGTAACATAGTAATAATAATAAAGGCTATAGGAAAAGATATTTTACGAGCTATTTCTGCGTATTCATTACCTATAAACCCAATAAAAGTAAAGGTTTTATAAATGACTGGAGTTAAAGAACTTTCACCTACCCATCCCAATCCTAATGAGGCTAGCGTAATGCCAAGTTGTGTTGCTGCCAAATAGGAATCTAAATTATTGACAATTGTTTTAGCCGCTTTTGCTTTTCTTGGACTCTGGCTAGATTCAACTACTATCTGAGAAGATCTAACTTTTACAATTGCAAATTCTGCTGCAACAAAAAAACCATTTAAAAGTACTAAGAATATGGTTAAGAATAGTTTAGGTAGTGAAATAGTATCAGTTACATTGAGTACAGTAAACAATATACTCAGGGGTAAATCATCCATAAAAATTTTAATTATATAAAACTAGTGCAAATTTATTAATTCAAAACAATTTATTCTAAATATTGTAAAAAAAATCTAATTTTTTATTTGATCAAATAAGTGTTCAATATAAAAATTATATTAAAAAATTATTTATACAGTCATTGAAAATAATTGAGTTTGAGGAAGTTTTCTCATCATTCTTAAATCAAAAGCCATACATATATTACGAATGTAGGGTCTGCCTTTTTCATTAACCTTTATTGAATTTGAAGTTAAGGATATCAATTTATCATGTTCAAATTCCTGCAATCGTTCAAAAATGTCTGGATGATGATGAATTAAATCCTCCGCGTCCCAATGAGTTTCAAGCAAACACATTAAATTTAGTATATGTTTACGAATGCTTAAATCTTCCTCATTTAATATATGTCCTTTAAAAACGGGTAATTCTTGATTATTAATTTTATCGTAATATTCCTCAAGAGTTTTTACATTTTGGGCAAAAGAATACCAACTGTCAGAAATTGACGAAACTCCTAAACCAATCATAACTTGGGTTGAAGATGAAGTATATCCCATAAAATTTCTATGAATATTTTTATCCATCATCGACTGGTATAAGGAATCAGTCTTTAAAGAAAAGTGGTCCATTCCTATTTCAAAATATCCCATCTCTTCTAATTTTTCTTTACCTTTCTTATATAGCTCCCTTTTTTCCTCACCACTAGGCAAATCTTTGTCTTTAAAACCTCTTTGTCCCACACCTTTTACCCAAGGAACATGAGCATAGGAATAAAAAGCAATTCTATCCGGATGAAGCTGTTTAGTTATTTCAATGGTATTTAAAACTTTAGATAAATTTTGAAATGGAAGTCCAAAAACTAAATCATGACTAATACTTTCGTATCCAATATTTCTTGCCCATTCGGTTACCTTTTTTACATTTTCTAAAGGTTGAAATCTATGTATAGCTTTTTGTACTTCCGTATCATAATCTTGAACCCCAAAGCTCACACGTCTAAATCCTAAATCATATAATGTTTGTAAATGTTCTTGACTCGTATTATTAGGATGTCCTTCAAAACTAAATTCTTTATTGGGGTGTAAAATTGAACTTGCCAAAATGGTATCAAGTAAAAAATGTAAATTTTTAGGAGAAAAAAAAGAGGGAGTACCTCCACCTAAATGAATTTCTCTTATTACAGGTTTATCAGGAAGTATGGAAAGATATAACTTCCATTCTTTAATTAAAGCCTGAATATAAGGAAGCTCTACATTATGCTGTTTAGTAATTCGCTTATTACAAGCACAAAAGGTACATAAGCTTTCGCAAAATGGAAGATGAATATATAAGCTAATACCTTCTTTATTATTGCTTTCAATAAAAGATTTTTGTAATGAATCAATCCATTTATTTTGTGTAAAAGTATCCAAATCCCAATAGGGAACAGTAGGGTAGCTTGTATATCTGGGCCCAGGAACGTTATATTTTTGAATCAAGTTGTTTTGCATCATCGCAAAGTTATTCATTTATAATATTTATTACTATTTTAGTATGATATCCAGTAAAAAAAAATTTACACCTAACAAAGAAAATTTTCTATATAAATATTTATAAATAATAACTTTAAAATTTTATGGTTAATAAGAAATTTATAATATAGCTTTTCTTATTTTAACTAATTTTTCTAACAAATCTTCCAATAAATTAATATTTAGCATATTAGCTCCATCGGAAAGTGCTTTTGAGGGTTGAGGATGGGTTTCAATAAAAATACCATCAGCACCTACAGCAATTCCCGCTTTGGCAATAGTTTCAATCATATCCGGACGTCCTCCGGTTACTCCTGAAGTTTGATTGGGTTGCTGTAACGAGTGGGTAACATCTAATACAACGGGTGCATATTGTTTCATGGTTGGAATTCCACGGTAGTCCACAATTAAATCATGATATCCAAATGAAGAACCTCTGTCAATAATAGCATAATTTTCATTCCCAGAATCTTTGATTTTTTGAGCCGCAAATTGCATAGCTTCTGGAGAAAGAAATTGACCTTTTTTTAAAGTTATGTACTTTCCCGTTTTAGCCGCTGCAACTAATAAATCGGTTTGTCTGATTAAAAAGGCAGGTATCTGTAACACATCCACATATTTTGCAGCTAAAGCAGCATGTTCATTTTCGTGAATATCTGTAGTTGTAGGAATATTATAAGTCTCTCCAACTTTTTTTAAAATCTCTAAAGATTTTTCTTCCCCAATGCTGGTAAAGCTATCTACGCGTGATCGATTTGCTTTCTTAAAAGAACCTTTAAAAATGTAAGGAATCCCTAGTTTATCTGTGATTTCAATAACTTTACCCGCAATATCTAGAGCCATTTGCTCTCCTTCAATAATACAAGGACCTGCTATTAGCACAAAATTATTTTTATCGGTATTTTTAATTTTTGGTATGTGATATAAACTATTTTTCATTCAGTTATTTTTTACAAATTTACCAATAAAAATCATGATCAATACAATCCTGTGAAAATAATACGGGAATTACAATCTCATATTGTTCTTAAAGATTTAATAAAAAATCCATCAAAAAAAAAATAAAAAATTAACTACGTATTTAGATTGCGTATATCTGTTCTAGGTTTGCATCATAATAATAAAGTTATGTTTATCAAATTTAAAAGTGAAAATGAATATCTGCTAGATATTCTTTATAAAAATCCACAAACAGATTTAGGTTTATATTTTAAACCCCTTAAAAAGGGAATTATTGTGGGCAATGTAGTTAGTTCTAAAGAATACGAAATTATTTTTCAGGATTCTAAATACAGTTATCTACCAGAAAGCAGTAATCAAATAGATTTTCAAAGTTATTGTAGCCCACTCGTAATTTTAGATATTTCTAAAGAATTATTTTCCCATCTTTTAAAAGAAAAAAACGAATATAAAAATAAATCCATCCATTGGTTAAATATATCGCAAGGGGAAGCAGATGTTAAGGAATGCACTATAGAAGTCCCAACTTTCTTTATTGATTCCAATTGGTATAAAAATGATGAATTTCTACTGTCCAGATATTTTACAGGTGTAGAAATATCACATAAAAGCGGAAAAATATTTAGTTTAAAGATTACAGCGAAATCAGTATTTGAAGCATTAAATTTGCTGAACCTTATTGCCTTGTTTGTTCATATAACCAATAACTATGGCGTATTCACCTATATCACTGATGATTTTGCTGAAAAATATGTACGCATATTAACCAATATTGATGAAGTTCCATATTTCGTATTTTATCTATTTATTAAAAGAGCGGTAAAATCTGAAAAGCAATTTTTAAATTTTAAGCCCATTTTTGAAAATTACTTGAATAAATATCATATTAAAGCTAATCTTACCTGGTATAGTACTCATGCAGATCGTATAAATTTCATTACTTCTCAACTAGATATAAATACACCTATCGTAGATATTGGTTGTGGCGAATTTATCTATTATAAAAGAATTATGAATAAAAATTTTACAGCCTCATATATTGCTATAGATAAAGATGAGAAATTTTCATCGATGGCAGGTAAAATGGCAGAAAGATTTAAAACAGGAAATCTGCATTTTTATACTTCCTTAGATGAAGTTATAATTCAAGAAAAAGTAAATATTCTTCTAACTGAAGTCATTGAACATAATACTTTAAATGAGGCTGAAAAATTAATTAAGCAAGCACTAACATTTAACTTCAATCAAATATTTATTACAACTCCAAATCCTGATTTTAATCCCTATTATTTTGAAAATTTAAAATTTAGGCACGACGATCATAAATTTGAATTAAACTCTAAAGAATTTAAATCTTTTATATACAAATGTCTGGAAGGCAGTATTGGATTAGAAGTTGAATTTTTTGGTATAGGAGATCAATTAAACGGAACACAACCAACTCAAGCAGTAATAATTACTAAAAATTAAAAAACGATGGAAAAAACGGATGAACTAAGAAGACTAAAAAAACGCATCGATTGGTTTTGTGAAAATAAAGTAAATGCCTTTTCACCCACAATTGCACCCGCACCTAAATCTATGGAAAGAAATGAAATTGAAAGTCCATATGAAGCTATTCAATATTATTTAAAAAATGGTATTGAAGAGCTAATTGTGCAAAAGAAATATATGGGATCTTATTGTGACATTTATTTGCATAAAGATTTAAATAAAACTTATTTTGTTAGTAGAAATGGTTATATTATTGAACATATAGATTTAGATAAGGCTAAACAAGCCTGTAAAGAATTACATTCTCGATTGGATTGGAATGGGATTGAATATATAATTATACAATCTGAATTGATGCCTTGGAGTGTTTTAGGAAAAGGATTAATTGAAAATGAATTTGGGGGCTACTTATATATTCATGAAAATCATTTTGAAGTATTAAAGAACTCTGAAGTTTATAAAAAAATAGAAGCCTTAAAACAATCCTCCGATTATAAAAATTACATCCAATTTAGAAATAACCATTCTTCTAAAGAGATTAAAGAGAATTTTCCTGAACATATAGTTAGACAATACAATTCTTTAGAAATTTTTTGGGTGAAAAATCTAGATAACTATAAAAAAGCAATTGATATTTATTCTAAACAAATTTCGCATTTTGGAAAAGAGCAAGAAATATATTTTAAACCTTTTAATATTCTAAAAATTGTAAGAGAGGATAAATCTGAAATTTTTGTCAACGATAATTTAAGTTATCAGGAAGTAAATGACGACTATTTTTTACACATTCCCATAAAAACAGAAAAAGATATAAAGATAGCAGAAGAAAAAATTTACCACTGGTTCAATGATTTAAGTAATGAAAATGAAGAAGGAATTATTATCAAACCACGCAAAGCTTTTATTAAAGGAGTTGCACCTGCTTTAAAAGTTAGAAATGATCGATACTTAACTATGATTTACGGTATTAATTTTTTAGAGGACTACCAATATTATTTAAATAAAAGAAAAATTAATAAAAAATTGGAATGTTCTATTAATGATTGGATGATAAATTGGGATTTATTGAAAGTACCTTATACACAAATCAACAAAGAAAATTACTATTTCAAAAATCTGGTTTATGATAGAATTATGGGTGAGAGGGTAGAAGGTACATTGGATCTAAGATTGTAAGTTTATAAATAACACTGAACCAACTTTTTTATAACTTAAATATTATATATTTTTTAACCAATAAGAATATAAATAATGAAAAAAAATTTAAATATATTATTACTAGTGGGACCTCCAGGAAGTGGAAAATCCACGTTTGCTAAATACTTTTTAAGAACAGAAGAGAATTGGATGAGAGTAAGTAGAGATGATTTCCGAATGATGAACTTTACTCAAGGAAATCTTTCAGATAAACAAGAAAATTTAATCACCGAAATGGTTGATGCTTCAATCACGGCTTTATTGAATAAAAACATAAATGTATTAATAGATGCTACCCATTGCAAAAAAGAATATATAGATAATTATATAAAAAAATACAATTCGCGAGCAGATATATCTTTTAAATTGTTTGATATTGAAAAAAATGAATTGTTGAAACGATGTGAAACACGTTACAAAGAAACTGGTAAATATATACCTGAAAAAGTTTTAAATAAAATGTATTCGCAATTTGAAATTTTAAAAAATGAATTTGATTTTTCAATTCGTTCAAAAATTGAAAATCTACCCGTGGAAATCCGCCAACAGAAAGCAGATTTACCCAAAGCTATCATCTGTGATTTAGATGGTACATTGGCATTGATTCATGGAAGAAATCCGTTTGATGCATCCAAATGCAATGACGATCATTTAAATGAACCCATTGGTAATTTATTAAAGAATTATGCGCAACTGGGGTACAAAATATTATTAGTTTCTGGACGGGAAGATAGATTTAAAGAGCCTACTTTAGAGTTTTTAAATAAATATAAAATTCCATTTAACGAATTATGGATGCGTAAAACTTTGGACAAGAGAAAAGATGCTATTGTTAAAGAGGAAATTTTTGAAACTCATATTAATAATAACTATTATATTGAATTTGTTTTGGACGACAGGAATCAAGTAGTAGATATGTGGAGAAAAAATTTAAAAATTACTTGTTTTCAAGTCAATTATGGAGATTTCTAATTAATTTTTAAATACAATAAAAAAAGCTGTTTAATTTATAAACAGCTTTTTTTATATAGATACTTTACTATCCCAATATATGCAAGGCATCTAAAACAATTTTTAGTATAAATAATACAGATACTAAATAAACGGTCATTGAAACTTCTTTATGTCTACCTGAAAAAACTTTAAGAATCATAAAACTTAACATACCAAAAACAATACCTTCAGCTATACTATAAGTAAATGGCATGAAAGCAATTGTTAAGAAAGCAGGCAAACCTTCAGTAAAATCAGAAAAATTAATTTTTGCCACTGAAGAAATCATAAATAATCCTATAATAATTAAAGCTGGAGCAGTAGCAGCCGTAGGAACCATAAGAAAAAGAGGAGCAAAAAATAAAGCCAATAAAAACATAAGAGCCGTACCTACGGAAGTTAACCCCGTTTTTCCTCCGGAAGCTACTCCGGCAGCACTCTCTACATAAGCGGTTATGGTACTTGTACCTAAAATAGCACCTGCTGTTGTACCAATAGCATCAGAGAATAAAGCTTTTTTCATTCTAGGAAAATTTCCATCCTTATCTGTAATACCCATTTTTGAGACTACTCCTATAAGCGTACCCACCGTATCAAATAAATTAACAAATAAAAAGGTAAATACTATAATTAACATATCTACCGAAAAAATCTGTTTCCATCCCTCCAAAGTAAGCATAGGTTCAATGGCTTTACCAAATATGGGAGATATAGATGGTGGAACACTCATAAACGAACCCTCTGGTAAAGTTATATCTCCTAAAATAAAAGCAAATATTGTAGAAACAATGATACCTATTAATATAGCACCGTTGACATTTCTTGCGAAGAAAATTGCGGTAACAATTAACCCTGCAAATGCAATCCATACATTATGCTGAGAAAAGTCTCCTAAACTAACAAGAGTATTAGGATTTGACACTACTATACCAGACACTTTAAAACCTATAAGCGCAATAAACAATCCAATTCCGGCAGGTATAGCATCTTTTAATACATTGGGTATGCTCTTTATAATTATTTCTCTAATATTAAAAAAAGTAAGTAAAATAAATATCACTCCCTCTATAAAAACAGCTGTTAGAGCAAATTGCCAAGAATAACCTAAGCCTAAAACCACAGAAAAAGCAAAAAAACTATTTAGTCCCATCCCTGGTCCCTGGGCTATAGGCAATTTTGCTAAAAATGCCATTAAAAGAGTGGCAAGAATGGTAGCCAATGCCGTTGTAGTAAACAAGGCTTCACGATCCATGCCTGTTTCAGATAAGATGTTTGGATTTACGATCAACACATAAGACATGGTTAGAAAAGTAATTATTCCTGCCAATAACTCTTTTTTTATTGTCGTTTGATTTTCCTTCAGTTGAAAAAAATGATATAAAAATTGTTTCATGGGTGATTCTTAAAAAAAATTTTTGCGAAAATAAAAACATTGAAAAGAATAATGCATAGAAATGCCTGAAAATATTCACGATATATAAAACTAGTTTTTTCAGATGAACAAAAAAAATTATTAATTACTTGAATTTTAACTTAAAATAGATCAAAATATACGTATTGTTTTTTATTTTCTACACTTTTAAAACAACTTAAGTAATTAATTTTCAATAGATCAATTTTGTAAAACTTATTTACAATTATTTTATAAGAGAAGATTAAAACTTTACAAGAGATTGCTCAATACTTTTGCTTCGAACACAAAATTAAATATTATGAAAAAGTTTATTTTTCCAATTATTTTGGCTATTGGTTTAATAAGTTGTGAACAAAAAAGATTTAAAGATTCTACTTTAGACGAATCCATTGAAAGTATTACAATAGAATCTACCTTAAAACAAACGAATAAGCAGTTTATTCATAAAGCCCATATTGATGGGGAAGTTAAAGATGTTTTGAAATCCACTTTAAACATAGAAAGAAGTGTTATAGATTTAGGCGGATATATTACAACCAGTAAGATCAATTCAGAACTTAAATCAAAAACGATTGAACCAATATCAGCAGATAGTGCAAAAGAAATTAAGATTTTTAAAACGCTGGCCGAAATACAGGTAAAAGTCCCTCAAATCTATTTAAGCCAATTTTTAGCAAATGTAAATGCGGAAATAGAATACTTAAACACAAGGGTAATTGAAGCTACTGATATTACATACCAAGGACAAGAACTTAGTTTAGATGAAAAAAGATTGATTCAAACACAAAAAAAACTTGATACTGTTAATATTCCTAATAAAAATAAACAGCGTTTAATTAAACAACAAGACCATATACAGCTTAATCTAGATCATACCAAATTAGCCCAAGCTATTTTATCTGATAAAATTAAATTTTTAACGGTATCAATTAATTTAATAGGAAAAGATACATTTCAAGAAAATATAGTTCCGAATACTGATCATTATCAGTTATACAATAACAATCATTTATTCTATAGATTGAAAACAGCATTTGTAAGTGGTTGGATTATTTTACAGACCATCATAGTAACCTTATGTTATTTGTGGCCCATTGTAATCTTAGCTTTTATAAGTTTTATACTTTATAAAAAATATAAAAAAGAAATTAGAAAGAGTAAATAAAATGAGTGAATTGTTATTTTATTTTAAAACTTCTTCAACAGAAGCTATTTTCCTAGCTATGTTAAAATAAAATTTTTAAGTAAATTCAGATTTATATAAGCGGATAAAAAAAACTAAACCTAACTAAGAAAAGGTCAATTAAGGATATAGAAAGTAAATCAAATTTAGTGAGTTGGAAATAAGGAAAGGATTTGAAAGAATTGGAATATAAGTGATAAAAAAACACTCTCTATTAGAGAGTGTTTTTTATAAAATAGAATTATTTCTAAGTTTTTTTATTTCCGAATTCTTTTTTTTCTCTTTCAAACGCCTTTCTATGGAAGATTTGCTTCTTCTAGTTGCTATTCTATTTTTAGGTATATATAAAGAGCAAGATACTAAATCAGTAATTCTTTTTAAAACTAAATTTTTATTCACTAATTGAGATCTGTTTTCTGAACATTTAACAAGTAACTCGCCTTCTTTATTGATTCTATTTTTTAATTTAAAGTTGATTCGTAGTTTTTCATCCTCCGAAAAAAAAATTGAATCATTTACATTCCAGACGGCTTCAACCATAGTTTCAACCTTATTTACATTTTGTCCCCCCTTACCGCTGCTTCTTGAAGTTCTAAATCTTATTTCTGATTGAAAATCCTGCATTCAAAATTTTTATTTATTAAACTTACGTTTATGTGCAAAATAAGAAGAATTGGCCAGTAATGTTACAATGGCAATTACAATATACACCCAATTAGGCACAGGAACCGGATCACCCTGTGCATAGGAATGTAAACCGGATAGATAATAATTTACGCCAAAATAAGTCATAATAACACTAGAAAATGAGAGTAGAGATAATAAATTGAAAATATATTTGCCTCTCCAACCAGGAACCAATCGTATGTGTAGTACTACAGCATAAATGATAACCGAAATAAAAGCCCATGTCTCTTTAGGGTCCCAACTCCAATAACGTCCCCAGCTTTCATTTGCCCAAACGCCACCTAAAAAAGTTCCTACAGTTAATAGAAATATTCCAATGGTTAGGGAAATTTCATTTACAATGGTCAATTCTCTTATAGAATCTTCAACCTTTAAATAAATCTTTTTATTATTAAGGGTGAATAATAGCAATACTACAGTACCAATTAATGCGCTTAATCCAAAAAATCCATAACTGGACGTTATTATTGCAACATGAATCATCAACCAATAAGATTTTAACACAGGAACTAAAGGAGTGATTTGTGGATTCATTTGGTCACCTCCATGAGCAAAACCCATTAGTATTACTGCTACTAAGCATCCAGCCGCAGGAATAAATCCATTCCGGTTTCTGTAAAGAATGAAACCAGACAATACACTAATCCAACTAATAAACATTACGGCTTCATACCCGTTGGACCATGGCTCATGCCCAGAAATATACCAACGAATTCCTAAACCAAATCCATGAATAATAAAGGTAATTATAACCAAGAGTAATAAACTGCGCTCTAAAAATGTAATTATACTGCTTTTATCTAAAAATAATTTTACAAAAGCTATTGTTAAAAGTACAGTACCCAAAAGGGCATAGACTATCATTATTTTAAAAAATATGTTCCAATGATTGTATCTAATTTCCCAATGAATTTTGGTTTCTGATGGAATCACCTGTTTTCCCCATTTGTATTGATATTCAGATATTCTATTTAATTGCTCATCAGCCAATTTCCAATTTCCAGTTTTTTCTGCATCCATAACAGCTCTAAAATATCCACCTATAAAACGTGTAGCTGTACTATCCGTTTTAAAATCTGGAGTAGCCCAAGAAGTCCAAGTATTTTTAGGATCGTTTTGTATAGGTATAAAACGTAAATATAAACCACTAATAACCGCTTGTAAAGCTTGTAATTTATCGTTTAATTCTATTATCTCTTTGTCGTAATTAGAGCGTTCCGCAGGTTTTTTTGCAAAAGATTTTTTATACTCACTATCCAGTACAAAGTAAGGCAACCCATCGGGTCCGGGAGGAAATAAATTCATTAAAGTGGTATATCCATCTTCATTTGCACGCGTGAGTTTTTTAAGATCATCGCCCCCTTTGTTACCCACTTTAATTAAAGGTACTTGCGACCATGATAAGGGATCCAAAGAAATGGAAATTAAAAACTGATTGGCATCTAAATCATAAAACTTATCACTCTTGTGTATTTTTCTTAGAATTTCTAATGCTAAAGTATTGGTAGGTTGTATACGACCATCAAAAGATTGCACTAACATTTCTCCAAACTTATCCGCATGTTCCTTAGGAATTTTTATTGTTTCTGAAAAAACCTTCGGATCTAAAGGTTGTTTAGGTATAGAATTTTTAAATGAAAAAATGGAACTAGAACTATTTCCACTATTTTCATGAATCTGTTTCCCCTCATGTACACCCTCTACAATGGTTTCTTTTTTTATGGATCCATCCTCAGTGCCATGCATATCAATATTCTGAGAATATGTGATTAGGCTTGATAAGAACAATAAAAGAACCATCATTTTTTTATTTTTTGCAATTTTTTTCAATTGATCATTTAATTTCCAAAAACGAGTTCCTTTCCAAAATAATGTTGTAAACATGCCTAAGATTAACAAAGCATACCCAATATACGTGATGGTGGTTCCCCAAAAATCATGATTCACTGACAAAATTGTTCCTTTTAAATCAGGATCAAAACTAGATTGAAAGAATCTATAACCTTTATAATTCAATATATGATTCATGTATATTTTATAAGGAATTTCTTTGCCTTCATCTATAATTGAAACTTCAGATTCATATGCAGAAGGACTATTACTTCCGGGGTAATGCTCCATGATAAATTTATTTAATTTTAAATAAAAAGGTTCTGTCTTATAAATTTTAGAGCCATAGCCCACTGAAACCAACAATCCATCTACCATTACTTGTTTTTGTAATCCTGTCCAGCCTTTTTTTCCATAAAAAGAAAATTCTTTAGAATCATTACCCGAGGATACTTTCATGAAAATCAAGTCTGGATCTGAAGAATTTTTATTTTTATCACCCGCATAATGTACAATTTTACCCCTTTCTGGTGCTGTAGGAACAACGAAAGTAAGATTGGGAAACTGGTACAAGCTTGCCAATTGCAAAGGCTGTACTTTATTTTCTCCCTGTACGGTTAGTTCTTGCTGAGTGGTCATAACCATTCTTCTACCCATTAAAGGCGAAGAAATTGTCAGTTCATCCTCTGGACTTGACGTAATATGAATTGCCGTAGAATCAGGATTTTGAACATTAAAGGCCACTAAAGCATTTTGAATTTGTTTAGAGGCACCTTCTTCAATAAATTCAGTTTTTCGGCCTTCTTCACTTGTAGTTATTAATTTCAATATTTTTTTTCCATTCGGTAATGGTTGAATGGAATCTTGTGCCCAAGGTATAAAACCGGTGCTTTCTAACTGAACAATTTTTCCTAAATAGTCATATTTGGAATTAAATTTTTTTTGAAAAGGTTTTAATAGAAATGGAATATTTTCTGGCGTAAAAATAAAAGGAATATCATTGTAGGCTTTTACTATTCCTTTATCATTCGTAATTTGAGTTTTTAAAAAAGTTCCTTCAGAGGTTACTTGGTTGGTAGTTTCATTCTCTCTAATATGCATTTGTCCCTCATAACTTATGTAGCGAGTAATAGCTCCTCCTACAAACAAAAAAATAAATGAAATATGAAAAATTAAAACCGGCCATTTTTTTATAGACCAGAGCTGATATCTTTGTATATTCCCTATGAAATTTAGTATTAATATAAGCATTATAATTTCAAACCAAGTAGAATTATAAATTAATGCTTTAGCCACAGGCGTACCATAATTATTTTCAATCAACGTAGCCCATGCCATACTTATGGCGTAAAGAGCTAACATTATAGCTGTAGTTTTAGTTGAAAATAATAGGTTTATAAATTTTTTCATAATTGATTTCTAATTAAAAGAATTCCAAAAATACATCAAGATAGTTCTACAGCAAAATGTTTACTACTAAAAATCCTAGATGTTTCTACCAATTGGCAATAATATACTTAGAATGTATAATTTGAATTATATTTACGTCTATCTATGCATTATTACACTTTTACTTCTTGTAGTGTAGATTCTTTTTACTATTTTAGTACAGAGAAAATGTTAATAATATGAAAATATTGGTAGCTATTAGTGCGGTACCGGATACTACTTCTAAAATAAATTTCAATGATAATGACACAAAATTCGATAAAAGTGGAGTTCAATTCATTATAAATCCATTAGACGAATATTGTGTAAATAAAGCTTTGCAATTTCAAGAAAATCATCAAGCAGAAGTAAGCTTGATTACCGTAGGTGAACCGTCCATTGAATCAGTAATGAGAAAAGCCTTGGCTTTGGGAATTAATGAAGCCATAAGAGTAAATATTGAACCTACGGATAGCGAAATAGTAGCCCATGAGATAGCAACTATAGCCGAAAAGAACAATTATGATCTTCTCTTGTTAGGAAAAGAATCTTTAGACTTTAACGGCGCGGCTGTGCCAGGCTTAACGGCAGCACTATTAGGATATAATTTTGTCAATGATGTGATCTCCATAAATATTTTAGACAATAATAAAATAAGTGTTGTTAGAGAGTTCGATAATGGTGTGGAAACAATCGAATTAAAACTCCCAGTTGTTTTAGCCGGTAAAAAAGGATTGGTTAAAGAAAATGAAATTAAAATTCCTACTATGAGAGGTATAATGGCTGCTAGAACTAAAAAAATTATAGTTGAAGAAGCTCAAAATATTCCTTCCAAATTAAAATCGATCAAATTTGAAAAAGCGAAGGCACGATCTGAAGTTAGGTTGATTGATCCCAATCATTTGGATGAATTGGTTAATTTACTTCATGATGAAGCTAAAGTTATTTAGAATTTACTTATTATAATTATACTTACAATGATTTACATCTATATAGAAACTTTAAATAAAATTTTTAAAAACTCAGCATTTGAATTAGCTACTTATGCAAAAAAAATTGCTGATTCTACTCAAGATAAAGTTTATGCTATTGTAATAAATTCAGAAGATAACCCTGAAAAATTATTGGATTACGGAGTTTCATTAGTACATAAAATTAATGATGAAAAACTTAAAGATTTTAACCCTAAGGTGTATGCCTCGGTAATCTCTCAAATAGCCAATGGCAATTTGATTCTTTTTTCACATTCCTCCGAAAGTCTTTCAATAGCCCCCTATGTTGTTAAAGATAAAAAAGCGGCTTATATAACAAACGTTGTTTCTTTGCCTTTATCCTTATCTCCATTTACGGTAAAAAAGAGAGTTTTTTCCGGAAAAGCAGATGTTATTGTGGAAACTGATGATAAATGTAAGGTTTTAACAATTTCTAATTATTCAATAGGTGCTCTACAATCACCTGTAGAAGGTACCATTGAACAAAGTACAGTTCAAATAAATCCGGATTCTAACTATGTAGTTTTAGATCAAGAGATATCAACAGGATCCATAAGTATAGAAAATGCTAAAATTGTAGTTGGAGGAGGTAAAGGCATTGAAAGTCCTGAAAATTGGAACATGTTAGAAAATTTAGCAAATGTTCTAGATGGCACTACGGCTTGTTCACGTGTAGTTTCCGATTTAGGTTGGAGACCTGATTCTGAGCATGTAGGACAAACCGGTAAATCTATAGCTCCAAATCTATATATAGCTGTAGGAATTTCAGGTGCAATTCAACACCTTGCTGGAGTTATAAATAGTAAAACCATTGTAGTAATAAATAAAGATCCTGAAGCACCATTTTTTAAAACTGCTGATTATGGTGTTGTAGGAGATTTATTTGAAGTTGTACCCCAATTAATAGAAAAATTGCAAGCATTTAAAAAGCAATCCAATTTATGAGCTTTTTAAAGTCTAAAATAGCTAATGCATGGGCTTCCTTTTATGTAAAGAAAGATTATAAATGGATTGAAAATCCTGTAGATTATCAAAATTTATGGTTTAAAAAATTAATAAAGGATGCTGAAAATACAACTTTTGGTAAGGCCCATTATTTCTCTGAAATTAATAATATTAAAGATTTTCAGGAAAGAGTTACCTTACAGGATTATGAAAGCTTAGTACCTTACATTGATAAAATTAAAAAAGGAGAAAAAGATATTCTATATTGTAATAAGCCACAATATTTAGCAAAAACCTCAGGGACAACCTCGGGTACCAAATATATTCCTGTTACTGAAAAATCTATGACTTTTCAAGTAGAAGGTGTTAAAGGGGCTTTAATGCACTATATTCATAAATTCGGAAATTCAAATTTTATTAATGGTAAAATGATATTTCTTCAAGGTAGCCCTAAGTTGGAAGAACTAAACGGATTAAAAATTGGTCGATTGTCCGGAATATCAGCACACTTTGTTCCTAAATATTTACAAAGAAATCGATTGCCATCATGGGAAACCAACTGCATAGAAGATTGGGAAACTAAAGTAGATAAAATTGTTGATGAAACTATAAACCAAAACATGACTTTAATTGGTGGTATCCCTCCTTGGTTAGTCATGTACTTTGAAAAACTGATCGAAAGATCTGGAAAACCTATAAAACACTTGTTTCCGAATCTTCAATTATTAGTTACTGGAGGAGTGAATTATAACCCATATCAAGAAAAATTAGAAGACTTAATGGGGCAAAAGATTGATACTATTCAAACTTATCCTGCATCTGAAGGATTTATAGGTTTTCAAGATGATGTAAATTCCAATGATTTATTATTAATGGTGAATCACGGAATTTTTTATGAATTTGTACCAGCCGAAGAAATTGGAAAAAATAATCCGACTCGATTAACTTTAAAAGAAGTTGAATTAAATAAAGATTATGCGATTATTCTAACGACCAATGCCGGCTTATGGGCTTATGAAATTGGAGATTTAATCCGTTTTGTTCATTTAAAACCTTATAAAATTATAGTTTCTGGAAGAACTAAACATTTTACTTCCGCCTTCGGAGAGCATGTAATTTCCTGCGAAGTAGAAGAATCTATGCAAGAGGCTACCAATCAATCACAAATTATTGTTACAGAATTTACATTAGCACCACAAGTAAATCCAAAAGAAGGTTTGCCATACCATGAATGGTTTATTGAATTTGAAAATTACCCAACCAACCTAGATGAATTTGCCTTAGAATTAGATAATGCAATGAGAAAAAGGAATTCTTACTACGATGATCTTATTTCAGGTAATATTCTAAGAACACTAAAAATTACACCTATACAAAAAAATGGTTTTAATGAATATATGAAAGAAATAGGAAAACTGGGAGCACAAAATAAGTTACCTAGACTTTCCAATGATCGAAAAATTGCAGATAAATTAATTAAATATATGTTATAATAATTTAAATTTTCAAAATTTTATCAATTAATTAGCATAAAATATCTATTTTTTATATCTTAGTTATTCTAAGTTTCTTAAAAAAAACCTAGAGCAATTAAATATTTAAATTATGGAATTTATAAAATCAAATTTTGAATCTTCTACTATTAATTGTGGAATTTTACATATTGGTGTAGGAAACTTTCATAGAGCACATCAAGCATATTATATCAATCAATTATTAGAATTTAAAGACCAAAACCAATGGGGAATATGCGGAGTTGGCTTGCTTCCTTCCGATAAGAAATTAATGGATGCTTTACATTCGCAAAATCTAGCTTATACACTTACCGTTTGTGGTAGAAATGGAGACAAAAAAGTTTATGAAATAAATTCTATACAAGAACTAATATGGGGAATTGAAAATCCAGAAGCCGTACTTAATAAAATTGCCGATGAAAGTATACGAATAATTTCTTTAACTATCACTGAAGGAGGTTACAATATAGACAAAGAAAACGGTAATTTCGACATAAACGAAGAACAGATTAAGCACGATTTAGAAAATCCCCAAAATCCTAGGACTATTTTTGGGTTTATTTCAGAAGGATTAAGAAGAAGAAAAGAAAAGTGCAATAAAGGCTTAACAATCCTTTCGTGCGATAATTTACAACACAATGGGAATACAGCAAGAAAAGCATTTCTAACTTTTATCCAAGCTCAAGATAGTGAACTTGCTCCATGGGTGGAACAAAAGGTTACCTTTCCTAATTCTATGGTAGACAGAATTACACCCGTAACTACTGTTGAGGATATTTTTAAATTAAATAACCTAAGCGGAATGGAAGATAAGGCCCCGGTGTATTGCGAAGATTTTATACAATGGGTGATAGAAGATAACTTCGCAGAAGGACGGCCAAATCTTGAAAGGGTGGGAGTGGAATTTACCCAAGAAGTAGATATTTATGAAAATATGAAACTAAGCTTATTAAACGCTTCACATACCTTACTATCGTATCCTGCATTTCTCAAAGGATTTAGAAAAGTGGATGAAGCTATGTATGACGAAGATATACTTGAATATGTAAAAGAATTTATGAATGAAGACATTACTCCTTATGTACCAGCACCTCCAAATACAAATTTAGAGGATTACAAAAAAATTCTAATCGAAAGATTCTCAAATCATGCAGTTAGTGATCAGGTATCAAGATTATGCGCCGATGGGGTGTCCAAGTTTCCAGTATATATAGTTCCTAACTTAATCAAAATGATTGAAGATCGTAAAGATTTAAAGCGAATTGCTTTTTTAGTAGCTTCATATAGACATTATTTAAAATATAAAGTTGATGATAAGGGTAATTCTTACGAGATCAATGAACCTTGGTTAAGTAATGAAGATCAGAAAAATATTGAAAGTTCAAATGTTAGAGATTTTTTAAAAATATCTCCATTTAAAAGTTGTAATTTAATTGATGTAGATTCATTTGTTGATACATACATTATATATGCAGAAAATATAAACAAAAATGGAATGTCTATAGAGCTAAAAAAATTGATACATAAGCAATAATTTAATTCTATATATCTTCAAATATTTAATTATCTTCTAATTAATTGAACATTATAGAATAAAATATATTTTAAATTATCAGATAATATGATTAATTTAGCAAATTATTTTTTAATTCAAAATAATTAAAGCTAATGTTATGATTCCTGTTACTAAACCTCAATTACCTCCTTTAGAAGAATTTAATGAATATTTAATAAAAATATGGGACAAACAGTGGTTAACCAATAATGGTCCCTTACATCAAGAGTTAGAAGAGGAACTATGTAAGTATTTAGGTGTGAAATATATAAGTCTTTTCGCAAATGGTACAATGGCTTTAATTACAGCCATACAAGCCTTAAATCTTTCTGGAGAAGTAATTACAACTCCATATAGTTTTGTTGCTACCACTCATTCTTTATGGTGGAACAACATTAAACCTGTGTTTGTTGATATTGAACCCACATACTTAAACATTGATCCAAATAAAATTGAAGCAGCAATAACTCCAAAAACTACAGGAATACTCCCTGTACATGTATATGGAAATCCTTGTGAAGTAGATAAAATTGAAAAAATTGCTGAAACCTATGGACTAAAGGTTCTATACGATGCTGCTCATGCATTTGGTACAAAGATAAATAATAATTCAATTTTAAACTTTGGCGATTTATCCATTTTAAGTTTTCATGCTACTAAAGTTTATAGTACTATTGAAGGAGGAGCAATAATATCTCATACAAAAAAGGAAAAAGATAGAATTGATAAGCTTAAAAATTTTGGCTTTGAAGATGAAATAACTGTTCTTTCCCCAGGAATAAATGCAAAATTAAATGAAATTCAAGCAGCTTATGGTTTATTGCAGTTAAAATATGTAGATCAAATGATTAAAAATAGAGAAAATATTGATTTACTCTATAGAAAAAATCTAGCTGATATTAAAGGAATTCATTTATTACCATCAAAAAACAATGTAAGTAAGCCCTATTCCTATTTTCCGATTTTAATAGATAAGTCTGAATACGGGAAAACTAGAGACGAGCTTTATGAAATATTCAAATCTAAAGAAATTTTCTGCCGTAGGTACTTTTATCCCTTAATAAGTAATTTTCCTACCTATAAAGGTTTAGAATCTTCTTCAATTTCAAATCTATCCATAGCCAATAAAATTGCAAATGAAGTTCTATGTTTGCCCATGTTTTCAGAATTGGAATTGAGAGAAGTTGAGAAAATTACCCAGATCATAAAAGAATATTCTTAAGAATAAAACCGCTATAAAAATTTTTTATAAATATTAAATTAAACAATATTCAATATTTAATATAATTAAATATTGAATAACCAAAATACTACTTAATTTTATTAACTATCATAAATTATTACCTTTGTAGAAATTCATAAATCTTAAAAAGATCGTAGTATAAATATGCAATATAACTTCAAAGAAATAGAAAAAAAATGGCAAAAGAAATGGCTTAATCAAAAAACTTTTGCTACCTCTCAGGATCCTTCAAAACCTAAATATTATGTTTTAGATATGTTCCCTTATCCATCTGGAGCTGGGCTGCACGTAGGACATCCTTTAGGATATATAGCTTCAGATATTTATGCAAGATATAAAAGGCATCAAGGATATAATGTACTGCATCCCATAGGTTATGATAGTTTTGGACTTCCGGCAGAACAATACGCTATACAAACAGGGCAACATCCTGCTACAACAACAAAAGTAAATATTGATGGCGGATTGGATAAAAAAGGTGATAAAATTACTGGTTATAGTAATCAATTAAAAAAATTAGGTTTCTCTTTTGACTGGGATAGAGAATTACGCACCTCAGATTCAGAATACTACCGATGGACTCAATGGATATTTATACAATTGTTTCATTCCTATTATTGTAAAAATAGTAATAAAGCACTACCAATAAATCATTTGATAGATATTTTTTCTAAAGAAGGGAATGCTACAATTAATGCTTGTACAACACAAAAAAATATTTTTACCGCCAACGATTGGAATAATTACTCTGATAATGAAAAGCAAGATATACTTTCTAAATATAGATTAACTTATCGCGCAGAAGCCACGGTTAATTGGTGCCCAGCCCTAGGAACTGTTCTTGCCAATGATGAAGTAATCAACGGTGTATCCGAGCGAGGAGGGTATCCTGTATATCAAAAAAAAATGATGCAATGGTCTATGAGGATTACAGCATATGCAGAACGATTGCTATCAGGATTAGATAAAATTGAGTGGAGCGAGCCCATCAAAGAAAGTCAAAAAAATTGGATTGGTAAATCTCAAGGTGCAGAAATAGATTTTGAAATTGCTAACTCTAATAAAAAAATTAAAATTTTTACTACACGTCCGGATACCATTTACGGATCTACCTTCATAGTTTTAGCTCCAGAACATCCCTTGGTAGATGAAATAACCACGGAAGAATTCATAATGGCTGTTAATCAATACAAAGAAGATAGCTCCAAACGATCAGAAAGAGAAAGAATTGCAGATGCTAAAACAATTTCAGGACAATTTACCGGAGCCTATGGTATTCATCCCTTTACCAAAAAAAACATTCCTATCTATATCGCTGATTATGTGTTAATGGGCTATGGTACTGGAGCTATCATGGCAGTGCCTGCTCATGATGATCGAGATCATCGATTTGCCAAACATTTCCAAATTCCTATAGTAGAAGTAATTCAAGGCGGAACAGATGTGCAAGAAGAAGCCTTTACTTCCAAAGATGGTATTTGCATAAATTCTGAGCTAATTAATGGTTTAAAAGTTAAAGATGCCCAACAAGTTATAATTTCAGAAATTGAAAAAATAAATATTGGACACGGAACTATAAATTATCGATTACGAGACGCTGTTTTTTCAAGACAAAGATATTGGGGAGAACCTATTCCCATCTATTATAAAGATGATATTGCCTATACGCTACCAGAAACAGCATTGCCTTTGGTACTTCCAGAAGTAGAAAAATATTTACCCACAGAAGACGGAGATCCACCCCTTGGACGTGCTTCTATTTGGGCATGGGATATAGAAAAAGAACAGGTAGTTAGTAAAGAAAGAATAAACCATACTACAGTTTTTCCATTAGATTTAAACACCATGCCGGGCTGGGCAGGAAGTTCATGGTATTATTTAAGATATACTGATCCCAAAAACGGATCAAAATTAGCAGATCCTGAATGCATAAAATTTTGGGAAAATGTAGATCTTTATATAGGGGGGAGCGAACATGCAACCGGACATTTATTGTATTCTCGTTTTTGGAATAAATTTTTAAAAGATTTAGGTTACGTAAATAAGGAAGAACCTTTCCATAAGCTTATCAATCAAGGAATGATTTTAGGACAAAGTGCTTTTGTTTATAGAATGGATGGAACACAGAACTATATTTCTCGCAACTTAATTGAACCCCAACACAAAATTACTCCTATTCATGTAGACGTAAATTTATTAAAAGGTACTTCTGATGAAATTGATATTGACAAATTAAGAAATTGGAGAGATGAATTTAAAGAAGCCGAATTTATATTAGAAAATGGGAAATACATTTGTGGAAGAGAAATTGAAAAAATGTCTAAAAGATGGTATAATGTAATAAACCCAGACGATGTATGTGAAGAATATGGCGCAGACACGCTCCGTTTATACGAAATGTTTTTAGGTCCATTGGAACAATCGAAACCATGGAATACACAAGGATTGGTAGGCGTTCACAATTTTGTGAAAAAATTATGGAAATTGTATCATTCCGGTCCTAACGATTCTTTTTTAGTTTCAGAAGATAAACCTTCGAAAGAAGAATTAAAAATTTTGCATCAGCTAATAAAAAAAGTAACTGATGATCTAGAAAATTTTTCCTTCAATACTACCGTGAGTTCTTTTATGATTGCTGTAAACGAATGGTCTAAGTTAAAATGTACTAAGAGAGAAATTTTAGAATCCTTACTTCTAATTTTTTCACCTTATGCTCCACACATTGCCGAAGAATTATGGGAAAAACTAGGACATTCTGAAAGTATTGAATATGTTGCAATGCCAGCCTTCAATCCTTCATATCTAGTTTCTGATTCATTTGAATACCCAGTGAGTTTTAATGGGAAAGTTCGATTTAAAATTGAACTACCTGCTAATTTATCTTCCAAGGAAGTTGAAATTGCTGTGCTGGAACACGAAAAAACGCCTAAATATTTAGACGGAAAAAATCCTAAAAAAATTATTGTTATACCTAATAGAATTGTAAATATTGTTTTATAAAGTTTTTAATAAATTCTATTATATATTACAAGATAAAAAAAGTAATTGATCTAATTTCAATTACTTTTTTATTTATAATAAACAGATTTTAAGAAAATTTCTCATATCCCATATAATATAAATTGAACATCTTTAAATGAATAGATATCATTCAAAAAGTATATTGAAAAACACGTAATGAAAATTATTAACATAATACCCATGGTGCATTTAGAAAAAAAATAAATGTTACTGATTATCAGTGAAATAATATTTCCAATTTTAATGATTATATTCAAAATAACCTCAAAACACTTAAAAATTTAAAATCAGAATAACAAATAATTTTGAGCAATAAATATAAGTGATTAATATTCAATATATTATATTTTAATTTCTAAATGCACCACGGGTAACATAATATATTTTGGTATACTTTTAATGTATTTTAAAGTTTTATAATTACATAAAATTCCCAAAATAAAAAAAGGAAAAAAATAAAAGGTTCTTCCAACAGCAAAATAGTACTGTTGGAAATCTGAATAACTAATAATAACTGAAGAAAATATTGATAATAAAAGTATAAATTTTAAGCTAAATTTTTTTCTTAAAGAAATAAAAATATATCTCCAACAAATCAAACTTATTAAATACCAAAGTGAAAAATTTGGAATCAATAATAGATTTAACAATGAGAATTTATTAAAAATAATATAATCAATTATAGTATAAATTATTTGAAAAATAATTTAGATATAGATTAATTTTTTAGATGTATGTTTTAGTTTATCTAAGCATATATTTTTAGAAAAATATCCAGAGATAAATATAAATAATGGCATGTAAAAAGAATATATAAATAAATATATACTCTTAAAATATGTAATATTCTATAATACGCCCGAAAATAACAAGTAGGATTAATAAAAACTTAAGATTATCAAAAAAATAACTCCTTTCTTTAAAAAAATTCATATAAGGTAGCGTTTAAAAAATCTAATTTATAAATAATAAATTAGATATTAGAAAATACATTTCTATCTTTGTTTAATCTTTCAATTAAGTCTACTCATTAATTCCTAGTAATAAACAATGAATCAGGATTATATTAAAATATACGGAGCTAGAGAACATAATCTAAAAGACATCTCCATTGAAATACCTAGAAAAAAATTAGTGGTAATAACAGGGCTTAGTGGAAGTGGAAAATCATCCCTAGCTTTTGATACAATTTTTGCAGAAGGGCAAAGACGATATATAGAGACTTTTTCTGCCTATGCCAGACAGTTTTTAGGAAATTTAGAGCGACCCGATGTAGACAAAATTGACGGACTTTCTCCTGTTATAGCCATAGAACAAAAAACAACATCTAAAAATCCACGTTCAACAGTGGGTACTGTAACTGAACTATATGATTTTTTACGCTTGCTATATGCAAGAGCTTCCGATGCTTTCTCATATAATACAGGTGAAAAAATGGTTAAATACTCAGAGGACCAAATTATTGAACTAATATATAAAGATTTTAATCATGAAAAGGTTATACTATTAGCTCCCATTATACGCTCTAGAAAAGGACATTATAGAGAGTTGTTTGCTAGCCTTGCTAAAAAAGGTTTTTTACAAGTAAGAGTAGACGGTGAAATTTTAGATATTCAAACGGATATGAAATTGGATAGATACAAAATCCATGACATTGAAGTAGTTATTGATAAATTAGTTATTGATACTGAAGATCATTCTCAGCGTATTCTATCATCTATTCGTTTAGCTATGCAATACGGAGAAGGAACTATAATGCTTTTAAAACAAGGCGAAAATCTTGGCAAACTTTTTAGTAAAAACTTAATGTGTCCCACCACTGGATTGTCCTATCCAATGCCAGAACCCAATACCTTTTCCTTTAATTCTCCCAAAGGTGCTTGCAATACTTGCAATGGTTTAGGTAAAATTAATGAAATTGAAATTAACAAACTAATTCCGAATCCTAAACTGAGTTTTAAAAAAAATGTTATCCCCATTTTTGAAGAACTTAAACATACCGGATGGCTGATATCTCAAATTGAAGTTATTCTTAAGAAAAATGACTTTAATTTAACTACTCCTTGGGAAGAAATTTCAGAGAAAACACAAAATGAAATTTTATACGGCGTAAACGAAAAAGTTACTTTAGATTTAGATTATGCGCAAATTAAGAAAACCTATAAAATTAGCTTTGAAGGAGTCATCCAATATTTAACTCGTTTAGCTAAGGGCAATGAAGAGGGTGAGTCCCAAAAATTTAAAACTCTAATTTTTGAAGATAAAATTTGTCCAAATTGTAAAGGTAAAAGACTAAAAAAAGAAAGTCTTTTTTTTAAACTAGACCATAAAGATATTTCCGAAATTTCTAATTTCCCTTTAAAACAATTAGAAAAATGGTTAAAAGTATTGCCAAAACATTTATCTGAAAATCAGAAAATAATTGCGACTGAGCTTTTACAGGAAATAAGCAAACGTTTAAGTTTCTTGCTGGATGTTGGTTTGGATTATTTAAGTTTAAATCGACCATCACAAACTCTTTCCGGAGGAGAATCTCAAAGAATTAGATTAGCCACACAAATCGGATCCCAATTGGTAAACGTTTTGTATATTTTAGATGAACCCAGTATTGGCTTGCACCAAAGAGACAATGTAAAACTGATAGATTCGTTAAAAAAATTAAGGGATTTAGGAAATTCTGTTTTAGTGGTTGAGCATGATAAAGATATGATTCTAAATGCGGATTATGTCATTGATTTAGGTCCATATGCTGGTAAAAATGGAGGAGAAATTGTTTGGCAAGGAGATCCTAAAGATATTATTAAGGCTAATACATTAACTTCTAAATATATAAATGGAGAATTAAAAATTGCTGTGCCTCAAAAAAGAAGGACAGGTAATGATCATTATTTAAAGTTAACTGGATGTACAGGTAATAATTTAAAAAATGTGACCTTAAAAATCCCACTAGGAGTTCTAACTTGCATAACTGGAGTTTCAGGAAGTGGAAAATCTTCATTAATCACCAATACCCTTTACCCCATACTAAACAAACATTTTTATAGAGCAGAAAAAGAACCTTTGCCTTACAAAAAAATTGAAGGATTGGAACACTTAGATAAAATTGTAGATGTAGATCAATCTCCCATAGGGAGAACGCCACGCTCAAATCCGGCTACTTATACAGGTGTTTTTACAGAAATACGCAACTTATTTGCAAATTTACCGGAATCCAAAATTAGGGGTTACAAATTAGGGAGATTTTCCTTTAACGTAAAAGGGGGGAGATGTGAAGTATGCCAAGGATCTGGATTACGATTAATTGAAATGAATTTCCTACCAGACATTTATGTAAACTGTGAAACTTGTCATGGAAAGAGATTTAACAGAGAAACTCTTGAAGTTCGTTATAAAGGAAAGTCCATTTCAGATATTTTAGAAATGTCTATTGATGAAGCGGTAGACTTCTTTCAACCCATTCCTAAAATATATCAAAAAGTAAAAACTTTACAAGAAGTAGGATTAGGTTACATTACGCTAGGGCAACAATCTACTACACTATCCGGTGGGGAGGCACAAAGAGTAAAATTAGCAACCGAGCTAAGTAAGAAACAAACCGGCAATACCATATACATATTAGATGAACCAACCACGGGCTTGCACTTTGAAGATATTCGTATATTAATGGAAGTAATCAATCGTTTGGTAGACTTAGGCAATACAGTCCTAATCATTGAGCATAATCTAGATGTTATTAAAGCTTCAGATTATGTGATTGATATAGGCTTAGAAGGAGGAGAAAAAGGGGGAAGCATCATTGTAGAAGGCACACCAGAACAGGTATCTCAAAATAAAATTAGTTATACTGCTAAATTTTTAAAGAAAGAACTTATTTAATATAATAAACCTATGAAAAATAAAATTTTAACCTATGTTTTTTTACTAATTGGCATATTTTCATTAGGACAAGAAATTGATTTAGAAAAAATAAAAAACAATACTCAAGACAAAGATTCAAAATACTATTATGATAAATTAGTAGAAGAATTTATTCAATCTAATCAATCACTTTTAGCAGATAAAGAAAAATTGCAAAATCTCTACTACGGTAAACTTTTTTCTCCATATTATAAAGAATCCTCCGAAATGAAATCTGATTATTTAAAATTTATGAAATTGGTAGGAGCAAAAAAAATAAAAAAATATCCGAAAGCTATTGAATTAGGAGAAAACATATTAAAAAAAGATCCCATCAATCTCATGGTTATTATGAATTTAAGGAATTCATACACCAATACCAAAGACAATGAAAATAGATTGAAAGAACTTAAATCTCAATCAGAACTCTTAATGTCTGCGATAGCAGCAAGCGGTGACGGTACATCTAAAGAAACTGCTTTTAAGGTGATAACCTTGGCTGATGAGATTACACTTTTAAATTATCTAGGTATAAATATGGGGAAATACAATAGAAATTCAAAGATCATAAATAAATATACGGTCTTAGATCTATGGACCAAACATAATAATTATAATGAAGAACATAGAGATCAAATATTTATTGAAGTGTTTAATAATGGAAATAAAATTAAATTATAAGTTTAAAAATTTAATTTAATTGAAATCTTAGCTTAAATAAAAATCTTAACAATTAAATATATAAAGAAAAAATGATAATTCATGATTTTACCCATAAACGTTCCATACTAAATCACTTTGTGGGAGAACTACGAGACGTAAACATTCAAAAAGATAGAATGCGATTTAGGCGAAACCTTGAAAGAATAGGGGAGGTTTTAGGGTATGAACTTAGTAAAACATTAGATTATTACCCTGTAAATATAAATTCACCCTTGGGCATAAAACCCTCTGAGTATATAAGTAAACAACCCGTCTTATGCACAATTCTACGTGCAGGATTACCATTGCACCAAGGAATGATGAATTTTTTTGATCAAGCAGAAACTACTTTTGTATCTGCATTTAGAAATCATTCCAAAAACAGTAAAGAATTTGAAGTCGTTGTTGAATATTTAGCTACCCCATCTTTAGATAATAAAACACTTATTATCTCAGATCCCATGTTAGCTACAGGAGAATCATTAGCTAATGTTTACGAAGTACTGCTAAAATACGGCTCACCTAAAAAAGTACACATTGTAGCAGCTATAGGATCAAAACCAGGCATTGATTATATTAAGGAAAAATTACCAGAGAGTACAGAGCTTTGGATAGCTTCTGTAGATGAAATTTTAAACGAAAAACAATACATTGTTCCAGGATTAGGAGATGCAGGAGATTTAGCCTTCGGAAAAAAACTACATTAATCAAAAACACTCTACATAAAAAACTAACTACTATGAAAGAAAATTTAAAATATGCCGTAAAATTATCTGCGGTAGCAATCAAAAGTTTTATAAAAGTAAACTTTTTAGGAGGAATTTCAACAATCCTATTTACAATCTTAGGACTTTTATTATTAATAAAAGACATGGGTAATGTGCAGACAGGTCATGTAAATCCTACTATTGCGTTTGTTATACTTTTCACACATCGCCCTACAGCAACAATTTTAATTGTACTAGGTATTATTTCAAGTCCATTTATATTTTTTACATTAGGTAATAAATATATAATTAGTAAACTCTCCAATAAAATAATTAACGATAAAGCGGAAAATTTTATTTATCCATTTATTGATAAAATTTTAAATATTTTTCAAAAAAACCAACCCAAAATTATTCAAAATGCGGCTGATTTTTCAATGAATAAATTGAAAATAATTCAAACCATTAAAGAAAATAAAGAAACCAATAAATGGATAAGGAGGATAGTTGCATTCGGAATGAATAAAGTACATTTAAGTGATATTGATTTTAATCATGGAAATCAAAATTTTAATGAAATATTAAAAAATAAAACTCTACAAAGTTTAAAAAATATTTCTGAACCTAGCCTTAAATTCGTTTGGATAGCTATAGCTATTCAGTGGATAATCATACTATATATTTGGTTATTTTAATTAAGAAATAATTATTTAAATGTTAAGCGAATATAGTTTTCTAAAAATTATTTTTAATTAATTTATTTTAAATTTGCAGTGTTTTATAAACTATATGAAGTATAAAGAATACCAATTTAATATTGAACCGCTTGAACCATGGAGAGAAATCTTAATTGCCTATTTAGCAGAACTACCCTTTGAAAGTTTTGTAGAATCTGAATTAGGGTTGCTTGCCTACATAAAAGACGAGTATGATAAAGAAAACTTAATTGAAGATCTACCTCTATTTTCTAATAAGGAAGTGAAGATAAGCTTTACTAAGCAAGGTTCACCGGATATTAATTGGAACGAGGAATGGGAGAAAAATTTTCCTCCAGTCTTAGTCGAAAATAAAATTTATCTACACACTGATTTTCATCCAAAAAAAGATGAAATTCCTCATCAGATTCTTATTGAACCTAAAATGTCGTTTGGGACCGGACATCACGAGACCACCTACAATATGCTAAACGCTATGTTAGAAATTGATTTTAAAAATAAGGATGTTTTAGATATGGGAACGGGAACGGGAGTTTTAGCAATTTTTGCAAAAATGTTGGACGCAAATTATGTGGATGCTATTGATATAGATCATTGGTCTTACCAGAATGCAATTGATAATGCAAAAAAAAATAATATGCATATTAATGTTCAATTGGGAGATGCAAGTTTATTAGGACAACAGAATTATGACATAATATTAGCCAATATAAACAAAAATATACTATTACAAGATATCGGTGCTTATGTGAAAAATTTAAAACCGAAAGGATTTTTATTAGTAAGTGGAATCTATGAACACGATTTTAATGATATTATTAAGAAAGCTAACCTACACGGATTAAATTTTATAAAAAAATGGTCTAAAAATAATTGGATATCAATCTTATTAAATTATGAATTATAGCAACTCTCCTCTTTGGAAAGAAAAAGAGGAACTAGATACTTTATTAGAAGAAGAACAGTCTCATACTATTGTCTTACATAATGACGAAGTGAATACCTTTGATTACGTCATCAATTGTTTAATCGAAATCTGTGAACACACATTGGAACAAGCTCAACAATGCACTTATTTAGTTCATTACAAAGGCAAATGTGAAGTTAAATCAGGATCTATTGATTATTTAATACCTATAAATAATGCTTTACTAAAAAAAGGATTATCCTCGGAAATTGTTTAATAGTATATTTCGATAAATTCATTCTCTAATAAGAATCGTCTGAACATAGAATAATAAATCTCTAAATATAAGCACTATATTTGTGCAAATTTTTTCAAAATATGAAATGTGGAATTGTTGGCTTACCAAACGTAGGGAAATCTACTTTATTTAATTGCTTGTCTAATGCTAAAGCACAATCGGCAAACTATCCGTTTTGTACCATAGAGCCTAATGTTGGAACAGTATCCGTTCCAGATCCTAGATTAAATAAATTAGAAAAATTGGTGGTACCTGAAAGAGTGCTCCCAGCAGTTGTTGAAATTGTTGATATCGCCGGATTGGTGAAAGGAGCAAGCAAAGGGGAAGGTTTAGGAAACCAATTTTTAGCTAATATTAGAGAAACCAATGCTATTATACATGTACTTAGATGTTTTCAAAATGAAAATATTACGCATGTAGAAGGAAGTATAGATCCTGTTAGAGACAAAGAGATTATTGATATTGAGTTGCAATTAAAAGATTTAGATACTATTGAAAAGAAAATAGAAAAATCCAAAAAAGCAGCAAAAGCTGGTAATAAAGAGGATCAGTTAATTGTTTCAGTTCTTGATAAGTTAAAATCATTTATGGAGGAAGGAAATAATGCTAGAGAATTTGAAACGGATGAAATTTCATTTCCTGTAATCTCTGATCTACAATTGCTCACTTTTAAGCCCATCTTGTATGTTTGCAATGTAGATGAAAAATCAGCCAAATCAGGAAACGAATATGTAGAACAAGTGAAAGAAAAAGTGAAAAATGAAAATGCACAAGTACTAGTTTTGGCAGCCCAAATTGAAGCCGATATTTCTGAATTGGAAACCTATGAAGAGCGTCAAGTATTTTTAGAAGAATTAGGATTAGATGAACCTGGAGTTAATCGATTAATAAGACAAGCCTATCAACTCCTAAATTTACAAACTTATTTTACTGCTGGAGTAAAAGAAGTAAGAGCTTGGACCATTCAAAAAGGTTGGACAGCACCACAGGCGGCTGGAGTTATTCATAGCGATTTTGAAAAAGGGTTTATTAGAGCAGAAGTCATTGCTTATGAAGATTTTATTAAATATGGATCTGAACAGAAGGTAAAGGAAGCAGGTAAATTATCTGTAGAAGGAAAAGAATACATTGTCAAAGATGGGGATGTTATGCATTTCCGATTCAATGTATAAGTACACTTTTATAATATATTTAAAAAAACGATTAAAAACAAGCTTTAATCGTTTTTTTTATCTTAATATTTTATATATTTGAAAAAAATTTACTTAATATTATGAAAAAAATTATTTTAACTATTTCATTCGCTTGCTTAGTTGCTTCAGGAATGACCGCTCAAATTAAAATTGGTAAAACAAGTATTGGCAAAGGTAAAATTGAAGCCGCTCAGAAAGCAGCTAAAGCATTAACAGTATCTGATGCAGAAATGGCAGAAATGGCTGCCAAATCCATTAAATGGATGGATGAGAATAATCCGGTTTGTACTACTAAAGATAAAGATAAAAAGAAAAAAGCTTATGCTGAAAGACTTGAAAAAATTTTTGGTCCCTATAAAAATTATGATGGACTAAACCTAAACTATAAAGTTTATTATGTAACCGATATCAATGCCTTTGCTAGTCCAGACGGTAGCGTTCGTGTATTCTCATCACTTATGGATATAATGACAGATGATGAACTTTTAGGAATTATTGGGCACGAAATTGGACATGTAAAATTAGGACATTCTAAAAAGGCTTATAAACAAGCATTACTTACTGCAGCTGCAACTCAATATGCAGGAGAGACCGGAGGATCTGTAGGAAGTTTAGTCAATAGTGCTAATATAGGAGATTTTGCTCAAGCTTTGGTAGAAGCTCAGTTTTCTCAAACACAGGAAACAGCTGCTGATGAATATTCTTATACATTCTTAGTATCCAATGGTAAGGATCCTAAAGCATTAATTTCTGCATTCAAAAAATTAGCTGATTTAGGAAGTGGTAAAGATTCATTTAAGGATAAAATACTTTCTAGCCACCCAGGAAGTGAAAAGAGAGCACAAAATATTGAGAAAAAAATTGAAAAGGATTCTAAAAAGAAAAAATAGAAGTCATTTAACCATTAAGTTATAACACATCCGAATAATTATTTGGATGTGTTTTTTTATTTAAAATTAGTTATATCATCAGTTTTAGATTTTCATTAATAAAAATGAGCTATTGATCCTTGATTTTAATAATATATAATGTAAAAATTTATATTTTAATTTTTGTATAAACCATTAAAATATTTATTTTTGTAACCAATTGACCAACCTCTGGCGAAAGACGTATATTGTTGCTCAATTTTAATAAATATATTTATTTATATCATGGAACCATTAATTAAATATGTACAAGAAAAGTACATTGCAAAAAAAGAATTTCCTAAATTCGGAGCAGGGGATACCCTTACAGTTTATTACGAAATTAAAGAGGGTAATAAGACAAGAACCCAGTTCTTTAAAGGTGTAGTTATTCAAGTAAGAGGTACTGGCGCTACTAAAACTTTTACCATTAGAAAAATGAGTGGTGATGTAGGAGTGGAACGTGTATTTCCAGTAAATATGCCGGCTTTACAAAAAATTGAAGTAAACAGAAAAGGTAAAGTTCGTAGAGCAAGAATTTATTACTTTAGAAAGTTAAGAGGTAAAAAAGCAAGAATTAAAGACGCTAATACCTTTAATTAAAAATAAAAAAGGAGAAATATATTTTATTTCTCCTTTTTTATTTTAACTTTCATAAACCTCAAAAGTACCATCTTCATAAAAAAACAAAATTCTATTAATTTTTTTCTTACTATTTAATTGGCTAAATCTAGGGAGATCTTCCTTAGGTGTGGAATCATTTTTAGAATTTACATTATTCTTCTCTTCATCTATATCAACTAAATTATAACTATTAGATTTATAATTTTTCTTAGATTCGCTATTATCAACCACAGTTGTAAATAATGTTGGCTGTTCAATAATATTATTTTTTAAAATATTCTTTTTTTTATCAATTTCTTCTTCCTTATTCTTTAAAGGTTTCCCTTTCCCCAATATTAACCAATCAGAATTTATCTCAGGAAAAACGGATAAAGTTCTTTCTAGAAAATCCAAAGAAGGTTTATTCCTTGCAGAAGTAATATGAGAAATACTAGATCTCTGAACATTAATCTTATCTGCAAATTCACCAGGAGATAAACCTAGCAATTCAATTAAAGTTATAATTCTCTTATCAATATCCATAATTTACAAATGTTAACTATTCACATATGTAAATAGAAGCAGTTTATTACAAATGTAAGAAACTTTAAGTATATATACTTAAATTACAATTTAAAGTTTACTTAAAGTGAAGGTTTATTAAATAGGTGTTATTTAGTTGATTTTTAATTACTTAAATTTTTTAATTATATTTTTGTTATTGGATTTTTGTTACCCCTGTCATTTTGTCTGAGTTCCCATCAGTTGGTTTAAATTGGTTTTTTACATGCGTGAATTACAAATGTAAATAAATATTCATTTTTATATTTTGTATATTTGTATTAAACCAAAGCCTATGACTTTTAATATTTTAGAATTAGATAAAACATTTGAATTAGAATCAAATTTTAATTGTAGATATTTATCCCCAACAAAACTTCATCACTTTCTAATAGAATATTATGATAAACACATTGATAAAATTGGTTGCTCCGAACTAGGAAAACCTATTTATAAATTAACACTGGGTAATGGTTCTAAAAATATTCTTTTATGGAGTCAAATGCATGGCAATGAAACAACAGGAACATTCAGCTGTTTAGATGTTATTAAATTTCTTGCTGAAGATTCTGCTATATCAAAAAAAATACTAGAAGCTTTTACATTGGATTTTATCTTAATGTTAAATCCGGATGGAGCTGAAATTTGGACACGAAGAAATATATTAGGTATAGATATAAATAGAGATTTTCTAACTTCTTCTTCTATAGAAATGCAATTGTTAAAAAAGGTTGCATCAAGTAAAAAATACGATTTAGCTTTTAATCTACATGATCAAAGAACCATTTTTGGAGTAACCGGAAAAAAAGAACCAGCAACCTTAGCTTTCTTATCACCTTCTGAATCAGAAAATAGAGAAATTACAGAAACCAGAAAAAAATCTATGGGACTTATTGCTGATATATATAAAGAAATATCACAAGTAATTCCTAATAAAATTTCCAGATTTACAGATGAATTTTATCCTCGTTCTGTAGGTGATAATTTTCAAAAATTAGGAATTCCTACTATTTTGTTTGAAGGAGGACATTATCCCAAAGATTACTTTAGACAAAATACAAGAAGATATTTTAGTTTAGCTCTTATTACAGCATTATATTATGCCACAGTCAAAAATAATTGGGAAGAAAATTATGAAGTTTATGAAACTATCCCAAAAAACTCTACTTCTTTTTATGATATTATATATAGAAATGTGCAATTGAGCAGTATAAATGATACTAAAGCAGACCTAGGAATCCAATATTCTGAAGAAATAAGAAAAGGAGACACTGAGATTATTTTTGTAGCAAAAATAGAAGACATTGGAGATTTATCGCTAATGCATGCTCATAAAGAAATAGATGCAGAGGGTAGATATTTAAGCTTACCGGATGGAAAATTACCTAAAATAGGTATTCTGGCAGATTTTAAATTGGATGAATGGATTATTAGTAACGGTAAAAAATTAGAACATTGGGTGTAATAATCCTTGTTTTATTAAATAATTTTAAAACTATAATTTCATGAATTTACCTCCTTTAGCAGAAAGAATGCGTCCCCAAAAACTAAATGAATACTTATACCAAAAACATTTAGTAGGTGAAGGAGCTTCCATAGAGCGAATGGTAAAAAATGATTCAATTGCTTCTATGATTTTATGGGGACCACCAGGAACAGGTAAAACAACCCTAGCAGAAATCATTGCTAAAGAATCAGGAAGAGAATATTATACATTAAGTGCGATAAATTCAGGAGTAAAAGAAGTTAGAGAAGTTATAGAGCAAGCAAAAAAACAAAATTTATTTAAAGGTAAAAGTCCAATTTTATTTATTGATGAAATTCATCGTTTTAATAAATCCCAACAAGACAGCTTATTACAAGCGGTAGAAAAGGGATGGATAATTTTAATAGGGGCAACTACAGAAAATCCTAGTTTTGAAGTGGTTTCAGCCTTACTTTCCAGATGTCAGGTTTATACCTTAAAACCCTTGGATAGAGAAGCTTTATCCAACCTAATTCAAAGGGCAATTCAAGAAGATAAACTTTTAAGTCAAAAAAAAATAATAATAAAAGAAAAAGAAGCCTTGATCCAATATTCTGGAGGTGATGCCCGTAAGCTATTGAATGGATTAGAATTAGTAGTTCAACAAATTAATACCACAGAAGAAATTTTGATAACCAATGAAGAAGTACAAAAAGTGATACAAAAAAATATGGCTTTGTACGACAAAAATGGGGAGCAACATTATGATATTATTTCTGCTTTCATAAAATCCATAAGAGGTTCAGATCCCAATGCAGCAGTTTATTGGTTGGCAAGAATGTTGGAAGGAGGAGAAGATATCAAATTTATAGCCCGTCGGTTAGTTATATTAGCTTCGGAAGATATTGGAATGGCGAATCCTACCGCACTTATTTTAGCCAATAATACCTTTCAGGCTATAAACGTAATAGGGAATCCTGAGTCCAGAATTTTACTTAGCCAATGTGCTATTTATTTAGCAACTTCTCCCAAATCTAATTCTTCATATTTAGCCATTAATGAAGCAACTAATTATGTTAGAGAAACAGGAGATCTCTCTGTTCCATTGCATCTTAGAAATGCTCCTACTAAATTAATGAAGGAATTAAACTATGGAACCCATTATAAGTATTCTCATGACTATCCGGGCCATTTTGCTTTTCAAGAATTTTTACCTGAAGAGGCTTCTAACAACGCTTTTTATAAACCTTCAGATAATCCCAAAGAAAATAAATTAAAAGAGTATTTAAAAAACTTATGGGGGGATAAATATAATATGTAATATAAAACCAGTATAATTTTTAATTTAGATTTCTATATTCATTAGGAGTAAAACCAGTTTCTTTCTTAAACATTCGACTAAAATGTTGAGGATATTTAAAACCTAATTCATAGGCGATTTCATTGATGGATTTAGAGTTATCAAATATTTTTTCCTTAGAAAGGTTCATTAACTTTAAATGAATGTATTCTTGAGCACTTTTTCCGGTTTCTTTTTTTACTAAATCACCAAAATAATTGGCGGATAAATGAAGTTCTTCAGCAAAATAATTTACTTTCGGATGCCCTTTTTTTTGAAGAAGATCCGAATATAGGTAATTATTTAATAGAATTTCAAATTTTTCTAAAATTCCTCTATTAATTGTGTCCCGAGTAATGAATTGACGATCATAAAAACGGGTGCAATAGTTAAGTAATAATTCTATATTACTTACCACCAGCTTTGAACTATGCTTATCTATTCTTTGCTCTATTTCATCCTCAATTTTTTTTAAACATTCCAAAACTACCTTTCTTTCTCTTGTTGATATATGTAAAGCCTCATGAGCCTCATAAGAAAAAAAAGAAAAATTATTCATTTCCTTGGCTAAGGATGTCCTACTTAAAAGATCAGGATGGAAAAGTAAAGCAAATCCTTTAGGAATTACTTTTATACCATTATTTTCAATCTTCATTATCTGTCCTGGAGCAAAAAAAACTAAGGTTCCTTCTTGATAATCATAATATTCTTTTCCATATTTAATATCCCCACATTTTACATCCTTTAAGAATATTGCATAAAAACCGAAGTTAAAGGAACCGTGATTAACCGGTTTACATTTTGAAAAATCAATAACACTAACCAAAGGATGTAAGGTTTCAACACCAAGAAGATCATTATAATCGGATATCTTATTCAGTTGTTCTATTTTCTCCATAGCGAATAGTTATAACATATAAGCAATACAAATTTATCCATTTATTTTTGGCTTAAATGAATTAATCTAGAAAATAAGTAAAAATGGTAGAAATATCCTTAATACATATACAGGTTTAAATTTAGATATTTTAGAATTTTGTATTAAATAAAATATAAAAAAAAATTTTTGATGTTTTTAAAAATAATCATGTCTGCATCCATATTTATATTATGCATAACATGTAGTCCACTAAAAACAAAACAACAAAATGCAAACAAAAAATTCAAACATCAGTAATTTTCTTATAGGAGAAGAAAACACTTCGTATCAACAATATTTCTCAGGAAAATCATGGCTTGCTCCACTTACAAAAAATAAGGATTTAAATGTACCTATGAATAATGTAACCTTTGAACCTGGTTGTAGAAATAATTGGCATAGTCATACAGGTGGGCAAATCCTTATCGCAGTAGGAGGTGTTGGTTATTACCAGGAAAGAGGAAAGGAAGCACAGCGTTTAGAACTTGGAGATGTAGTTGAAATAGCTCCAAATATAGAACATTGGCATGGAGCAGCACCAGATAGTTGGTTTTCACATATAGCAATAGAGTGTAATCCCCAAACCAATAATAATAAATGGCTAGATCCAGTTTCTGATGAAGAATATGCAGAAGCTGTAGGAAAAAAATAAAACTTTTTCCAATAAGTATTTTATAATAACTATGAGAGCAATCCTAAATTATTGATTAAGTAAAATGTTTTAAAGTGAGTATAAGAACATTAATATTCCTATTACCAATGCTTGTAAACTCACAATCTTATAAACAAAATAAAATGGGAAATAAAATAAATTTAGATAATAAACAACAACTTGTAGTAAATATTTCAGCATTTACAGCAGTTGGGAATATGGACAGCCTTACTATTGAGCTTGGTAGAGGGTTAGAAGCAGGATTAACCATCAATAAAATTAAAGAAATTTTAGTGCATTTATATGCTTATACAGGTTTCCCTCGTAGTTTAAATGCACTTGCTGCATTTATGCAAGTAATAGAAGAAGCTAAGAAACAAGGAAAAGAATATATTGAAGGGGAAAATACCAGTCCTTTACCTGAAAATACAGATATATTGAAATTGGGAACTCAAGTGCAAACTGAATTAGTGGGACAGCCTGTTTCAGGAGGTGTTATGGAATTTGCCCCTGCCATTGACCGATATTTAAAAACACATCTTTTTGGAGATATCTTTGCAGGCGATGTACTTACTTACCAACAAAGAGAATTAGTTACAGTATCTGCATTAGCAGCAATGACTGGATTAGAATCTCAGTTACAATCACATTTGGTTATAGCCATGAATACAGGACTTACAGAAAACCAATTATTAGAGGTAATGGATCAAATTGAACAAAATATTAATAAAGAACAAGCAGATATAGGCCGAAAAATTTTATCAAAATTAAAAGAATATAAGTGATTATAGAATAATAAAATACCGAGCACAAATGATTGGCTATATGCTTATTTCTTTATATAGTGAATTACATGGAAATTTTAACAAATGAAAAACTATACAATATAAATAAAAAATGGAAAATAACATCAAAGAAAAAGTAGTGGTAATTACCGGAGCTAGTAGTGGATTTGGAAAAATATCCGCAGAACATTTATCTAATTTAGGAGCAACGGTAGTATTAGGAGCACGTAGTACTGATAAAATTGAAAAAATATCAGAAGAAATTAACTCTAAAGGAGGTAAATCCTTAGCGGTAACTACAGATGTTACAAAAGTTGAACAAGTAAAAAACCTTGTTGATAGTGCAATCAATAAATTTGGTAAAATAGATGTTTTATTAAACAATGCAGGTTTGATGCCCCTTTCACCACTTGAATATCTAAAAGTAGAGGATTGGAATCGATGTATTGATGTGAATATTAAAGGAGTTTTATATGGTATTGCAGCAGCACTTCCTTATATGAAAGAACAAAAATTTGGTCAAATCATAAGTGTTTCCTCAGTAGCAGGTCATACCATTCGTCCCGGAGGTGCTATATATTCTGCTTCAAAATATGCCGTAAGAGTAATTTCAGAAGCTTTAAGACAAGAAGTTAAACCCTATAATATACGCACAGCAGTAATATCTCCGGGAGCTGTTGAGACAAACTTACCCAATAGCATAACTGCTACTGATATTTCTAAAAATATTCACGAATATTATAGTAAACATGCTATTTCTGTTGATTCTTTTGCTAGATGTTTAGAATTTATTATAAACCAACCGGAAGATATGGATGTTAATGAAATCTTATTCCGCCCAACCATTCAGCAACTATAAATTTTGAACTAAAAATAAAAGAAGAATTTATAACTATATAATTTTAAAAAAAGCAATTTCCATTAATTGAAATTGCTTTTTTCATAGTTAATTATAAAAATAAGTTCATTTTATCTTAAAAAAAAAGTTAAAAAAAATTTAAGTTTATCAATATTTTATTGGCTCTTTTGTTATATGATATAAATCTGACTTTTTACTTCTAAATACCTATTTACAAAATGAAAAATCTTAAATCTAATTATATGTAATTGAATATTTATTATATATATTAAAACATCCTTTGTTTAATAAAAAAATTGCGAACTTTGAGTGATAAATTATAATTTAAATGAGCAGTAATCAATTAATACGAGAACAAGAACCGAAAAAATTATGGAATTTCTTTGCTGATATCAATGCAATTCCTCGCCCTTCTAAAAAAGAAAAAAAAATAAGAATATTTATTCAAGAGTTTGCAAAATCATTGAATTTAGAAGTGAAAGAAGATTCCGTTGGAAATATTTTAATAAAGAAAGAAGCATCTGAAGGTTATGAGAATCGTAAGAAAGTAGTACTACAAGCTCATTTGGATATGGTATGTCAAAAAAATACGGATACAGATTTTAATTTTGATACCCAAGGGATTCAAATGAAGATAGAGGGGGAATGGGTACAAGCGAAAGATACAACCTTAGGAGCAGATAATGGGATAGGAGTGGCAACTATATTAGCCATACTAGCATCTAAAAATATAAAGCATCCTGCAATAGAGGCTTTGTTTACGGTAGATGAAGAAACAGGTATGACTGGAGCTTTTGGATTAGATAAAAATTTTTTAAGTGGAGACATTCTTTTAAATTTAGATACAGAAGAAGATAATGAAATAGATATAGGGTGTGCCGGAGGGGTAGATGTTACAGCCGAAATAAGCTATAAAGAAGAAAATATTACCTCTGAGATGATTGGCTTTAAAATAGAATTAACCGGATTGCATGGAGGACATTCAGGAATTGAAATACATAAAGGCTTAGGAAATGCTAATAAATTATTAAATCGGTTTTTATATGAATTTTTAGATTTTAAAATTCAATTAATTTCTTTTATAGGGGGTGGTTTAAGAAATGCTATACCTAGAGAAGCAATTTCTTATTTTATTATTCCCAAAAATTACAAAGCTGAATTGGAAATCTGTTTTAAATCTTTAAAAAAAGAAATTATAGAAGAATTTAAATCATTAGAAGAAAATGTTTTAATTACTCTTTCCCCAATTGAAATTGAAAATGAAAAATCTTTAGGTTTCACACAAAGCAAACAAATTATTGAAGCCATACAAACTGCCCATGATGGGGTTTATAAAATGAGCCCAGATATTGAAAACCTTGTAGAAGCTTCTAATAATCTAGCACGCGTTGAAATAGGAAAAGGTAAAGCTAGCATATATTGCCTTACACGTTCTTCTGTAGAAAGTTCTAAAAAATGGGTAAGTACATCCTTAAAAGCAGCCTTTGAATTAGCTGGAATGAAAGTATCCTTTTCAGGTTCTTATCCAGGTTGGAAACCTAACCCTAATTCAGAAATATTAAAAATAGCATTAGATATTTATGAAAAACAAAATAACGAAAAACCATTTGTAGTAGCTTGTCATGCAGGTTTAGAATGTGGTATAATAGGAGAGAAGTTTCCAGATATGGATATGATTTCTTTTGGCCCAACCATTAAAGGAGCCCATTCTCCTAAAGAAAGAGTAAGCATTCCTTCAGTACAAAAATTTTGGAAATATACTTTAGACCTGTTAGAGAATATTCCTCTAAAATAAGCTTTCAAAAAATAATGTAATTAAATATTTTAGTTAGTGTTTGAATCTATTAAAAAAACAGATAATATTAATATTATCTGTTTTTTTAACTAGATTAAGTAATTAATTGATAAGATCTTCAATTAACTTAGTTAGACTATCTTCATCCAGCAGACCAATCTGCTCCCATTGTATTTTTCCATTTTTATAAGCTATTAAAATTGGAAATCCTTTTTCAATATACGGCTTGGATAAATTTTTATTTTCATCTGCATTTATTTTTACTAAAGTTAACTTATCCTTATATTTATCTGAAAGTCTTTCAAACATAGGAGTCATCTGTACACAAGGACCACACCAAGGAGCATAAAAATCAACTAAAACTATATCATCACTTTTAAGTAATTTATTAAATTCATCATAAGATATCTTATCAGGCATTTCACCTACTACAGGCCTATTTTGTTTCTTCCATTCCGTAATACCACCTTGTAAATCATATAAATTTTTAAAACCTAATGATTTTAATGAATCAATAGCTGCCGCAGATCTTACACCTGTCCTACAATATACCATATAGGTTTTATTCTTATCTAATTTTTGAATCTTTTCTTTAAAATTAGGATTTCTATAATCTATGTCAATAGCATTTTCTAAATGTCCTGTATTGTATTCTTCTGGAGTTCGTACATCCAGAATTACAACTCCATCCTCGGAAATTTTTTTTGAAAAGTCATCTGCCTTTAACAGATTCTTGGTTTGAGAAGATAAAAAGCCTCCTAATATGATTGTAAAAGATAAGAAAAGTTTTTGCATATTAAATTTTTTATTTATTAAATCTATATTTCCTATCGCAAAGATAGGAAATATATTTTAGAAAACAACATGCTTATATTTTATAACAAAATTGAATTACTATTAAATCTCAGCAATTGTAAGAACATTAGAAGCACCATCTGGTGATAATTGAGCTGATCTGATAATGTTAATAATATTAACAGCAATATAAACAGACTCGCCTTTTTTTAAGTAAAATATTTTTTTACAAGTATTAGACATAGTTATTGAACCTGTACCTCCAAAGTAGGTAACAACACTTTTAGCCCCTTGATAATCAATGGCTAAATAATCATCTAATAATTGTATTAAGCTCAATTCATAACTAGAAATAGAACCAGACCTAATTTGTACATTATTAAATACTGCTGATACTGAAATTCTATATACCCCGTCTCTAGGAGCTGTAAATAAACCTGAAACTGGATCAAAACTTTTAGTATCATCACTCACAACTGTCCAATTATTTAAAACTTGATTTATAGATCCGAAAGAGACAATATAATTGCTACCCGATGTATTTTCAGCCAATACAAATACTCTTTTTTTCTCAGAGGATAATTGGACCCAATTACTACCATTTGAAAATTCAAGAGCTTTAAATGTAGGATTGTATCTTAAGACTCCAGAACCTACCAAACTTGGATCAATATCTGAATATCCTATTCCTAAAGAACGATTAAATTGATTGGGTGATTTATCCCTTAAATCAAGTTTCACCAAAGAATTACTGTTTTCAACTATATCAATATACCCTTTTTTATTAATACTGAATAAACTTAATCCTTTAGAATTTTTCACATTAAAGATCTTATTAATATCATTAGTAGAATTAGTAACTATATCTAATACTGCTGTAGGATTTTTAGTATTTATTCCAACCTGTGCATAAATTTTAAGATTACCTGTTGATAGAAAAAATACATAATAAATTAAGAATATATAAAATAATTTCATGATAATTTATCTTATTTATTGAGCAAAAATATATAAGTTATTATAATTTAAATCTGATTCAGGTTGAGATGGTGTTGAACCATAAACTCTTAATTTTTTTTCAGTACCTAAATTATGATAGATTTTAGGTGTAAGTGTGTAACCTTTTAAAAGTTTCATAGAACCTGAACAAGTAATGGAACCCATACCATTACCTTGTACAGGAAAATATTGAATAGATTTTACAACATAGCCGTTGCTAGCAATCCATGATGCTTCAATATATGAATCCGCTAAAATTTGACCGTATGCAAAAGAGATAGTAAAGGAAAAAACATATACTCCATCCATCGGTATAGTATAAGTTGAATTATTTATATCAAAAGCATTATAACTATCTTTTATAACAGTAAAACCATCGAGAACAGTACTTTGATCATTGGGATAAGTCCCAGCAATATAATTGTTCTCAGCAACTAAAAACGGTCGTTCTAAGTTAGATGTAAATCTATACCAAGAATTATTAACAGAAGCTTGAAGTTCACTAATTCCAGGTACATAACGAATTACACCATCTCCAAGAATTTCAGGAGATAGATTAGTTGATCCTATCCCTAATAAAGGTATTTTATGATCACTTCTAAGGTCTAATCCTACCTTAGGATTTTCTACACCAACTCCTACATTTCCATCAGCAGTTATGTTAAATATTTCTTTACCATCGGAACTGGTCATTTTTAAAAGTTTATCATTCAAATCAGTAGGAATCTGTTGAATTTCAACATTAGTTTCCTGATTGGAAATACTAATTCCTAAGTTTTGAGAATTAATGCCTATATAGATAAAAAATAATATGTGAAAAAATTTCAACTTCATTTTAATGAAAATTTAAAGTTCAACAATTGAAAAAAAACTATATTCTTGTATTATGGTTTGTGAATAACCGGTGTTTTGAAAAATTTCTACATAAAAAGTTTCATCTTTATCTAACAAAAAACTCCCACTACACTGTATAGTAGGATAATTTGTTGAACTAACTGCATAGGTATCTAAACATTTATTTTTTTTTCCATCAGAAGTTAGAAAATTTGTTTCAAAATAAGTATTTGCATTAACCATAGATTTTCGAAAAGTAATATTCAGATTAAATGCATAGTTGCCACTATGTGGAGCCTTAAAGTATCCAGAAGTTAAGTCCATAGATTGATAGTCATCGGACAAAATTTCCCAATTGATATTTTTTTTAGTTAAATCATTCTCAATAGATAAACCTTCCTGCGGTCGTGCAGATACTAAAACACGTAAGGGTTTTAAATTTATTTCTTTCCATGCAGAATCCGTAGATAAATAATATTTATTACTATCTATTTCGTACTTTATAACTCCTTCTCCTGCATCTTTATAACTTAAAGAAGTGTTACCTACTGCTAATACATCCCCTTCTTCACCTCCCCTTAAATCAAAAAGTAAAGGCGAATTATTTACTCCCTTAGTTTGTACTTTACCATCATTTTTAATAGTAAAAATTTGATTGCCTTGAGAATCTTTGATTGAGAAGATGTCATCCAATACCAGATTTGATTGACGTATATCTAGAGTAGCTTCTGGATTACTAGTATTGATACCCACTTGAGAAGGAGACATTATATAAACGAATAAACATAAATTTACAAACGCAGATCTCATTGATTAATAAGTTTTAAATACTATAAAATTAATAAATTTTATGCAAATATAAAATAATATTAATAATTATTTATATTTTTTAAATTTTATTATAAAAAAGTCACTTAAAACAAAAATTTATAATTATTTATTAAGAGTTATATAATTGAAAGTATTATACTTTTTAAAAGTTTAAATTCTCAGTTATTTATTTATATAATTCTGCTATAATAAATAGAATTTAAAAGTTTTAAAATTTTAAATAAAATTTATTTACTTTGTCCGTTTTAAAAAATAAGATTGCAATGGAAAAGATTTGTATAAAAAATATTAAATCTAAGGATGTTCATATTCTACAAACAATTGCTAAACAAACATTTATAGATACTTTTGAAGAATTTAGCTCTCCGGAAGACATGGAGCTATATTGCAAAAATAGTTTTAGTTTAGAGCAACTAAATCAAGAATTAAATAATACTAATTCCCAATTTTATATAGCAGAAAATAAAAATGAAATTGTATTAGGTTATTTAAAAATTAATTTTAAAGAAGCCCAAACGGAATTAAAAGATAATTTAAGTTTAGAAATTCAACGTATTTATGTTCTTAAAGATTATCAAAAACAGAAGGTAGGACAAGCATTGTTAGAAAAAGCTATGCAGATAGCCATTCATGATAACTTAGAATATGTGTGGTTGGGAGTTTGGGAAGAAAATCATAAAGCTATATCATTTTATAAGAAAAATGGATTTATTCCCTTTGATAAACATGTATTTAGATTAGGAAATGAAGATCAAACCGATATTTTAATGAAAAAAGAAATAAAAATATCTAATACTATTCATTTACAGCCTTCACTTGAAAATGACAAGATTCTTTTAAGCCCGCTTTTAAAAGAAGATTTTTTATCATTATATAAGGTTGCTTTAGACCCTGAAATTTGGGAACAACATCCCAACCAAGATCGTTGGAAAAAGGAAATTTTTGAAGTTTTTTTCAATGGTGCCATTGAAAGTAAAGGAGCTTTTAAAATTCTGGACAAAGAAACCAATCAAATAATTGGATCTACACGATATTATAATTTTAACCCAATAGAAAACAGCATATGTATAGGGTATACTTTTTTTAGTAAAGCTTGTTGGGGAAAAGGAATTAATCCTAAAGTTAAAAATCTTATGCTTAACTATATTTTTAAGTACGTAACTATCGTTTATTTCCATGTAGGTTCTGAAAACAAACGTTCCCAAATAGCAATTGAAAGATTAGGAGCGAAAAAAATAGATGAAAAAGAAATAACCTATTACGGTGAAAAACCTAAATTAAATTTTATTTATAAAATAGATAAATCTGAGTGGAGCAACTCTTAACTATTAGAATAAAAAACAATCACTTTTTTCACCGGTAAATGATAAAATTTACAGTAGTGTAATAAAATTTATGATTAAAGATTTAATAAAATTTTACATTTTTTTACAGATGTTTATATCTATAAGGCTTATAAAACCCAAAAAATAGAAAAATATTTAACTAACTTTGCCTATATGCAAATCACCGAAGATACATATATGCAACGGGCTTTAGAACTAGCTGCTCAGGCAGGTGGTTATTGTTATCCCAATCCTAAAGTGGGTTGTGTTATAGTTAAAGATGGAAAAATAATTTCTGAAGGATATCATAGAAAATACGGAGAGTATCACGCGGAAAGAATGGCTATTCTGAACAGTAAAGAAAGTGTAGAAAATTCTGAAGTTTATGTTACCTTAGAACCTTGTTCACATACAGGTAAACAACCCCCTTGTGCTGATTTACTTATTGAATCGAAAGTTAAAAGAGTAATTATAGCTAATGCAGATCCAGATACAAAAGTAAACGGTAAAGGTATTGAAAAATTAAAAGACTCAGGTATAGAGGTTCATCTAGGAATTTTAAATGATAAAGCCTACCAACTAAACGAAGATTACTTTTATCATAGAATTAACCAAGTACCCTATGTAGTTGGAAAAATTGCTACGAGTATAGATGGAAAAACTAGTACTTTTAACAAAAAGAGTCAGTGGATCACCAATGAAAAATCCCGACAATATTCTCATTACTTACGTAGTAGATTCCAAGCCATTATGGTCGGGGCTAGTACCTTTAACGAAGACAATCCCAAGTTAAATGTAAGAATTAATGATGGAAAAGACTACTACAACCCCATAAAAATAATAGTTACATCTTCTGGTAAAATAAATCTTAACCATGATTTATTTAAAGAAAGATCTAATAATATCATTATTTGTACCACTCCTAAAATTGATTTTCAACAAGAAACTAAGTTAAATCAAATGGGTTGTACTGTACTAAAGATTCCAGAGAATGATCAAGGGCAGGTAGATATTAAATTAATGCTAAAAGAATTAGGAAAACGTAACATTGTATCTATATATTTAGAAGGAGGAAGCGCTTTATTGGAAAGTTTTATAAAATTAGATTTATTGCAAAAATTACTTGTATTTATGGGAAATCAAATTTTAGGTGGACTAAACAACGGCATTATAAATTCAAACATTTATCCTGAAATTTCCAATTCGCCTTCCTTTGTTTTAAATCAAGTACGTACCTTTGAAAATAATGTAATGCTGGATTATTACACTCAAAATTATTACAAGAAATTAAAAAAACAATTATGTTTACCGGTATAATTAAACACCAATCAAAAATAATATCTTTAGAAAAATCCGAAGATATTATAAAATTAACTGTAGAATCTGACCAATTATTTCAGAATGCAGCTGTTGACGATAGCATTGCAGTAAATGGTGTATGTCTTACCATTACTCAATTGCAAGAAAATAAAGCTAGTTTTGATGTTCTTCCTGAAACTATTGAAAGAACCAATTTATCACTTTTAAAAGTAGGGGATGTGGTAAATACAGAAGATTCAATGACAGCATCCACCAGAATTGGTGGACATTTTGTACAAGGACATGTAGATACCAAATCAACCATTACCAAAGTAGAAGAAGACGGAGAAGCCTACGATATATATTTCACTTGCGATAAAAAATATCTAAACATGCTGGTGGAAAAAGCCTATATTGCTTTGGATGGCATGAGCCTTACAGTTACAGCCGTAACCCCTGAATTTTTTAAAGTAATGATTATACCACATACATTTTCCCAAACCATAGTTAAAAACTACTGGAAAGTGGGTTACCAAGTAAATACAGAAATAGATATTTTAAATAAATCTATATATAAATATATAAACGATATACAAAAATGAGTAATACGGTTTTAAAAGCCTTAGAAAGTCTAAAACAAGGTAGACCTATTATAATCGCTGATAGCAAGGATAGAGAAAATGAAGGGGATTTGGTAGCTTCTGCACGTACGGTAACTGATGGAACTGTAAATTTTATGGTGCAACATAGTAGCGGGGTTTTATGTTTAGTAATGACGGAAGATCGGATGAAGGAACTAAAATTAACCAAGTTAAGAACAGAAGATCACCAAAGAGATAAGTTTATGACCAATTTTGGTGAAACTTTTGAAGCGGCAGAAGGTATTACAACAGGAATAAGTGCTAAAGATCGTGCTTATAGTGTGCGTCTAGCCGCAGATCCTTCTACAACTTATAAGGATATAATTTCTCCGGGGCATGTATTTACTTTGGCAGCACATAAAAATTTACTAAAAGGAAGACGCGGACATACGGAAGCTAGTGCCACGGCTTGCGAATTGGCTGGATTGGGACAATCGGCTGTAATTGTAGAAGTTGCTAGCCCCAGCGGTGGAATTATGACAGGCAATGAGCTAACCAACTTTGCAAATACTTATAATATAGATATTGTTACCATTGATGAGCTGGAAGAATTTTACGACAACCCTAGTCGTGTAATTAAATATTCTGAAAGTAATTTACCTACGCAATTCGGAGAATTTAAAATTTCTGTATGGAAAAATACCTCTGGCGAAGAAATTATTGCAGTAGCAAAGGGAGATTTACAAGGAGAAGGTATTCCTGTTCGTTTTCATTCCCAATGTTTAACCGGGGAAGTTTTTCACTCTTTAAAATGCGATTGTGAAGAACAACTCGACCGTTTTTTACAATTTATGCAAGAAAATAACCAAGGATTACTTCTTTATTTAAATCAAGAAGGGAGGGGAATAGGCATTGCAGACAAAATAAAAGCGTACTCTTTGCAAGACCAAGGAAGAAATACCATAGAAGCAAATTTAGAAATTGGTAAACCTGTAGACGCTCGTAATTGGGATTTTGCCTTAGAAGTTTTAAAACAATATCCATTAAAATCAATTAAATTAGTCACAAATAATCCTGATAAAGTTAAAGCAGTCTCCGAGATTATTAACCAGGTAGAAGTCATACATTTACCATCAACAGTAAATAAATACAACCAAGGTTACTTAGAAACTAAAATAAAACAATTAAATCACAACATTAGGATTAATAAAGATAAAAATTAACCATGAACATTGCAATAGTTAAAGCCCTTTGGAACCAAGACATCAACGACTTATTAGAAAATAGTTGCGAACAAGAGTTGCTGAAACAGGGAGCAAAGATCTCTAAATATACCGTTTCCGGAGCGGTTGAACTCCCGGTATTAGCAAAACAAATCATTGAAAAAAAGAAAGTGGATGCCGTTATTTGCATTGGTACTATTATAAAAAGAGAAACTGATCACTATACCTTTGTGGCTTATCAAGCCTCCTACGGTTGCCAAAAAGTGGCAGTTGAAACCGGTACTCCGGTAATTTTTGGAGTTTTAACCACCAACAATAAAGAACAAGCATTGGCACGTGCCAATGGAGAGCATTCTTTTTCTGGAAAAGAATGGGCAGAAGCCGCAGTACAATTGGTGAATACTATTAAATCTTTGTAATTTAAGGTTTACAATAATAAACATCAACCAGCAATTGCCTAAGTAATTGCTGGTTTTATAATTGATTATTCTTTGCTTTTCTAAAGCTGGTATTAATACGAATTACTTCTTCCTAAATATGTATGGCTTATTTTCATTCTTTGAAATGCTGGGGAGTAAGTGCTTAAAGCTATGAGTGTAATACAATGAATAAAACTTTGATAAACAACAACTTTAGAAACCTAATAAATGCAAAAAAGAATTACATATATAATAATCCATTAACTTAATATTTCTTAACTAATTATTACTGCTCAGGTTTAATTATTTATTCAATAAACATTGAATTTAATAAATATTAATATGCTATAGAATTTTTGAGGAATATTTCTATTCTTAAATTTTATAATACTAATCTTAGAAATTAGCCCATTTTATCTAAAATATCCTTCATAAGTTTAGTTTTCTCTTTTTCGCTTTCCAATAGTCGCTCAAAGAGCTCCATTACTTTATCTACAGGATTGAAGGTAGGTTGGTAACTGAATCCAGAGGCTACAGCATTATCTTTAAAATCTTGAAAAGAATATGTATTTGCAATTACGTTTACAGCTTTTTCATCATCAAAATTCTGAAAAGCTTCCATCGGAATTTTTAAAACTCCGGAAATTTGTTGAAGTAGGGCAGGTTCAATTTCTTCTTTTTGTTCCAAAAGTGAAATCTTTTTTTGGTTCCATTCTTCTCCCAACTCCAAGGCTAAAGCTTCTTGTTTGATCCCTAACATTTCTCTAAAACGCTTTATATTTCTCCCTTGGTGCACTTTTTTGGGTTGTGTTACTTCTACATTCATGGAACAAAAATAGTTATTTTTAATAGTTGCTAATTTACAAAATTTTAAGATAAATAACTGGAGGCTTATATTCTATAAAATTTAATAATCATAATTTAAATTATATGTGCAATATTTTTAAATTTTATACTTATGTAAAACTTAAATCAATGATCCATCCATTGCACTAAAGCCACATTTCCATGGGAAAGCTTATCTACTTTAGCTATCCAATCGATTTCACTTTGTGCTTTAGACATCAAAAAAGGATTATTGGTATTCGTTAAAGATAAACAAGAATTCACGATCCACCATTTATTAAAGATATTGGCCCGTTTCAAATCTTTTTGTAAGCGCTCGGCTTCTAAAACTGGAGTAGCTTCTGGTAGGGTTACAATGACAACTTCAGTTACATTGGAGTCTCTTAATCTGGGTAATAAATTTTTCACTGAGTTAGGAATGTCCCCTCGGCTTCTTTCCACTTCTTTATGATAACTTTCAGAAGCATCTAAAAGCAAAAGAGTATGTCCGGTAGGTGCCGTATCAATCACCACAATTTCATCATCTGCCTTTTCCACAATTTGTGCAAAAGCTTTAAAAACCGCAATCTCCTGGGTGCAAGGGGATCTTAAATCTTCTTCAATATAGGCAATATCTTCATCACTTAAAGTTTCCCTTGCTTTATCTAAAACTTCTTTCTTATATTCATTTAAAGCTTTTTTTTCATCAATATGGCTCAAAGTAAGGAAAGAACTATTTATCAAATCCGAATTTAGATGATTGGCAGGATCTGTGGTAGTTAAATGGACTTTTAACCCTTTTTTAGCCAATCCTTGTGCTATTTGTGTAGCTAAAGTAGTTTTTCCTACCCCGCCTTTTCCCATGGTGAAAATGACCCGTTTATGGGTTAAGTATAAATCATCAATTAAATCCCCTAATCCATTTTTAGAAAATGAAATATTTTCAAAATCTTCTAATTTAGTGCTAATTTCTTCGTGTAACATTTTTCTAATACTATTAATATTAGATAAGTGATACGAGCGTAATGAAACTTTGTAAGATTCAATATTTTTTAAATTATTCGGTAAGTTTTCTAATGCCAATTGTTGTCTATGAAACATAAATTGGGAAATTTCATCAGTGATATTAGCTTTATCCAACAAACCATTAACAACTAAAACTTGATTTTTTAAACCTAATAATTTAAGTTCCTGAGAGGAACGAGAGGCTTCTTTTAAGGGAGATTCCTCTGGACGAGTCACTAAAATTAATTGGGTTAAACAAATATCTGAAAGAATTTCTACGGCTTGTTTGTATATATTTTTTTTCTCTTGTAAACCCGACAATTGACCTAAACAAGAAGCTCCATGGGTGCTTTCATTTATAAATGTATTCCAGGCTGAAGGTAGTTGTAACATCCGTAAGGTATGTCCGGTAGGGGCTGTATCAAAAATAATATGATCGAATTCTTCCTGTTTTGCATCGTCCGTAAGAAATGTACAAAATTCATTAAATGCCGCAATTTCTACTGTGCATGAACCGGAGAGCTGTTCTTCCATGTTTTGAATAACTGTTGCTGGAAGTTTTCCTCGGTAGGGTGCAACTACAGATTCTTTATATTCGGCAGCGGCTAACTCCGGATCTAAATTAGCAACGGTTAAACCCGGAACTTCTTCTATATTTTTTCCGTGAATATTTAATTCCTGATTAAAAACATCCTGCAAGTTGGAAGCTGGATCCGTACTAATTAGTAACACTTTTTTACCCTGATCGGCTAACCCTACAGCCGTAGCACATGCTAGAGAGGTTTTACCAACTCCACCTTTACCTGTAAAAAAAAGGTAAGTAGTAAAGTTTATTTTTGTTAAATCATAATTTTGCATTTCAAGCATATAAAAAGTTATATAGTTAATCCTGTCCAATTTTCTAGTTGGGCATCCGTTGGATATTTTTTGGTTAAAACAATATCCCCATCTACCACTGTGATTGGTAGTATATCTACTCCGAACTTAGTTAGTTGCTCATTCACCAACGGATGATCTATATAGGCTTGGGGTTCGGTATTTAAATTATGACGTAAGATAGTTGCTCCTTGTTTTTTTAGTTTATCTAAAGAGCTCGCAATACGCATTAAATCAGTATCTACACTTGGGCCACATACTCCGGTAGAACAACATAAGGAAGGATCAAAAATTTCAATGGTTTTCATTTTTCTATGATTTTATTTATAATTATTCAATTGTTTGTATATCGTAAAAATACGAACATTAGATCTAAATTTTTTTAACAGCTTTCATTCTGTTTACCTATTTCGGTAAACAGTTGATCAAATAAAGTTTTTAATCGTTCTATATTTTTTCTATCTACACAATAGCGAATGGAGGGAGGATTAATTTCTCCCTGAATAAGTCCGGCTTCTTTTAATTCTTTTAAATGTTGGGAGAGGGTGCTTTTTGCTATGGGCAATACTTCGGATAAATCGCCGTGATAGCAACAGCTTTGGCTGGCTAGTAATTGCAATATAGCAATACGTACCGGATGCCCCATTGCCTTGGCAAATCTAGCCAGTTGTTCCTGCTCTTGTGTATATTTTTTTTCTGTACTCATACTTATTAGTATTTCGCAAATATACGAACACTGGATTATATTGCAAAATTTTTTGAAGGGAATTTTACATATGTATTTTTTTATTGTAGTAATGAGATTTAAAAAAGCGGAATGAAATCTATGAATAAATTTATCTAGATTTTCCATACAACAAAATATCTGAAATAAATACCAAAGTTCAAATTTTAAATCATTATCCATATCTAACATTTCTGCTTTACCACATAATTCTAATAAAGATACTAGGTAATTTATTTCGTTAGAAATAGGTTTGTTAAATATATCTTTTAGTTTTTTATAAGTGGAAAATTATTATCTATATTCAGGATAATTCACCAATATAAAAACAAGATAAGATAAAAATATTTACTATAAATATTTCAGAAACTTATAATTAATTAGTTTAACCGAATAACGATTAACTATTTTCTCTTTTAATAAAAAAGTCGTAGATGTTTAAATAAATTCTTAGCTGTAATACTAATCTGAGATAATTAACCCATTTTGTCTAAAATATCCTTCATTAGTTTAGTTTTCTCTTTCTCGCTTTCTAATAGTCGTTCAAAGAGTTCCATAACTTTATCAAAGGGATTAAACGTACATTTAAAATTTACTTGTGCACTATCACTAAAAGTATTTGCAACAGCGCTATCATGAAATGTATTAGCAATAATATTTATAGCTTTTTCTTCATCAAAACTTTGAAAAGCTTCCACCGGAATTTTTAAAACTCCGGAAATTTGTTGGAGTAGGGTAGGTTCAATTTCTTCTTTTTGTTCCAAAAGTGAAATCTTTTTTTGGTTCCAATCTTCCCCCAATTCAAAAGCTAAAGCTTCTTGTTTGATCCCTAACATTTCTCTAAAACGCTTTATATTTCTTCCTTGGTGTACATTTTTGGGCTGTGTTGCTTCTACATTCATGGAACAAAAATAATTTTTTTAATGGTTGCTAAATTACTAAATTTTAGGATAAATGATTCGGTAAAATATCCATGCAAAGATTTTTATATGCTTAAAATATGGAATTGTTTTGTAACAAACATGATAAATGAAAAGCAAAGAAAAAAATTTAAGAAATATAAAGGTTAAAAAAGTTTATGATATAGGTTTCGAACGAATGCGCCATAGCTGTGTTTATTATCCAGAAATAAGGTTGGCGGGTAAATGGTTGCAAGATTTTGGGTTTAAAGCCGGGGATATTCTAACCTTAGAGTGCAACAAAAACCAAATTGTTATAAAAAAAGTATAGTTTGGGTGAGATATATTGCTCACTAAAATTATTTTAATAAATATAGATTATAATTGTAATCCCATATATAAAATAAGTTCATTTTTATTTAATTCTTAATTATTTAAGTTACTTCCATCTGCAATGCTATTATTATTTTAATTACGTATTGCAGGTTATCTAATTTTGCTGAAAGCTATTTACCTACGGTAAATAGCTTTTTGTTCTTAAATAATACAGAATTTATTTTTAAAGGAGATTCTTATCTAAATTCAATTATCTGTTCCTGATCTTTTCTAGATTTAGGAGTAATATTGGGTTGGTTTTTATCTTCCGGATCTCTGTAACCTATGGCTACGGCAAACATGGTTGTATAGTCTTTAATTTTCAATAATTCATCGTATTCTTCTTTTACAATCCCTTCCATAGGGGTACTGTCTATACCCATAGCAGCACAAGCGCTAAGAAAATACCCCAACGATATATATACTTGGTTGTGTAGCCATTCTTTAATGGTGGTTTCAGGTTTTGTTTTGATCATTTGATTGTAATAATTGATACTCCCTTCGTCTAAATAATCTTTCATTGATTCTTCAAAAACGGAAAGATTATCTATACAACTAAATATTACTAAATGGCTAGCTTGGTTTACTCTACTTTCATTGATAAATGAAGATTTAGCAAATTTCTTTTTAAGTTCTTCATTAGATACAATGGTAAATTTCCAGGGTTGAGAGTTGATAGAGGAGGGTCCTAATTGTAAAATTTCTTTTAACTTTTCAATATCTTCGTCAGATACTTTTTTTGTGGTATCGTATTGTTTGGTTGTGTATCTATTTCTTGCTAATTCTAAAAAATTCATATTCAAAGTTTTTGTTATACTATATTTTTTATAGTAGCAAAATTAAGTATAGTTTATTATTTTTGCAAGAACTATTAAAATGGATAGTACCATGTATTATATAGAGAATAAAAAATATCCTTGCAGTACAAGCCTAACCATGAGCTATATTGGTGGAAAATGGAAATCTGTGATATTAATTCATTTAAAGGAAAAAAAAAGATATAACGAGTTGAGGAAAAATATCCCCGTGATTACGGAAAGAACCTTAAGCCTACAATTGAAAGAATTGGAAGCGGATGGTTTAGTGCTACGCACGGTGCATACCCAAAAACCTCCTTTAAAGGTAGATTATGAATTAACCGATTTTGGTAAAACATTAATACCTTTGCTAGAAGCCATATCTGAATGGGGGAAAATGGCTGCAAAGTATAATCAGAAAATTAAAGGAAATTAATTACTTACTAAACTTTATTTATAAAAAAAACTATGCTTTCCGTTCATCAAGCATAGCTATATAGTTTCTTCTTATAGAGTAAAAATTTAAGTATAATAAAAAAGTAAAATTTACTTTTTTAGATTTTTTACTATAAATTTTAGAATTATAGAAATTCTACTTTTCCCTCCTTCATATCGTAGATGCCCCCAATAATTTTTATTTCTCCCTTTTCTTCCATATCTCTTAGTATAGGGCTTCTTTCCCTAATTTCTTTTAAGGATAGTTCTACATTGTATTTACATACAGCATCTACAAATTCAGGATTTTTTGCCGATTGTTCCCCTTTAAAAGTTTCTTTGGCTTCCAGCACCGCAGGTTTTATTTTGTCCAGCAAATGGGTGATATGCCCAAGTTCAACCCCTTTAATACTGGATTTTATAGCCCCGCAATGTTCATGCCCCAATACTAAGACTACTTTAGAACCGGATACTTTACAGGCATATTCTAGACTACCTAAAATATCATCATTAACAATATTTCCAGCTACCCTAGTTACAAAAATATCTCCAATGCCTTTGTGAAAAACATCTTCTACAGGTACTCTGGAATCTAAACAAGACAAAACCACAGCTTCTGGATATTGTCCTAAGGAAGCCTCACGAACTCTTTCTGAATTATTGCGGATGGTTAGTTTATCATCAACAAAATCTTTATTACCATCTTTTAAATCTTGTATTACTTGATCGGGGGTTAATTTTTCTTGATCTTCTTTGGTTATAATTTTGTTACTAATAATTTCTTCATTAGTAACAATGGTTAAAGGATCTTCTAGATTATTTTTGCACGAAACGAGCAAAACAATTACACCTAGAGAAATAATTAATCGTCTCATGTAAAGTTTTTTAGTGTTAATTTGCTTTAAGAAAGCTCTTAACCCATAGAAAAAATCGTACCAAACTTTTAAAATATATAAAATGTTTATTTTTTTTAATATTTTTGATTGATTACAATTAAAAAATTAAAATATTAAAATATCATTGATTGAATATAAAAATAAATAAGCATGATTTTTATGATCAATGGTTTAAAATTTTATATTTAGTACTTATTTTTATATTTATAAAGTATATAGTTATTTAAAACAATTAAAATTTTTATACTGTTAGAAACTTTGGGAGTATTTAATTTAAAAAAAGGGGAGTATGTGAAAGGATTATTTATATTCTTTATTCATTAATAAAAGGGACTTTATTAAAGTGAAATATTCTTACAATAAATTGATGCGTTAGTCCACCAGCTTTATAACTATCTACAAGTGTTTTTTTTTTTTTTAAATGCATCACATCTTTTCTAAAATATTCTCAATAACTTAATTTTCTCTTTTTAACTTTCAAGTAAAAGTTATTACTTACTCTCAATCAACCTCTCTAACTTATCGATCATTTCCTTTTGTTGTTGGAGCATACGCTCATAAAGCTCCACCATTTTATCCACAGGATTAAAGCTTGGTTGATAATTTAAAACTGCTGGATTTGTCATAGTTGCATTGTCATTATTGTTTATTGTATTAGAAATAACATTTATAGCAAGCTCATCATCAAAATTTTTTATAGCTTCCGCAGGAACTTTTAAAATTTCAGCAATTTTTTCCAACACTTTGTCTTCCACCTGATCTTTTTGTTCGAGTAAGGAAATTTTCTTCTGATTCCAGTCTTCACCCAGTTCCCAAGCCAATGCTTCCTGTTTTATTCCTAACATTTCGCGGAAACGTTTTATATTACGACCTTGGTGAATATTCTTAGGGGTAGGGTTTTCAATAGTCATAGTTACAAATCTACAAATTTATCTTTGGGCTAAGATACAAAAATGATCTAAAATATTAGTCTATCACTTGCCTGAAGTGGGCATATAATAATTAAAACAAGGAATTTTTGTACTAAATATTAAACTTTAAAATATTATGTTAAATAGAATGGGTAAAAAATAATATATGAGAGTAAAAAAGGTTGATTCTTTAATCTTAAATAATCTTAGGATCTAATTTTTATATACTTTACATACCTAAATATCTTTAGAAATTAATAAAGAAGCATAAAATATTTCTAGACAAATAAAACTGCCTTTGATTAAATTTTTTATAATATATAATGGATGATACCCGTAAATAAAATTTTACAGGTGTTCACCAAAAAATCTGAATAACTTTTCAGATATAACGTATACTTATTTAGTGCAAAAATTTATTACATAAATTATTTCTAAAGGTTGTCAATTTTAAAGAATATGCACATGGAATGTGAAATTTGACAATAATTACATTATTGGAATCTTTATAGAACTTACTAAAAATCACTATAAAATCTAAAATCTAAAAATTTGCCTATAATTTATATTATGTTAAATAGGGTTTTTCAATTCCTATTCTATTTATTGCCATCCTAATTTTCACTAACTTTGGGTTTCTATTAAATTTTAAAATGAGTATTGATACAAAACATATACAAACCCAATTTCCTATCTTAGGTGAAAAAATAAACAATCATACAATTGTATATTTAGACAATGCTGCAACCACGCAGAAACCTAATATGGTTTTGGATGCAGAAATTAACTATTACCAAAACATTAACTCCAATGTACACAGAGGTATCCATACCTTAAGCCAATTGGCTACTATGGAAATGGAAGAATCCAGAAAGGTGGTACAATCATTTATAAATGCTAAGAAAGACTATGAAATTATATTTACCAAAGGGACGACCGAAGGTATAAACTTAGTAGCTTCTGGTTTAGAAAGATTATTAAATGCTGGAGATGAAATTATTATTTCTCAGTTAGAACATCATTCCAATATTGTTCCTTGGCAACTGTTAGCCAATCGAAAAGATTTGATATTAAAAATTATCCCAGTAGATGAGCATGGAGATTTAATTCTGGAGGATTATAAAAATCTTTTGACGGAAAAAACAAAATTGGTAGCGGTAAACCATGTATCCAATGCTTTAGGAGTTGTAAATCCTGTAGAATCCATTATACAACTCGCACATCAAGCCGGTGCCTATGTATTGATAGATGGTGCACAATCCATTCCACACTTAAAGGTGGATGTGCAAGAACTAGACGCGGATTTCTATGTTTTCTCGGCTCATAAAATGTATGGACCTACGGGTGTGGGTATTCTTTACGGAAAAGAACATCTTTTGGAGGTTATGGATCCCTACCAAGGCGGTGGTGAAATGATTAAAGAAGTTACTTTTGAAAAAACCACTTTTGCCGAATTGCCTTTTAAATTTGAAGCTGGCACTCCTAATATCGCGGGAAATATAGTTTTAAGAAAATCCATTGAATTTATACAAAGTTTAGGTTTAAAAAATATTCAACATCATGAAGATGAACTACTAAGATATGCAACCCAAAAACTTGAAGAAATTGAAAACTTAACGATTTATTCTAAAAATGCTAAACAGAGGGCTGGATTGATCTCTTTTAATCTGGATATAGCCAATACAAATTCTTCTGACGTTGGATTTATTTTAGACAAACATGGAATAGCGGTACGTACGGGACACCATTGCGCCCAACCTATAATGAAAAGATTTGAAATACCGGGAACCATCCGTGCTTCCTTCGCAGTTTATAATACGCTGGAGGATATAGATTTACTTGTAAACGGTATTCAAGAAGCAAAAAAAATGTTATTATAAAATTTACCTTACTTATTTAAAATCCAAGTGCTTATCTTTGATAAGCACTTGGATTTTAAAGGACTTATTACTTAGATTCATTTTTTTTAGATTTATAATTTTCAATTGATTTATTGAAAATGCTTAGAATTACATAATAATTCTGATGATCGTAGAAATATCTTAAGTTGTAATTTAAATACGTAAATAATAAAAATTCATTGATTTGATCTTTATTTAACCCTTGATCGATAAAATATTGATCTCCTAAATAGTCTCTAATATCTTGCAAAACATTCATGCGATCTTCATAAATGTATAATTTTTCTTTCTTTTTAGTTTCTCCAGACAAGGCTCCTAGCATATTGTCTATACTAAATTTCATAGGTGCTAAACGTGCCAACTGCGAATCTAAATCTGTAGAACCGTCCATTTTTTGCGTAGGCATTAATTCTCCTAGTTTATTCATCAGTTCGTTGGTTTTATTCTTCATAGGAATTCGTTTAACATCCAATTCTAAACTTCCATAAGATTTAAGTCCTACCACTGTAACACTTTCTAAAACCGTTCCGGTAGAAATATCCAATTGAATTCTCATTTTTTTTTCTTCATACATTGTTGGTGTAACAGTTACGATTCGTTCTTCTGTATGATAAGAGGTAAATTGTATTTTATCTTCTGCTTGTGCAGGTATAACAAAATTTCCTGTTAAATCGGTTATAGTGGTATAGCCGGTATTTATATTTTTTACGTAAATATCAGCAACTGATTCCTCCGAAGAAGTATCAAAAAAATATACTTTGCCTTTCAATAATCTTTCTTGGGAATAAGTGAAACAAGAATATATAAGTATGAAACTTATGGATAGGTATTTTTTATATATATTCATTAATTTTTTAGGTATTATACAATATAAACGTTAAGAAATTCTTATTTATTTCCATTTTTAACTCATAAAATTTATTTTTTATTTACTCCTGTTAAAAATGTTTTCCAATTTTTATTGCATATTTTATCTAAAGGTACAAATTTGAATAGTAAATTGCTTAGGGAAAAAGTTATTAGTACAGTTAAAGGCTTAGTTATTAGATTTATAAAATTAATGGTAGATTCTGGAATTATTAAAGCAATTCCATAGGCGATGATTCCAACTATAAATATATATAAGTATTGAATAGTAAAGGGATGAATTTTAAATTTAGCATAGTTAAACCACAGTTTAACAATATTATATATAGTTAATGAAATAGCTGTAGCCATAGCTACTCCTTCAATACCAAGATTTAGATGTTTTATAAAAATCCAATTCGTGCATATGGTTAACCCAGCTAAAAATAGCATTGTATAGATATTAAATCTATAGTATTTTGAGTAGGTAATTATATGGCTGTTAAAACCTGTAGCTAAATCAAACAAGGTTGATACTCCTAGTATATAAATGATGGCTTTAGCATCTAAGAGATCTTTACCATTTTTCATTAATAAAAAAAGGTATTCCATCCCAGAGAGAATACATGTTAATAATACAGTTCCAAATAAAAATAAATATTTAGAAATATTTTTATAGAAGATTCCTAGTTCCTCGAATTTATGGTTTTCTATTTTTTCAACAATTATAGGCCCTGAAATTGCAAATATTCCTGCCAAAGGTATGGTTAGAAAACCTATGATTGACATTAAGATCGAGTAAATTCCATTCTGTTTATAATCTATAAGTTCCGAAATCATAAGATTATCTATGCGCAATGCTAGTTGGTTTCCTAAACTACCGAGTACTGAGAAAAAACAAAAATAAAAAACTTCAGTTCTAAAGGGTTTGTCTTTAAGAATATCTAAGCGATTACTTCTCTTATCCTTGTTTAGCTTAAAAAAATATAGCACCATTCCCAGCATAGCTATAGCAAAGAAAAAAACAAATATGGATAAGGACGCAGAGGATGAAAATCCAATATACACACAAAATACAAAACCTACTAGAGAACCTAGTTTGGGGAAAAAATTTTCGAATATTCCTGTAATGGCAACTCTTTTAAAATTGGAAACATATTTTGAAAATAGTTGAGTAATTGCTAAAAATAAGGCTGCGGGTAAAATGTATTGTTTCATTTTCCAAAAATCGGAACTGCTTATACCTGAATAATAAGTAGCTAAAAGCCAAAAGATGAGTGAAAGTATTATAAAACTTAGGAATATAAACTTTATAGAAAATAGTAAAAAATCTATTTGTTGATTTTTAGCCTTAAATTTTTGATGATATTTTATATTGGCATAACTAAGACCAAATACCATAAATGGAAAAATAATTTCTGCCGATGGTTGTATGAAACGTATTTTTCCTAAAAACTCTGTATCTGCCGGATAAATTACTATGGTAGAGAAAGTTCCCAATAAAAAACTTAAATAACTAACAATACTGTATTTTATTCCCTGCCGGGCAACAATTCCCATTCCTTAGATCAATTTAATTTTTTGGTAAGAAAATAAAATTATTTAAATATTGTTTTTTATTTTGAATATCTGAATTCTTTTGATTCGTATCTACCATTGAGGTGAAATTCTTTAATTGAAAAGAATTCTTGTCCCAAAAATAGGGATCGTAACCCAATTTTAAAATAGGCTGTATTACCTTCCATACAGATTCCTGATTATGATGCCTCTCTTCTACTTCAACGATTAAAATCGGTTTAAATTTTTGTATAGCATTTATGCCTCCAGCAATTACATCCATCTCTGCCCCCTCTACGTCTATCTTTAAAAAATCTATTTTTTTAATATGGTTTTTGTTTACGTAATTATCCAAGGTATCCGCAGGTACCCCTAATAATTTAAAAGAGGTTTCATTATCCTCAACATATTCAGTTTTTAAGGTACCTCTCGTGGATATTTCTTCATTATTTATACTGGGAACTTTAAAGGTTAATGTTCCCTGAGTATTACACAGTGCCAAATGCTCTAAATGTACAGAAGGAAATAAATGTTTAGTTCTTTTAAATAAATAAGGATTGGGTTCAAAACCATAAATATGATTAGAACCTATAATTTTTTCTACATAATAAAGGTATGATCCTACATTCGAACCAACATCAAAAAAAACATTGTTCGGTTTCAAATATTCTGATAAATAAAGAAATTCATATTCTACATTTCTTTCTTCGATATTTATTTTTGTTAAATGATTTAACTTTTTAAAAAATCTTTTTTTATATAAGTAAGGCAAGTATTTATAGGTGAATTCTATTAATTTTTCTCTAAATTTCGTCATACATTTATTAATTTATCAAAGACATTGATCATATGCTTACTTGCATTTGATTGGGAGAATAATTTGGCATTCTTTAATAATCCTTTGGTGTCTTCAATATATTTCTCAAAGGTAAGATTTTCTAAAATATTAATTAAGTCTTGATGATTTTTATAATAAAGATTATCCCAATTTTTCATTTTATAAAATTCTGGGAAAATTCCTATTTTTCCATAATAGATGCAATCGGTTTCATTTCCTGAAATCTTAGTTTTTCCATAAATTTCTTTTTGTAAATAAAAGGAGGTTTCTTTATGCACAAGACATAGTAGATAATGAGAAGAAAACATTTCAGCATCAAATTCCTTTTGTGAAATCCATTGAGAATAATATTTAATTTGAATTCTGTTCGAAAATTTAGATTTAGAAAAATTTTCTAATTTTTTTTGCATTTTAACATTTTCAGGCTTTCCTAAAAAAACAAAACATAAATTGGCTTTCGGAGCTAATTCTGGCAAGATTTTAAATATCAAGTCGTAGTCTCTTCTTATTTGGGAAATATTACCTGGAATAACAATCTTTATTTGTGATTGGTTGTATGAAATTTCAAGAGACTTATTATAAAATAGAGGAATAAAATACTTGTTTTTATTATGATCGTTACTGTTACTAAGAATTTCTTCAGATAAAAATCCGAATCCCCCTGCCCTATTTATAATACTTTTATTTTTATAAATTTTTTCTTTATAAATTAATTTTAGATAATAATAATTCAATTGTACATTGAAATTTTTAATAAGATATCTAAATTTATAATTGGTAGACTTAAAATAAAAATTTGAATTGTGAACTAATAAAAGTGTCTTATATTTTTTAAATATAAAAGCATATTTTTCAAAATTTCTATGTAGTGTATTAATAATTACTAAATCAAAATTAAACAATTTATTATTTAAATCAATAAAATGTTCAATTACTGTTATTTTAGTAGAAGTTATATCCCTTAGCTGTTTATTAATATTTTTGGATACAAAAAAATGGTATTGGTAACTATTTTGATCTTGAAGTATCCTATCCCACAAATAGAGCAAATGAGAGTGAGTTTCAAATTCTAAAATAGCTACATTCTTCATAAACCTATCTTCTGTAAAGTCTCATACCATCGAAACTTTCTTATAAACTTTATTTCTTCAGGAGTAATTTCTCTTTTCGTTTTTTTTACACTCATTTTTACATAAGTTCTGTAGGAAATAAAAAAATTCTTTACAGATTTATCTATCCATGCAGCTTTAGCACTAGAAATAAATGCAAGACCGTAGTCTAATCCTATATTATAATAGTACTTTCCTAATTTTTCTGCTTTGGTATCCTTATAGACATGGGCGGTAGGTTTTAGCAATTTAACCCAAATATCTTTAATTACCCTTACTTCCCAACCTTTCATATGGGACAATAGAACATCTAGATTATCCCAACCCAAAGTTTCCCTTAATCCTCCTATATCTTCAAAACATTGTCTTCTATAGGTTTTTATTGCTCCTCGTATATGATTTTTATTTGCAACTCCTTCATGAGCCCAAACTCCATTTTGTTTTGTATATACCAAACCTCCAACCATTCCAACTCTTGAATTAGCTTTCAATGTATTAATCATTATTTTGTAATAGTCCGGAGGTAGAATAATATCTGCATCTAACTTAGCTATTGCATCATATTGTGAATAGTCAACAGTATTTAAGCCGGAATAAAAGGTTCGTACCACCTTAGCCCCAGGACTATGTTCTGATCGATGATTGAGGCTAAGGTATTGAAAATTAGGTTTATCTTTTATAAAATTTTGAATGATCTCTGGAGATTTATCTGTGGAAGCATCATTAACTATTACCCAAGTAATTTTGTCATAAGTTTGATTTTCAAATGACTCTAAACAAGATAGAAGAAACTCTGCTTCGTTATAAACAGGTATAATTACAAGTAATTTCAATTTAATTTATTAATTTTTGTTTGAGTTTTATTTCTTTATATATTCCACACTTTTTGGTAATTTATAACTATATTCTTTCAATGATGTTTTTAAGTATTCAATATCTATTAAATCATTACTTACACTAAAGATAGCTACCTCATTATCTCCTAATGCAACAGGGTTATATTTTAGCTTCCAACTTCCTATTTCTTTATATTTTGAATAAAAATTTGGACTAAACCAACTTTTATATATAAAAATAACTTTAACATTATTATTTTCCAACTCTTCATTGGATACTTTAATAACATCTTTCTGATTTTTTTTTGCTAAGGCAATATTCGTATTTCCTAAACCAACAAGATCTACAACATGACCTTTTGAAATCAGAGAAGGATATCCTACATCATTAACTCCAATATTAGCATATGGATAGAATTCACTTATAAAAAGAGCTGTTTGATATTGTTGATTATAAATATCATTGCAAGCTAATAACAAATTTTTGGTATTATTATAAGTTCTTTTGGATAAATAATAACTTGGATATAAAAGCACAATAAAACACCCCAAATATAAAATATTCTCAAATGCCATTACTTGCTTTAAATTTATATATAAATAATATATTGAATAAAATAAAATGCATAATATGGAGGGTATAATATAAGCCTCGTATCTATCAAGCCACCCAAATTTTGAATATAAAACCTGTAAAAACAAAGCTATAAATAAGGTAACAATTATAGAATATATTCTATTTTTTCCTTTTTGTATTATTAATGTATAAATTAAAATAATTATAAAGCTTAGAAGTAATGAACGGTAAGATTTATTACTAAAATAATTTAATTTTATTAAGTTATATGGAAGAATTTTAGATATAAGTCCACCATTTTCACTAACTAAAGATGTTTTCAGTATTAATGAATATGGCAAAAATGTTCCTCCCTTAGAAATAAAATAAAATCCAAAAATTGATATTGAAAATAAAGCTATCAATCCACCCAAAATTGACAATTTAAAATTCTTTAGACATAATAATACAATACTCCCTCCTATAATAATAAATAATCCTTCATACCTTGAAATTGGTAATAAAAAACAAATTACTAAATATAAATATGCAATTTTATTACTCCTTTCTTTATACACTACAATCCTCCATAGGATAAGAATATATAAAAGTGTGAAAAAAGCATGCATGACATGTTCCATTGCAATAATAGTCATGTTAGGTAAAGGAGTTATAATTATGATAGTTAACAATAATATACTTAATAAAAAAATATTTATTTTATTTTTAAAAAAATTCCAAGCAAAATAAATTATTAGTATAGAAAAAAAAATATTTATAAATATTGAAATATAAATATTTACTCCAAAAAAATAAAAAAGTGTAGATAGGAGTACTGTAAATAATGGAGATGAAGAGGCAGAACCAAATTCATCATAACAAACGCCCCAAACCCCATTTTGAACAATATTTTTTGCTATACTCATATGAATATAAGAATCATCTAAAGGATAAATAAATATATTATTATTTTTAGAAACAAAAAATAAATATCCCACACAAAATATATAAAATAATACTGATATTATCAATATTAAATTCAATGAAGCTTTATTATTCATAAAATTAGACATACTTCTCATAAAATTAGTTTTAGTATTTATAAACTCTGTAATTGCTTATTTAAAATTTCAATTTTTTGTAAAGCATCTGCTTGTTTCTTTCTTTCTATTTCAATCACCTTTTCTGGCGCTCCATTCATAAATTTTTCATTGGACAATTTTGCCATTACCCCCTTTAAAAACCCTTGGTAATAATTAATTTCTTCTTGTAGTTTTTTCTTTTCGTCTTCTATATTGATAGTTTCTGCAAAAGGTATTGAAAACTCTGTTTTATCAATTAAAAATTTATAAGCAGGTAAATCTGTATTTTTATTACAGTAAATAGTACTTAAATTGGCTAGTTTTTTTATACTTTCCAAATTATCTATACTTTCTTCTGAACCAATATATAATTCAAAAGCTTCCTTATGAGAAATTCCTTTTCCAGATCTAAAATTTCGAACTGCGGTAACGATTTCTTTCGATTTTTCAAATTTAGCTATTAAATTATCATCGTAAGGAATATTTTCGGGATAAGTGGATATAATTAAACTTTCGTTGATATCTCTATTTTTCATATTTTGCCATATTTCTTCTGTAATAAATGGCATATAGGGATGCAACAATTTTAGTAAGTCTTCTAAAATGGAAAGTGTCTCATTGTAAGATTCTTCATCTATTTTTTCACCAAATGGAGGCTTTATTATTTCTAAATACCACGAACAATAATCATCCCAAACCAATTTATACAAGGACATTAATGCCTCAGAAATCTTATATTTTTTATAATCTAAATTGGTCTGATCAATTGTTTTAGAAATTTTATTTTTTAACCAAGTAATAGCTTCTTTATTTTCAATTGGTAAAACTTTATCTGAAGCAATTTCCCAAGACTTCACTAATCGATAAGAATTCCAAATTTTATTGGCAAAATTACGACCTTGTAAACAAAGATCTTCATCAAACATAAGATCATTTCCCGCTGATGAACTTAGCAAGACACCTACCCTAACTCCATCCGCACCGTATTGTTGAATTAGATCTATAGGGTCTGGAGAGTTTCCCAATTGTTTAGACATTTTTCTTCTTTGTTTATCCCTTACAATTCCTGTAAAATATACATTGAAAAATGGTTTTTCATTTCTAAAAGCATAACCTGCCATTACCATTCGGGCTACCCAAAAGAAAATGATATCGGGACCTGTTACTAAATCTTGGGTAGGATAATAATAATTGATTTCTTTGTTTTGGGGTTCATTAATCCCATTAAATACGGATATTGGCCATAACCAAGAAGAAAACCAAGTATCCAAAACATCTTCTTCTTGAATTAAGTTTTCAGCTTTAATGTTAGGATTTTTTTGTTGGGCTAAGATCAAAGCTTCTTCCAATGTTTCAGCCACTACAAAATCGTCTTCATCGGTTCCGTAAAAGAAAGCGGGTATACGATGTCCCCACCACAATTGTCGAGAAATATTCCAATCGTGAACATTCTCTAACCAGTTTTTATAAGTGGTTTTAAATTTTTCTGGATATAATTTTAATTCATCCTTTAAAACGACATCTAAAGCAGATTTTGAAAAATCCCCCATTTTCATAAACCATTGAATAGATAATCTAGGTTCAATTACTGCTCCCGTTCTCTCAGAAGTTCCAATCTTGTTTAAATGATCCTCTTCTTTTTCTAATAAGTTTTTTTCTTTTAATTCTTTAACAACTTCCTTTCTAACTATAAAACGGTCTTTGCCTTGGTAGTGAAGTCCTTTATCGTTTAAAGTAGCATTTTTTTCAAAAATATCAATAACTTCTAAATTATGTTTTAGACCCAATTGGTAATCATTCACATCATGGGCTGGAGTAACTTTTAAAGCACCGGTACCAAATTCTATATCTACATAAGCATCTTCAATCACTGGAACTTCTCTATTAACGATTGGTACAACTACCTTTTTTCCTTTTAGAAAAGTGTATCTTTCATCGTTGGGATTAATACATAAGGCTGAATCACCAAAAATTGTTTCCGGGCGAGTGGTGGCAACCGTTATAAATCTATCTTCATCAACAACTTTATATTTTAAATAATATAATTTTCCGTTTTGTTCTTTATAGATAACTTCTTCATCAGAAATATTGGTTTGAGCTTCTGGATCCCAATTAATCATTTTATTTCCTTTGTAGATATATCCTCTTCTATATAAATCTACAAAGCTTTTAATAACAGAAGTATATAAGTCTTTATCCAGAGTGAATTTTGTTCTGTCCCAATCGCAAGAACATCCTAATTTCTTCAATTGTTCTAAAATAATTCCCCCATGTTTATGGGTCCATTCCCAAGCATGTTCCAAAAATTTTTCTCTACCTATTTCATGTTTATTTATACCCTCTTCTTTAAGCTTGTCTACTACTTTAGCTTCAGTAGCAATAGAGGCATGATCGGTGCCAGGAACCCAACAAGCGTTAAATCCTAACATTCGCGCACGCCTAATTAAAACATCCTGAATGGTATTGTTTAACATATGCCCCATATGTAATACTCCTGTTACGTTGGGTGGAGGTATTACAATGGTATAAGGTTTTTTATCGTTGGGTTCTGAATGAAAAAATTTATGATCCATCCAAAACTGATACCATTTAGATTCTATTTGATTGGGCGAATATTTGGATTCTATTTCTGACATGAAATTTTATTTATGATTTGTAACATGGATACAAATGTAATATTTTTAGAATCTTTTTTAAAGTTGAATTATTATAATGTGTATATATTTAAAAAAAATCCAGAAAGTTAGTTTCTGGATTTTTTCATGATTAAATTATTGTAAATTATTCGATATTTTGATTACAAAATATAACATTGATATTTTTATCTTTTATCCATTTTGAATTTATGATTTTATCTAATGTTATGATTCCAATGAAATAATTTCCTTGCGGGCTAATAAATTTTTCTTCCATGGTTAAGAAATCATCAAAGCTATCAAAATCATCATAATATCTAACATACACTCTATATTTACCTGTACTTTCCAGTTTTAATGATGGATCTACATGTAAATATTTTTTATTTTCATACCTATACCCATAAGTTAAGGCAGAAATATCTGAAAGTACGGCAGAACCTGTAGGTTTATCACCAGCTCCTTTTCCAATCATTAGTTGATTTTCGGAAAAAGCACTTTCTAAAACTACACCATTGTATTCATATTTTACGTGAGCTAAAGGATCTTTATTTTCTATAAAACTAGGTGCAACCAAGCCACTAATCTCATTTCCGTTTTTCTTACAACTGGCGATTAATTTAATTGCATAGTTGCGTTGGGTAGCAAAATTTAAATCAAAATCATTAATCCTAGATATTCCAAAGTTAAAAATATTTTCTGGTTTAGTAATTAAACCAAAGGCATGGAATAAAATTATACATAACTTATATTTCGGATCAATGCCTTCCACATCTAAAGTAGGATCAGTTTCTGCAAATCCTTTATTTTGTGCCTCTTTTAATGCCTCTGGATAGGGAATATTATCATCAATCATTTGAGTAAGAATATAATTGGTAGAACCGTTAAATATTCCTGAAACTGATGTTAATAAATCATTATCATAATATTCTTCTAAATTTCTAATGATGGGTATACTTGCACATACAGATGCCTCGTATAAAAATGAAACTTGATATTTTTTCTCAAGTTCTAAAAGTTCAGGCAAATGCTCCGCAATCATTTTTTTATTGGCTGAAACAACGTCTTTACCCTTTTTCATTGCTTCTGATACAATTTCAAAAGCAGCTTCTGCATCATCAATTAATTCAACAATTACATTGATTTCCGGATCGTTTAAAAGATCTTCTTTGTGGGTTGTAAAGTATTTTGCATCTATAGGACGAGGCTTATTGGCATGCTTTATACATATTTTTTTGATATTTGCTTCTACACTACCCGTTTCCTCTAGCACTTTGTAAAGCCCTGTGCCTACGCACCCAAATCCAAAAATACCTAATTTCAACCTATTTCTTTTCATAATAATTTATCGTATTAACACAATGCTTGTTCTATATCTTTAATTAAGTCTTCAGGATCTTCAATACCTACCGATAAACGTATTAAAGAATCTTGAATACCTGTTTCTCTTCTTATTTGAGCTGGGGTTGATTTATGTGTCATTGTTGCTGGATGACTAGCTAAACTTCTCACATCTCCCAAATTCTCAGCTAATATAAATATTTTTGTTTTTGTAAGAAAGCGTGTTGCTGCTTCTAATGTATCTTCTTTTAAACTAAAAGAAACCATTCCTCCAAAAGCATCTTGTTGTTTTAAAGCAATCTCATGATTTTTATGGTTTTTTAACCCTGGATAGTACACTTTATCAATTTTTGGGTTAGTTAAAAGATATTCAGCTATTTTTTGAGCATTGGAAGAATGTTTTTGTAAACGTAAAGCTAAGGTTTGAATTCCTCTTAAAGTTAGCCATGAATCAAAAGGTGATAAAACAGCCCCTGAGGTATTTTGAATATATTTAAGTTGCTCGGCAACTTCCTCTGAATTAACTACTACGAATCCGGACAATACATCTCCATGTCCGGACAAATATTTGGTACCGCTATGAACAACTATATCTGCACCTAATTCTATTGGACGCTGCAAGGCAGGTGATAAAAAAGTATTATCTACAATCAGCCATGCTCCTATACTCTTAGCTATTTTAGCTATTTCTTTAATATCTGACACTTTTAATGTTGGATTGGTGGGAGTTTCAATCCAAATTACTTTTGTTTTATCAGAAATTGCATTTGCAACATTTTTTACATCGGTGGTATCAATAAATTTGGAAGTAATTCCAAATCGATTATATACCGTACTTAATATTCGGTAAGTACCTCCATAAATATCATTACCCGCAACCACTTCATCTCCCTGATTCAATAGCTTTAATACACAATCAGTAGCTGCTAGTCCAGAAGAAAAAGCAAATCCTGCAAATCCTACTTCCAATTCTGCTATGGCTTGTTCTACCACTTTCCTAGTCGGATTGGCAGTTCTAGAATAGGCAAATCCTTTGTGTACATCTGGAGATTCTTGGATATAGGAAGACGTTTGATAAATAGGGGTTGAAATGGCGCCAGTTAATTCATCAGGCTTAGAAATGTGTACGAGTTTGGTTTGTAATTTCATGAATTTTTTATTAATTAATTAGTAAAATTTATTAATCAATCATCAAAAAATAACTTACTCAAGAGTCTTTTAAAAAAAATAGCTTCTTCCGATAAAATTGGAAGAAGCTATTCTTAAATATTATTGTTTTAAATTTAAAGCTACTTACAACTTATCTTTCCTTATATAAGGGTTGGATGCAGCACCTACTCATTACAGAGGGTTGCTAAGGTATCATAGGGCCAAATCCCTCCACCTTTCTTGATAAGTATTTTGTTAATGATCTTAGGTTTATCTCATGCAAACTTATTTATTTTTTTTTTAGCAAACAAGAAAAATTTATTTTAATTTAACTTTTAATAGAAGTTTAAAAAATTTAAATGAAATATAAGTTAAAGATTTTAAATTAATGAAGATCCTCCATATTCAAAGGATAATCACCAAAAAGAGCGGTTAAATTTATAGCAGAATATATGGCTCTTGAATATTTATTACCTATAGCAATAATGGTAACTTTTTCATCAAGAAGATGAATAAATATTGCATTACTTCCGTGCCACCAACCGGTATGATAAACTATCTTCTTCCCGTTTTCAAAAACCATTAATCGCATTCCTAGACCATAATTCTTAATTCCTTTTTTTTCATTACTATAAGGGGTGAACATTTTTTCTAGCAAATTTTTAGGTAAAAAATTTGGAGCAAACATAGCTTTACTCAATCTAAATAAATCATCAGGAGTAGTATATAAATTCTTATCTCCGTATATCAGGTCTAAATATTCAAAATTATATGGTTTTCCATTGGCATAGTAGGATAATGTTGAATATGGCACATATTTCTCTTGAAGTATATAGGAATGATCCATGCCCAAAGGTTTAAAAATCATATAGTTTACAAGACTTGGAAAAGAAGTATTCGTAATTTTTTCAGCGATTAAGGCTAGTAGAACAAAATTTGTATTTGAGTATAAAAATTGTGTATCTCTTTTAAATAAAAGCTCCGGTTGTGTGTTTGAAAATAAGTTTAAAATGTCTTGATTAGATAGTAAGGTCGTTCTATCTGTATTTTTATCCGTTAAATAGGCATAGTTGGGTAGTCCGCTTCTGTGCGTTAATAAATCTTGTATGGTTAATTCTGAATATGGAAAGTTTTTCAGTATGGTGTTTACTTTTTGATCAAAGTTTATTTCACCTACTTCAACCAATTTTAATATTACTAAAGAGGTTAGTATTTTACTAATAGAAGCTACATGCATAGGCGTTGTAGCTGTTATAGGAGTTTTAAGATCATAATTTGAATATCCAGAATACTTTTCTAGTAAAATATTATTACCTCTAGCCACTAAAATTCCTCCACTTAATTTAGCTGTTTCCCATACATCTTTATAATATTTATTTAATATAACTTTTATTCTATTATCGTCGGCAGAATAATTATCACTTTCTGTGAAAATAGATTGAAAATTAATCCCTGAATAAGATGGAATGGGTGGATTTTGTAAACTATGATTAGAATTTTTATTTATTTTTTCAGATTTATTACAGGATATTAGGGTATTACAAAAAACTATAAAGATTAAAAGAATGAATCCTGTATATTTACTTATTATCATGAGAATTTTAAAATAATGTTTTAAATATTTAAATATTATTTATGCTATAAATTTTTTGTTATAAATAATTTAGTATATATATATCAAGCATCAACTATGCTTACAAATAATTCTACTTGCATTTACAAGAATTAAATTTTAAATTTATCTTAACAAAACTTTGAATGTAGCAATTCCTATGCCTTAAAATAGTAGAATTTAAATTTATATATAGTTTTGAGATCATTTCTTTATTAGCCTATTTTCAAAAAATTATAAAATTCATATTTTTATAATTACAACTTTAGAACTTGAAAATCTTTAATTATAAATTAAGATGGAACTCTTAAAAATTTTAAATATTCTTTCTTTTAAAATAAAAAATTATAAATTTATTTCTGGCGGAGATATTAATCAAACCTATTGTTTAGATACCGATCAAGGCAAAATGTTTTTAAAGTACAATTTAAAATCCTATTACCCTAATTTGTTCAAATGTGAATACAAAGGTTTAAAAGTGATTGAAGAATCACAAACATTTAAAATTCCTACGATCATTGAATGTAATGAAGAAAATCACTTGCAATTTTTAATTTTAAAATGGATCGAAAAAGGTACTCCCCAGAAAAAAACATGGGAAATTTTTGGTTCAAAATTAGCTAAAATGCATTGCATTCCCCAACCGTTTTATGGATTTACTGAGGATAATTATTTAGGAACTCTAGTTCAAAAAAATCCTCAATGTATATCTTGGAAAGATCTTTATAGCAATTTTAGAATCTTGCCTTTAGCAGAGAAATTATTTAATGATAAAAAATTTAATTCTAAGGATTTACTATCTACTGAGAAATTTTGTAATTCCATAAATGAAATTTTTCCAACTGAAAATCCTTCTCTTTTACATGGCGATTTATGGAGTGGAAATTTTATAATTTCTAATACACAAGAAATTTATTTCATTGATCCTGCTGTCTACTATGGACACAGAGAAATGGATCTAGGAATGTCTAAATTGTTTGGAGGATTTCCTCCCTTATTCTATGAATCCTACAACGAAGTATATCCTTTAGAGAAAGGATGGATATTTCGTTTGCCATATACACAATTGTATCCCTTAATGTTTCATGCTTATGAATTCGGAGGTTTCTATATAGATGAAGTAAGAAATATTCTAAAAAAATTTTATTAACCAATTATTTATTTCTTTTTTATAAAATTGATATTTCCTTTTAAACCAGTATACTTTGCTCTTTTGATGGCTGAATATTTAAAAATTTTTCTAAAAGTTTCCTCTTCCAAATCTTCCCAATCTTTATAAGTAAAGTCTAATAAATCTGAAGAAGGTTGAAATCTTGATTCAGTATTGGGTTTTGAAAATCGATTCCAAGGACAAACATCTTGGCAAATGTCACAACCAAAGATCCAATCCTTCATTTTTCCCTTAAACTCTTCCCCTATTTCATCTTTAAGCTCAATGGTTAAATATGAAATACATTTTCTAGAATCTATAACTTTTTCAGAAATGATTGCTTGGGTAGGACAAGCATCTATACAACGTGTGCAACTTCCACAATGGTTGGTTTTAAAAGGAGAATCATACTCTAATTCTAGATCGCAAATAATTTCTGCTAAGAAAAAGAATGAACCTTTTTGTTTAGATAATAATAATGAGTTTTTACCTATCCAGCCCAAACCTGATTTTTTAGCCCAAGCTCTTTCCATAACTGGAGCAGAATCTGTAAATACACGATAAGAGAAATCTCCCACTTTTTCTTTAATCAGATGAATTAAAAACTCAAGTTTTTCTCTGATAACTATATGGTAATCTTCTCCATAAGCGTATTTAGCTATTTTATAGGTATCGGATTTTTGAGTTTCTGATGGGTAGTAGTTGTAGGAAAAACTAATCACAGATTTGGCTCCATCTACCAATAGTGAGGGATTTAATCTTTTATCAAAATGATTTTCTAAATAAGACATTTTCCCTTGATTGCCCTCTTTCAACCATTTCTCTAAACGTGGGGCTTCTTCTTCTAAAAAGCCTGATTTAGAAATGCCACAATCTAAAAAAGAAAGTTCTTGTGATTTTTGTTTTATGAATTGAGTAAGCTGTTCTTTATTCAAAATTATAGATTAGTAGTATTGCTTACCAATCACTTTCTCTTTCATCTAGAAAAAATCCTCCTCCTGATTGTGGTGGTTTTTCGTTGGTCTTATGTTGAAGGTTTTTCATGGAAAATCTTTGGTATTCTTCTTCCTCAAATTTCAACCATTCTTCTTTCGTAAATGCTTTACCTTTAAAAATTTTATATGGTTGATTGGGGTTAACTTCAGCTTGATATTCTTCTTTTTTCTTTACCGACTGTTTTTCTTCTTCTATAGAGTGATTGGTATCCAGATCATCAATAAAAGATCTATTCCTGTAATTATCTTTCTCATTCTTGGTATCTGCATTTAGCTTTTCAGTCTCATTTTCATCATCTAAACTAGATTTTAATATCTTCATTAAAGCACCTTTTTCTCTAGTAGCTAGCATTTCTTTCAAAATACTAAAGGGTGAGAAAATCATTCCCACAGGTTCAAAATTTTTTATAACTGGTTTTTTATAATATTTTGAATTTTCATTTTTATCTATTTCCCAATCGCCACCATAATTTTTTTTAAACAATTCTCCCAAATAGCAAGAAGCATCGTAGAAGTCATCATCTTTTATAGTTACATGTTTATCTAATAGATAATTTTCTAAAGTGTTTATGGATGTCTTTGTGAAATCAATAGAAAAACCTAATTGATTCAATTTTTTAATAAAACTATCAACTATATCGTCTAAATTATAAATAAAATCTCTAAATTCTTTGTCAAAATTATTTTCCATACCCTTATATTAAAATAAATTGAATATTTATTTATGAATTACTAAGCTAATTTAAAAAATTTTCATCTAACGTGGATTAAAAAAAATTGGATGTTCTATTTTGTGAAACTTATTTTTGTGATTTTATATGGTACAAATGAAAAATCATTAGTAATAATGCAATAAATCCTCCAGTAAAAACTACTCCGAACCAATTGTAGTATTGAAATGCATTCGCTGCCAAAGCGGTGCCTATTGAACCACCTATAAAATAGCTAGTCATATATATGGTGTTTACACGATTGGATGCCTCTGGATTACTAGAAAAAATAATGGATTGATTAGTGATATGCGTAGCTTGCACCCCTATATCCACTAAAATTACTCCAACAATTAACCCTAAATAAGAAAAACCTCTCCAATAAAAGATAAACCATGATAATAATGTTAATGCAGAAAAAAGGGTAAGGAGTGTATTTTTATTGTATTTAGGAATTACCTTTCCTATAAACACAGCTACAATCGCACCGCACGCCCCTACCAATCCAAACTTACCAGATATGTTACTAGCTGCACCATTGCTTAATTGAAAATTTTTTTCTAAATGAAAGACTAAAGGTGTCCAAAAAGCACTTAAAGATCCAAATGCTAAGGCTCCTCGTAATGATGCCATTCTTAAATCAGGATCTTTTTTAAATAAATCCAACAAAGACTTCATCAGTTGTTTATAAGTGCCTTTAAATTTTGGATACACTTCGGGCAATTTAAAATAAATTAAAACAAAAAGAATAATCATTATTATAGCCGCTATGTAGTACATGGTTCTCCACCCCCAAACATCGCCCACATATCCGCTTAACACACGTGAACCTAAAATCCCTACTAGTAGTCCCCCCATTACAATTCCAACTACCTTAGGTCTCTCCTCTGGTTTGGCTAATGATGCAGCCATGGGCACAAATAATTGAGGAATTACTGAAGTAAAACCAATAACAAAACTAATAGGAAATAATAAAACTACAGATTTACTCACTGCCATAGCTAAAAGGGACATGATAACAAAAATAAAATCTATAAGAATTAATTTTTTTCTTTTAAACCTATCACCCAATGGTATGAAGAAAAACAAACCAAAAGCATAACCTATTTGTGTACACATAGTTATGGCACTAATTTGTGATTCTTTTACATTGAAGTCTTTAGCCATTAAACCCAATAGGGGTTGATTGTAATAGTTGTTAGCAACGACCAACCCAGTACTGATTGTCATTAGCCATAGTATTGAATTGGTTAATTTTGGCTGTTTTTTAATTTCCATAAATATTAATTAGTTTTGAATAGCTTGTATAAAGTTTAAAATATCATTGCATTAAAAAAGTTAACGAAGGTATACTTTTTTAAAATAAAAAAAAATAATATTGTTTCCATGGACTAGTCTCATATACTTTGAAAGAGATATTATACAATACTGGATACTTTTATCGTTTTATAAAAAACTATTTAATTGTTATGCTAAAAATAGATATTATTGATTCTCTATGCAAAATTGAAAAAAAGTACAATATTAAAATTTTATATTCCTGTGAATCGGGAAGTAGAGCTTGGGGATTTCCTTCTCCTTCCAGTGATTTTGATGTTAGATTTATTTATGTTAGAAATATCAAGGACTATTTATCCGTTGAGAATTTAGATTTACAGATTAATATTCCAATCAGTAATGATTTAGACTTGGTTGGCTGGGATTTAAAGAAAGTATTGCAATTAATAAAAAAATCTAATACTACTCCTTTTGAATGGTTACAATCTCCAATAATTTATACTGAAATAGAAGGTTTTCATCAACGTCTATTTAAATTATGTGAAAATTATTTTCACCAACGCTCCAATGTATTTCATTACATTGGTGTTGCTAAAAGTGCATTAAATAATTTAAATGGGAATACTATTAAAATTAAGAAGTTATTTTATATACTTCGACCACTTTTAGCAGCCATGTGGTGTTTGAAAAATAACCAGATTGCTCCCATGGAAATCAAAGATTTATTAATTAATATACCATTAAATATATCGTCTAAAATCATAGATTTAATTGAGTTTAAAAAAAATGTTGCTGAGGATTATCCTATAAATTTAGAGCAAGAATTGAAAGAATTTATATTTAAAAATTATGAGAATTGTTTAGTGATTGCTAATTCCTTGGAAATAAAATCTTTTTCATTAGAACCTTTGAATGAATTTTTCTCAACAGAACTAGATTTATATAAAATATAGAGAATAATGACTATACAGGATTTAAAAAATCAAAATCTTATTTTATTTGAAGTTATTAGTGGAAGTAAAGCATTTGGGCTTAGCACTCCTTCCTCAGATACTGACATTAAAGGAGTTTATTACTTACCCAAGGATAGATTTTTTAGTATGAATTATATACCACAAATTAGTAATGAAACGAACGATGAAGTTTATTTTGAATTAGGAAGATTTGTTGAACTGTTATTAAAAAATAATCCTAATACTCTTGAAATTTTAGCTTCCCCTGAGGATTGCATTCTATATAAAAATTCAGTTATGAGTAATTTAACTATTGAATTGTTTCTTTCTAAATTAGTTAAAGATACTTTTGCTGGTTATGCAATAAGCCAAATAAAAAAAGCACAAGGTTTTAAGAAGAAAATAGTAAATCCTATTGATAAACAAAGAAAATCTATTCTTGATTTTTGCTTTGTTCTTTATGGAAATAATTCCATTGAAATAAAGGAATGGTTACTAATAAATAATTTAAAGAAAGAATTATGTGGTTTAGTTAAAATTCCTAATACTATAGGTATTTACGCTATTTACTACGATTATTTGGAAATAAACAATTTTCGCGGAATTTTACAAAATGAATTATCTAATGAATTAAGTCTATCATCGATTCCTTCCAATTGCCCTGTTAAAGCATATCTTTACTTTAATAAAGATGGTTATTCCTCATATTGCAAAGAATATAAACTATATTGGGATTGGGTAAATAGTAGGAATATTGAACGTTTTAAAATGAATCAATCTCACGGAAAAAATTACGATTCAAAAAACATGATGCATACGATACGTTTACTTCAATCTGCAAAAAATATATTAAAAACTGGTACTTTAAATATTCGTAGTACAAATAGAGAAGAACTTTTGAATATAAAATATGGAAAGTGGTCTTATAAAGATCTAATGAGTTATGCCAATCAATTATTAAATGAAATTGAAATATTATATGAGAGAACTTCTTTGCCTAAGTTGCCTAATTATAGTTTAGCAGAAGATACTTTAATAAAAATGAGAGAAACGTTATATTAAAATTAAAAAAAACAAAAATTTTAAAATTTTCGTTTTTTTTAATTGTTCTGTTCTATTAGAATCATTTTGCTATACGAATCAATTTTTCATTCACAAATTCATAAATACCTAATTCAGACAATTCTTTTCCATAGCCTGATTGTTTGGTACCTCCAAAAGGAAGTTCAGGGGATGTCCCTGTTAATTCATTGATAAAAACCATACCGGTATCAATTTTTCGGGCAACTTCTACAGCATGATTGATATCTTTAGAAAATATGGTTGCACCTAATCCAAATTCAGTGTCATTGGCTAGTTCTATTGCCTCAGCTTCATTCTTTACAGCATATATACATAATACAGGACCAAAAATTTCATCAGTATAGGCTAGCATACCTTTCTTAATCCCTATGAGTATGGTTGGTTCCATATATGCCCCCTCTCCCTTTATTTTTTTGCCACCAAAAACCAATTTAGCTCCTTGCGAAACTGTCTTTTCCACTTGACTAATTACTTCTTCTAAAGCTTTTTGGCTACTTAATGGTGCTAAATTTGTATTTGGGTCTAAGGGATCTCCAACTGTAACCCTTTCATAAATCTCCTTGGATTTTTGAATAAACTGATCAGCAAAAGATTCCATAACAATAATTCTTTTAGGCGATACGCAAACTTGACCTGCATTCCACAATCTACCGTAGGCGGCAACTTCAACCGCAGAATCAATATCTGCATCTTCTAAAACAATAAAAGGATCACTTCCCCCTAACTCTAAAGTAGATTTCTTAATATTTTTTCCTGCAACGCTTGCTAAGCTAGCACCTGCGGGTTCGCTACCGGTTAATGCTACACCTTTAATTCTATTATCAGCGGCAAGATTAGAAACTTTACTACCGGGTATAAATAGATTTGTATATACACCCTTTGGCAATCCAGCATCAAGAAATAGTTTTTCCATCATTTCTGCACATTGGGGTACGTTGGAAGCATGTTTCATAACCATTGTATTACCTGCCATTATATTTGGTGCAGAGGAACGCACAAGTTGATAAAAGGGGAAATTCCAAGGCTGTACACTTAGTATTACTCCTATAGGCTCATAGCAAATGAATGCTTTTCCTTGAGGTGTGTCTATGGGTTTATCTGCTAAAAATTCCTTGGACTTATCGGCATAATAATCCAATATGTTGGCACATAATTCAACCTCTGCAATTCCTTCTTCTAGAATTTTACCCATTTCTTTGGCGCAAAGCTTTGCAAGGTCCTCTTTTTTTTCTCTCATTAAAGAAGCTGTAGTATGAATAATTTCAGCTCTATCTTCAAAACTTGTAATTTTCCATTGTTGAAATGCATAAACTGCCTTATCTAAAATTTGGTTAATTTGTTCTTCAGACATTTCTTGAAATTCCTTTTCAATTTTACCTGTGGCTGGATTGACTGTTTTAATACTAGATGTTTTCATAACTAATAAGAATTTAATTTTAAAACAATTAAAAGTGAAAGATTTTTTTTAAAGTTTTAAATATTCTACTTATTAATTAGCAAATTTTATTCCTTTTTTAAATAAAATATCAAAAATAAAATAGTTTTATATATTGTATTGAAATAAGAATTTGCTTAATTGTATAAGAATTATCCTACGAGGATTTTTAAAGCTTTAGGAATAATATTAATTTTTAATGAAGAAGAATTTAAAGATAAATATTCACCGTCTATCTGCATAACATTGGAAGAAGTATTCAATTCTAATTCTTTTACTTTCAATTGAATGCGATTTTTACCTAAATCTAAATGAAGAAGATAACCAATACCAATCCATAAAAATGCAAGCCAATTGGATTTTTTTACTATATTAACATCGAGCCAACCATCTTTCAATGAAGCTTTAGGACAAATAGAAAAATTATAACCCATACAATTACTATTGGATATATTGAGCATCATAATTTCTCCAGAATATTGATGGTTGGGTGGTTTGATAGTAGCAATTACAGGCTTAAAGTTTCTAATACTAAGTACTATTGATTTTAAGTACCCTATTAGCTTCCTTGTCTTTTGATTAGAATAATTTCCAATGGTTTCAGCATCAAAACCAATACCTGTATTACTAAAGAAATAATTTTCATTTACTTTACCTACATCTATCGTTTCAATATATTTTTTTGAATTCAAAATTAAATCCAAAGCCTTGGTATAAGACAATGGAATCTTTAAATGTCTAGCTAATCCATTTCCTGAGCCTATAGGTACAATGGCTAAGGGAATATGGCTTCCAACCAAAGCAGAGGCAACCTCATTTAAAGTTCCATCTCCACCACAACTAACCACACAACTAGCATTATTTTCTATTGCTAGCTTGGTAAATGCATGAGCATCCCCCTTCTGCGTAGTTACATGTATATGGGATATGTAATCTAAAAATTTATTTTTTATATATTCTACTATTAGTTTACCTTTTCCTCCTCCAGAAATTGGATTTACAATAAAATAAATTATTTTATTTTGATTTATCAAACTATACGATCAGTTTAAACAATAAGAATATTAAACAGCTAAAGATTTAAAACTTTTAATCGTTTCTAAAGGGTTCTCGGAATTAAAAATAGCACTCCCTGCGACTAAAACATCCGCCCCCGTATCAGCCAATTTTTTTATATTATTAGTATTCACTCCACCATCCACTTGAATCCGTGCAGATGAATTTTTTTGAATAATTAAATCTTTAGTATTCGCGATCTTTTTATACGTATTTTCAATAAATTTTTGACCTCCAAATCCTGGATTCACACTCATTATTAGAACCAAATCCAGCTCTTCAATTATATCATCCAATAAATGAATGTTTGAATGTGGGTTTAGGGCAACTCCAGCTTTTAATCCTTCTGATTTTATAGCTTGTATAGTTCGATTAAGATGTAAACAAGCTTCATAATGCACAGTTAAAGAGTCTGCTCCTAGTTTTTTAAAAGTTTGTATATATTCATCGGCATGAGCAATCATCAAATGAACATCTTTAAACTTTGTAGCTTTTTTATTTAAGGCTTCTAAAATAGGAAACCCAAAGGATATATTAGGTACAAATACACCATCCATAATGTCGACATGAAACCAATCAGCTTCACTTTGATTAATCATTTCAATATCTTTATTCAAATTTCCAAAATCTGCGGAAAGTATGGATGGAGCTAGTAGTATCATATTTACAGTAATTTATTCAAGTCATACAAATTTATTAAAATATTATCAATTATTAAAGTTTATAAAAAACTATTATAGCTTATAAAAAACAGTTCCGAGGATTATTAAGTTACTTTTTCATACTTAATTTTTTGCAAAAGATTCATCTCTTGTTTTAGTGCGAAGAAGATAGAATCCAAGTAACAATCCCATCGTAAACAAAAGTATTACATAATAGGCCGGTGCCTTATGACTTACCAGATTAGTTAATAAAGATAGTAACAAGGGAGTTAATCCTCCGGCTATTGCATATGCCATATTAAAAGAAAAAGATACACCGGAATATCTAATATTGGCTGGAAAACTTTTAACCATATAATGAGCAAATGATCCTACAATTCCTACTCCAAAGCCAGCCAATCCATAGGTAATAAAAAGGATTTCCGGATGTGTTACCAAAGAGGTATAGAAAAATATGGTGGTTAAAATACAAAGTATACATCCAATAATTAAAGTTTTGGAAAAGCCTATTTTATCAGATAGCATTCCAAAGACCACACAACCAATGCCATTCATTAATATAGCTACGCTATTGGCTTCTTGCGATTTTAAAATTGTATAGCTATAAACATTATGTAAATAACTAGGTGCTAATAAAATTATAACCATAATTCCCGCAGATAAAACCCAAGTAAGTAACATACAGATAATCACTGAATGTTTATGCTTAGAAACTACAATTTTAACGGGTATATCCTTATCCAGTTTTTTCCTTTTTTCCATTTCAGAAAAAATGGGTGTTTCTTTTAGCCATCTTCTTAAGAACATGGAAATTAAACCAAAAACACCTCCAATAATGAACGCTAATCTCCAACCTATAATTAAAATTTGAGTTTCTGAATAATTTCTATTTATTAAGGTAGCAATGATTGACCCCAATAAAATGCCTGTAACTAATCCTCCCGTTAAAATCCCGCAAGCCAATCCTATCCTCTTTTCAGGGACGTGTTCAGAGACAAAGACCCATGCACCTGGAATTTCACCGCCAACCGCTGCACCTTGGCAAATTCTCATAAATAACAATAGTAGTGGTGCAAAAATTCCTATGGTTTGATAAGTGGGTAATAAACCGATGAATAAAGTTGGTAAAGACATGAGTAGAATACTAAAGGCAAACATTTTTTTTCTACCCAATCGATCTCCAAAATGTGCCATAATTATACCACCAAAAGGTCTTGCTAAATAACCAGCAGCAAAAATGCCAAATGTTTGTACTTGTGATAGCCATTGTGGAATATCTGATGGAAAAAATAGGGTTTCAATAGCTTTTGAAAAAAATACATATATAATAAAATCATAGAATTCTAAAGCACCACCTAAGGCTGATAACCCCAAAATTTTATAATCTTGTGTAGATAATTTTCTAACTGAATTGGATTTAATTTCTTGCATAAACTTTAAGTTCAATAATAAATTAGCAAGCAAAAGTAATTATTATTCTATTCTAAATAAAATTACTACTATACTTATTAATTATATTTAAACTCAACAGTTTTTTTTCATATATTTTATAACTAAATGATATATTTATATTAAATGAGGATCTGTTTTATATCAAAAATATTTTAAAATCTTTACATTATACTGTTTAAAAAGTACTTATAAAATATAGAAAAATAGGAAAAAAAAATATTTTTATTTATCTTCGAACGGAAATTTTAAATCTTTTAATGAAAATTGATGCCTTATTTGCATTGTTAAATATATATATTTTAAATTTATAAGCTTGAATTTCATCTACCTTTGTTAATGAATTATGGAAGAAAAAATTGAAAAAATCTTAAGTTCTAACGAAGAACGAAATTTTTTATTGAGTTTACTACGAGTGGGTCGTAAAGACTTTGACAATTCAATTGAGTTTATAGATTTTCTTACCGAAACTATTAAAAATAACCCTATCATTAAAGAAAAATTTAATGAACGGTTAAAACCTATCTTTAGAGGTATAAGGATGCAAAGGTTTATCACTGATTTTGGTATTTTTTCTGATGATAAAATAATTCCTCTTCTTTTTAGAGAGCTAGGAAATAAAATTTTACCTCAAATTTCTGACGACCAAACACTTTTATCATTAACCAATGAGGTTCTATACTCTCGTGAAAATCATAACTTTGTTAAATTAATCCCTGTTGATCGGTGGGCAAATTTTTACGAAGCTTTATTCAACAATGATAATTTAATTTGCAACCGGGAATATGTAAAAAAACAAATTCGTGAAGGGGCTTTAATTCTTATTGATAGAATTGTCGGAGGGGCTGCTGATACTGAAATTTTTAAAATGGGTACGATTAAAAGTATTGAAGAAAATCCATTTCAAAAATTAGATCGGAATCTTATTAAAATTCTGCAAGATCATGATATTATTGACATTGAAAAAGTAGAAGGAATTATAAGACAAATACAAGTCTGCTCTGTTTATTTAGATTCTATTATCGATCAAAAAGAAGTTAAAGGTATTTCTCTAAAAATAACCATTAAAATAACTCTACTTAAGCAACAACTGGAAAGAATCAAAATTTTAGTAAATGCCTTACATTTACTAGATGATTCTACAATTTCTTGTGCTATGGCTAATATTACCAAAAATTGGCTAGGGTTTTATTCTACCAAAAGCAAAGTAAGTAATACATTCCAAAGCACACTTTATGTAGTTGCTTCATTAATTACTTGGCACAATAAACAAACGGGAGAAAAATACATAACCACTACTACTAAAGAATATATGAAAATGCTATATTCTGCAATGGGTGGTGGTTTATTAGTAGCTATATTATGTTTTATTAAGACACAAATGGGTATGGGAATACATACCCCATTTTTTCAAGCTTTGCTGTATAGCTTAAATTATGCTTGGGGTTTTACCGCTATTTATCTAATGCATTGGTCTTTAGCTACAAAACAACCCGCTATGACGGCGGCTGCACTGGCACATGCCCTTAGTCAAGACGAAAAATCTGATTCTGACTATAAAGAGTTTGGTATTATATTTTCTCGTTTATTTAGAAGTCAATTTATAGCATTTATTGGTAATGTACTAGCTGTATTTGTCGTGGCAATAATTCTTTTTTATGCTTTGTCTTTCTTTACTAATTTAGAATTAATTAACAATCATAAAGCGAATGATGCCATCAACGAATTAGTAAATTTAGATCCTAAAATATTTTGGTTTGCAGCAATTGCAGGATTATTTTTATTTTTATCAGGATTAGTAACCGGAATAACAGATAATTATACTCGTTATAATAATATTCCTGAGAGGCTTTATAATCATCCGTTATTAAAAAGATTTGTTAAAGAAACCAGGAGAAGAAAATGGTCCAATTGGTACAAAAATAATATTGGCGGAATTTCCGGAAATGTAATTTTTGGTTTCTGTTTGGGAAGTTCATTCTTAATTGGTAATTTCTTAGGAATTCCATTTGATATTAGACACATTACTTTTTCTGCAGGAAATTACGCCATTGCTCTTGCTCATTTTAATTTTGAAATCACATGGCAAGATTTTATACTCGGTTGCATTGGCATTTTTGGTATTGGTGCATTAAATTTTTTGGTAAGTTTCTCTCTTTCCCTTTGGTTAGCTATGAAATCTGTAAATGTACCTACCCGAGAAATGGGTAAAATATTATATTCTGCGTTAAAATTGTTTCTTAAAAATCCTGTTCAATTCTTTATACCTATAAGAAGTAAGAAGAATAACTAGGGTTTCAATTACTATGGATGAAATGTGAGCTTTATTTTCAATGAGCTATCAAGGATTTTTAAATTGATTAAATAAGTATATTTGTTCTAGATATTCAATCTAAATATGCAAAAACTCTTATACATTTTCTGTTTAACTTATTTATTTACCTCTTGTGCTAGAATGAGTATGCCAGAGGGAGGACCTAAAGATATAAACCCACCCAAGTTTTTAGGATCTAATCCAAAGATGTTTGCTACCAATGTTGATGTAAACACTAAAGATTTAACTTTAGATTTTGATGAATATATGCTTGTGAAAGATGTTGATAAACAAGTGGTAGTATCGCCACCTCCACAAACATCTCCTGTGATAACTCCTACCTCTAGTGCTCAAAAAAAATTAACGGTTCGTTTTTCAGAACCTTTGGAGAAAAACACCACTTATACCATTAATTTTGGTTCAAGTATACAGGATAATAATGAGGGGAATCAACTAAAAAATTTTTCTTATATTTTTTCAACCGGCGATTATATTGATAGTCTTGAATTGTCAGGTAAAGTACAAAAAAGTCTAAATAAAGATTGGGATCCTTCAACAGTGATTGGGCTTTACAAAGTTGTAAAAGATAGTTTAGGGAATGATTCCATAAATCTTAAAAATAAACCTTACTATATTACAAAAATAGATTCTGCTGGGAATTTTAGCTTAAAAAATTTGCACGAAGGTAATTATCGTTTATTTGCTTTTACGGATCTGAATTCAAATTTAATTTTAGATACTAAAAATGAAGCCGCTGGTTTTTATCCAGAAATCATAAATCCTTTACTATCCTCTGAATATTCTATCACCCTATCTCCAATTAAACAAGCATATAGGGCTGAAAAAATTAGTCAAGAAGCTCAAGGTATAATAAAAATTAATTTTAAAGGTAATCCTAAAGATGTAACCATTCAACCTTTGGATTCAAATTTCCCTTCCTATGATATAGATCACAAGCCTTTTTCAGATAGTTTATACCTATACTTTAACAATAAAAAATTCATTAATAAAGAAAAAAAATTTAAACTGGAATTTTTAGTTGAATCAAGTAATATTAAAGATACATTATCCTTCATCTACGATAACAGTAAAGAAAGTCCTTTAAAATTAGCTCAAAACCATAAAGAGGTTACCCCTACACAATCTTTAACTTTAGAATCCAATAATTATATTAAAACTATTGATAATAATTTAATAAAAGTCTATAAAGATTCTGATACTTTAAATTTCATTGCTGTCATCGATTCTACAGATACAAAAAAAATTAATCTAAATTTCCCTGTTACTTATGATTCTAATTACAAAATTGAAATCAATAAGAATGCAATTGAAGATTTTTTAGGTCAGAAAAACGAAGATTCAATAGTCTATACATTGAAAACAAAAAAACAAAATGAATTGGGTAATTTAAATATAGAAATACAAAATAAACCTACTTCTAATTTTTTCTTCCAATTGCTAGATGATAAAGGAAAAATTATTGAAAACATTTATGGCAATAATGATTCTTTTAATTTTAAAAATTTGATTCCTGGAACTTATTCTATTAGAATTTTAGTGGATGAAAACAACAATGGTTTTTGGGATTTACTAGATCTTGAGAATCTTATTCCTGCTGAAAAATATTACCTTTATCCTAAAGCTATTGAAGTTAGACCTTATTGGGATCTAAATGAAACATGGGTATTATGAAAAAAAAAATACTAATTGCACTAGCGATTCTATTAGCTATACAATTGTTTCGGATTGATAAAACTAATAAACCCATAAATAAAAACCTAGATTATGTTTCACTTACTTATGCACCAAAAAATATTGAGAAAATTTTAGAAAAATCTTGTTATAATTGTCATTCAAACCAAACGATTTATCCTTGGTATGCAAATGTAGCTCCTATCTCGTGGTTGGTAAAAAGCCATATAAATGAAGGAAAAAAATTTCTTAATTTTTCAGAATATGGTTTATATAATGTATATCAAAAAGATCATATCAATAAAGGGTTGTATGAAGTGATTAAAAACGGGCGTATGCCATTGTCTAGCTATTTATTTTTACATCAAGAAGACAACTTATCAAAAGAACAAAGACAAGAATTACTAAACTGGTTTAGTATTATTTTAAATCAATAAAATTCTATAAAATAGACTGAATGCATTCACTTAAAAAAAATGATAAAATTTTAATTGTAGCTCCTGCCGGAGCAGTAACTAAGGAACATATACAACCGGCAATTAAAATAATTGAAGATCATGGTTGGAAATATGAAATTGGAAAAAATACTTTTAACAGTTACTCTTTCGGTTATAATTATTCAGGAAAACCTAAAGAAAGATTAAATGATTTACAATGGGCTTTGGATCATCCCGAAGCTAAAGCCATTTGGTTTGCCAGAGGGGGGTATGGAGCTGTACAAATTGTAGATCTACTTAATTTAAATAAATTTATAAAACATCCCAAATGGTTGATAGGTTATTCTGATAATACTGTATTTCATCAACATTTCAATAGACGTGGATTTCCAACTCTACACGCTACTGTATGCAAACCTTTAGCAGATGGTCATTCTGATGAGACTTTTACTTCTTTAATCAATGCTTTACAAAAAAATAAATTAAACTATTCTTTTAATGTTCATCCATTAAATAAAGGCAATTCATTGGAAGGGACAGTCACAGGCGGTAATTTATCCATATTGTATAGTTTAATTGGTAGTAATTCTTTAGATCTTTTCGATGATAAAATTTTATTTATTGAAGATTGGTATGAGAATTTTTACCATATAGATAGGATATTAATAAGTTTAAAAAGAGCAGGTGTCTTAAACAAAGTTAAAGGATTCTTAATTGGTGGATTTACAAGAATGGATAGCAAAGAGGACAATATAAATTATAATAATCCTTTTGATAATGAAGCATATCTTGTGATTGATGAACGGCTTAAAAGTTTTGACGTGCCAAAAATATATGGGTTTCCAGCAGGTCATATTCACGACTGTAGAGCAATAATTATGAATGGTAAAATTTCAATTAAAATTGAAAATAATAAAATTTTATTTAGCAATAGTATTTCCTAACCCAGTCAATTAGTTAGAAAACACTATTTTTTTCTTGGCAATATAATTTATTACAGATACTAGTAAAATTGCAACGGCTTTGCAGAATACAATATCTCCCACTGTAATTATATGAAAAATATTAATGGGTTCATGTATAAATGAATGAAAGAATGCAAATACCCCCCAACTCATAAGCATAGTTATAATGGATAATATTAAAAATAGGGCAAATTCTTTTCTTTTTGAATGTTTCCCTCTTTCAAAAACATAACGAATACTAAAAAAATAATTGCTCATAATACCACCAGCCGTTGAAATTATATTTGATAATGGATAAGCATGAGCCTTATTTTCAAATGAAAATAAACTTGGTAGCATTTGTGGTAAACTTAAAATTTTCATTAAGCTTATCTCTATTATCGCACTTATGAAACCAGCAATAAAGAACAAAATTATTTGTTTTTTGTGTTTTTTTATAGCAGTTATCATTTATATTAAATCTTAAAAATATAGCAACAAAAATAGGCTATTTTTTTTATAATCTTTATTTTTGAAACTAAATTTTATACTAAATAATAATATGGACAAAACAAAATATATTAAAAATATAACTTCAGATATTAACAATTATACTCCAAAAGAATTGGGGTATTATTTCCCTGCTGAATTTTACCCTCATAAAGCTACTTGGTTATCTTGGCCGCATAGAGAATCTTCTTGGCCTGGAAAAATTGTTAAAATCTATCAGCCCTATTCAAAATTTATAGCAGAAGTTTCTAAAGGTGAATTAGTAAATATAAATGTTGTAAATCTTGAGATGAAAGACTTTGCTTTAAAATATTTAAAGCAAACTGATGCAAATTTTGAACACATCAATTTTTATATTCATCCTACAAATGATGCGTGGTGTAGAGATCATGGTCCAGCTTTTTTAATTAATCCTTTAGCTAAAGATTATAAAAAGGTAATTGTAAATTGGGAGTTTAATGCTTGGGGAAGTAAATATCCCCCATTCGATTTGGATAATCGCATACCTTTATTAATTGCTAATGAACTTAAATTACCTGTATTTAATCCAAAAATAATTATGGAGGGTGGATCTGTTGATTTTAATGGTAAAGGAACGGTTATAACTTCAAAATCTTGCTTATTAAATAAAAACAGAAATCCGAATTTATCACAAGAACAAATAGAAAATTACTTAATGGATTTCTATGGAGTAGAACAAGTTTTATGGGTAAATGATGGAATTGTTGGTGATGATACGGATGGACACATCGACGATACTGTACGATTTGTGAATGAGGATACTGTGCTAACAGTAACTGAAACAGATCCGAATGACGAAAATTATGAGCTTTTACAAACCAATCTGGAACAATTAAAAAATATGAAGTTAATAGGTGGTAAACCTTTAAATGTAATTGAACTTCCTATGCCTAAACCAGTGATATATGATGGAATTCGTTTACCTGCTTCTTATGCCAACTTTTATATAGCTAACGAAGTTGTTATTGTACCTATATTTAATTGTGATAATGATGAAATTGCATTAAATATAATTCAAAAATGTTTTAAAGATAGAAAAGTGATTGGAATTGATTCTACTGAAATAGTTTGGGGATTAGGTAGTTTTCATTGTTTAAGTCAACAAGAACCAGCAATTTAATTTAAATATCATATAAAAAAATAGGTTAATTCTATGAATTAACCTCTCTTTAATTTAATAATATTGATATTCAAGTATAGATATATAATATTTATAGTTTTCTTCCTCCACAAGTTTTACTGATGACAGTCTAGAATTTTTACCTCGAACCACTTCCTTGACATCTCTATTTAATCTATAAAAAGGATACTCTTTCTCCTTAACTATTTTAAAACAGTTCTTACTAAGAAGTAAGTCTTGTGTCTCATTGTATTCATAATTGCAACCTGTCTCTTTATTTTTTAAGTATCCTGTATTCAAATTATCTCTATTCTCAAAAAAATATTCGGTAACCATTTCCTCATTGCCTTCTTTATCTTTATAATATTCTTTTACTAAATTACCATCATAGTCATAATCATAGTAAATAGACTCATTAAAATTATTATTCTGATAAATATCTTTCTGTGTTATATTTTGGTTGCTATCATAAGTAAAAAAAGTTTCTTCCGTTGTTCCAGCCGTATAATCTAACTTAACGGTTTTTAAAGGAAGTCCATTAAAATCATAATAAAAATAGGTATCGTTTGCCCCATCAACATGCTCAACCAATAGATCTTTATTAAAATAGTTTACAAATTTATCTTTATTAATCATACAATCTTGTTGAAAGGTTGCAATCCCTTTTTTATTGTATTCAGTATATACACATTTACTACCGCCTAAAGTATCTTGTTTCATATATTTCATACTTTTTAAGAGATTTTCCCCATATGTTGAATTGCTTGAAGTTTCTAATGGCAATACTTGGCTGTAAGATTTCAAATTCAAATCATGATAGGCTACTTTTCCTCTATAGAGATCAATCATAGCCACATTATCCAATTCTAAATCATTCAATTCTACTAGTTTATTATCAACAAGAGGTTCGTACCAGTTTTGACTAAAAAAGTAATCAGCCACTGATGGTTCTGAAAATCTATACCCATATCTAGCATAAATTTCGTTTCTCATAATTTCCAATTCCTTGGGTTTTTTATTCCTTAAATCTTCATCACCCAATCTAGTAAAGCCTGTTTGTGGATATTTTCCTGGAAATTCTTCCGGGGTAATTTCTACCTCATCATCGTTAATTCTACAATTGGTATTTCCAAACTTATCTTTAGAGCACACCATAAGTTTGATAGGAATTTCATTGATATTTTCATAATTAGTTCCTTTTTCTTTTAGTAATATGTAAGATGCTTTTAGCTGATCTGAAATAAAATTATTCCCATCAATTGTAATATTGGTAAGTTTTTCAACTTTTCTATGTAAATCTCCACCTTTTTTACTATTAAAATCTAGAATTACAAATTCACTAATACTTTGGGCATAAGTTTTACCCTCTAAATTCATAATTTTAATAAAATGGCTTTTATTATCGTTTCTAAAATGAAAAATATGATTGACTTTTTTTGCTCTATCCCCCACCTCTTCATTAACTAAGGAAGGATCTACTTTAGCCCCACTTTTAAAATAATTTTTAGTTCCTTGAGAATTCCCAATCAAAGAAATTAAAATAAATGTATAGCATAGTATGCTTTTCATAATTGCAATTTTTTAGCAAAGATACTAATACTTAAACAATATAATTAAGAATGTTTTTATACAAATTACTAGTTTCCGGACATAGATGTGCCATCATCATTTTTTAAAAATGCAAAGGTGAATGCCGATAAAATAGTTATAATTCCTAACGTTAAAAATGTTAATTTAAAAGCTGTAATTACATGGTTGTTTTCAAATATTTCGTAGCTGTTAAAAAGCATCGCACTTAAAGAAATACCAAAGCTCATAGACAGTTGCTGCGTCACAGAAAACATGGTATTCCCTCCACTAGCATCCTTAGGGGTTAAATCAGCAAGTGATATACTATTCATTGCAGACATTTGTATAGAGTTAAACGCTCCATATGCAATTAGAATTGGGATTAACCAAACCAATGGAGTATTTTCATTGGGAAACATAAATAAGGTTATAGCCACTCCTAAAATAATCGTGTTATAAATCAATAGTTTTTTATAACCAAAATGTTTGATTAATGGAATAGCAGATGATTTGGCCAATATAGTAGCAACAGCTGAAAATATAAGCATTGCTCCTGAAATTACAGAGTTTTTTCCAAATCCTACTTGTAGCAATAAGGGAAGCATTAAAGGAATCCCTCCTACCCCTAATCTTGTAATTATATTACCTATAATTCCTATACGTAAGGTTCTAATTTTAAATAATTTTAAATTGATTAAGGGTTTAGACACTTTTTGTGAATATACTATATATAAAACAATAAGTATGATACCAACAAATAAAACAAGAAATACAGTATTTAATGATATTATTCTATTCCCGGCAAACTCTAAGCTTAATGATATTAACACCAATCCTAAACTTAGTAGTAAGAAACCTATAAAATCAAATTTTCCTTCCGTTCTTTTATAATTAGGTATGAATTTCCAAGCAAGAATCATCCCTGCCACTCCAATTGGTATATTTATTAAAAAAATCCAATGCCAACTGGCAACATGCACCAACCAACCTCCTAAGGTAGGTCCTATAACTGGTCCTATTAATCCTGGAATTGTTATAAAATTTATAACTTTTAAAAGCTTATCTTTGGGATAGGTGTACAACAAAGCAAGTCTTGATACGGGTACCATCATTGAACCTCCAATGGCTTGAAGTATTCTCATATAAACCAAGGCTTCCAAACTGGTACAAAATACACAAGCCAATGACCCTAGGGTGAAAATTCCTACGGCAAATGTAAAAATATTTCTAGAACCAAATTTATCTGATAGCCAACCGCTTAAGGGGATTAATAAAGCTAGGGTTAATACATAAGCAATGATAATGGGTTGCATTTTTAGCGGCGATTTATTTAAATCATGCGCTATGGATGGTAAAGCAGTATTCAGTATAGTCCCATCCAACGATTGCATAAAAAATGCAATAGCAGCTACCCAAGGCAACCATTTTGATACTTTGATCTCCTCTTCCATAAATTTCTCTTAAAATTGTAAGTGATGTATTTTTGTAAACGTCAAAATTAAAGCTATTTTTTCAATTCATTTAAATATTTAGAATTTTTATGAATGTATTCTGCTTTTGATTTATTAAAAAATTTTTTAGAATTTAAACTTAAAGCGTTATAAATTTAAATTGGTAAATTTGAATTTATCTTATATAGAATAAAATGTCTATTGAATTACAATTAAAAACTTTACCTAATCAGCCGGGCGTTTATCAATTTTTTGATGACAAAAAAGTAGTTATATATGTGGGTAAAGCAAAAAACCTAAAAAAAAGAGTTACATCTTATTTTTCTAAAGAACACACGGGAAAAACTAAAGTTTTAGTCTCAAAAATTCGAAATATAAAAACAACAATTGTTGATACTGAATACGATGCTTTGTTATTAGAAAATAATTTAATAAAAGAGTTCCAGCCTAGGTATAACATTCGTTTAAAAGATGACAAAACATATCCTTGGATTTGCATAAAAAATGAACCATTTCCTAGAGTTTTTTTAACCAGAAAACTTATTCACGACGGTTCTGAATACTATGGGCCTTACACCTCAGTAATTATTGCCAGAGCTTTATTGGAATTAGTGAAAAGTATTTACCCTTTACGAAGTTGTAGTTTAGATTTAAAGAAAGAAAAGATATTGCTTAATAAGTTTTCTGTATGTTTAGAGTTTCACATTCATAATTGTTTGGGACCTTGTGAAGATAAACAATCTAGCGAAGATTATTTAGAGAATATTCAAGGGGTGAAAAATATTATTAAAGGAAACATTTCAGAGCCTTTAGCATTATTAAAGAAAAAAATGTTTACGTATTCAAAAAAAATGGAATTTGAACAAGCCCAGAAAATTAAGGATAAATTAGACTTATTAGAAAAATATCAAGCAAAATCTACCATTATTTCACCTTCCATTTCAGATGTGGACGTTTTTGGTTTTACCAGTGATGAATCTGCCGCATATATTAACTATTTTAAAATTATCAAAGGAAGAATCATACAATCTTATACCACTGAGATAAGAAAATTATTAGACGAAACTCAAGAAGAATTATTAGAAAAAGCAATTATAGATATTCGCAAAAAATTTCAATCTATTTCTAAAGAGATTTTTGTCCCATTTAAAATTGATATTGAGATACCTTCAGTGAACTTCTATATACCTAAAATTGGCGATAAGAAAAAGATTTTAGATTTATCTGAAAAAAATGCTAAAGAATATCGCTTAGAAAAGATGAAACAAATAAAAATTATGGATCCTGAAAGACATTCAAATCGCATAATGTCTGAAATGAAACAATTGCTTCATCTTCCTAAGGAACCAAGATTAATTGAAGGTTTTGATAATTCAAATATTCAAGGTACAAATCCAGTATCTGCCTGTGTTGTTTTTAGAAATGGCAAACCAAGCAAAGGTGAATATAGAATATTTAATGTTAAAACCGTTGAAGGTCCTAACGATTTTGCTACTATGGAAGAAGTAATCTATCGTAGATATAAAAGACAGTTAGAAGAGGACAACGAACTCCCACAACTAATATTAATAGATGGGGGAAAAGGTCAGCTCAGTTCTGCCTATAAATCTTTAGAGTTACTAGGCTTAGCCGGTAAAATTCCTATCATAGGCATAGCTAAACGTTTAGAGGAAATCTATTTCCCCCATGACCCAGTACCGTTGTATTTAGACAAAACTTCAGAAACATTGAAAGTCTTGCAACAAGTAAGAGACGAAGCTCACCGATATGGAATTACCCGACATAGAAACAAAAGAAGCAAAAAAACCTTTACATCTGAGTTAGAAAATATAAATGGTATCGGTGAAAAATCCATACAACTATTACTTAATACATTTAAATCTGTGCAAAAAATAAAGGAAGCTCCCCTAGAAGAAATTGAATCTATTATTGGAAATAAAAGAGCATTAATAATTATGGATTATTTTAAAAAAGAAAGTTAGTCTATAGAATTATCCTAATACTACATAAAATATTAGCTCTTATATATCCTTAAAAAAAATTAATGATTATGGTGTAATCTTTGATGCAGTATAGAAAAGTTTATAAATTATGAAATTAGTTACTCTATCTAAAGTCGTTTTAGCTTCCACTTTAGTCTTAAGTTTGCAATCCTGTGATACACAAACTATATCTGTAAACAATAAAGGTGTAGGTGTAAACGCAATTAAACAATTGCTGACTTCTACAACCAATAAAAGTTTTTCAATTCTTGAAAATTCTGAATCTTTTTTAACAAATTCTTTGATTGATGCTGCAATGCCAAGCCAACTAAAACAAATTAACTCTACATTGGAAAATTTAGGCTTAAACTCACTTGTTGAAAAAGAAAAAAAATATATTGCCGATGCTGCTTCAACTTCAGCTACAGTAGCTAAGCCAATTATTGCTTCAGCTATTCAAGATATAACCTTAACCGATGCTATTTCTATAGTTAAAGGTGGAAAAGGGGCTGGAATTGAATATTTAAAAAACAAAACTCAAGATAAACTTATAGCAGCTATACAACCGAAAGTTGAGCAACAATTAAATGCTAACGGTGTTACTTCTCTAATTGAAAATGCTACCGGGAATAATTCAAAAATTCAAAATACTTTAAATTTAATCATTGGTAATAAAAACACTACTTCAGCTCAAACTTTGAAAAATTCTATCAGTAAATATGCATCTGAACAGATTGTTAATGGTATGTTTGATATAGCAAAAGACTACGAAGTTAACCAATCCAACATATCATCTAAAATCATCAATTCTGTTTTGAAAGGTAATTAAAACAAAATTATACTTGCTTAAACTTTAGATTATTTTTTTATAAAAAAGGAGATAAATAATTATCTCCTTTTTTTATCATTAAATAGAATTTTTATTTCCCTAAAAATTCTTTCATTTTTTCTAGCTCTTCTTTAGCTAAATATTCATCCACTAAAATTTTACCGCTATGCTCATCCAATATAATTTTCTTTCTGGATGCTATTTCCACTTGTTTTTGAGGTGGGACTGTAAAGAAAGAACCTACTACTGCTCCCCTATCAATACTTGTAATAGCTAACCCATTTTTAGAACTTTTTCTAATTTTACGATAACTATTTAATAATCTTTCATCAATTTTAGTTGATAATTCCTTAGATTTTTCAAGTAAGAAATTTTCTTCATTCTCCGTTTCTTTTATTAAATTGGATAACTCAGATTTTTTATGATTCAAATGATTATTTAGACTTGCTAATTTAGATTGTTGTTCTTCGATTTGATTTTTTTTGAAATCTATCTTAGCATTAATTTCTTTAATCTTTTTGTTCTGCAACTGAATTTCTAATTCTTGATACTCTATTTCTTTAGCTAATGCTTCAAACTCTCTATTATTTCTAACGTTTTCTTGTTGAGTTTTGTATTTTTTAATTTGAGATTCTGAATTCTTGTTCAATTCATTTTTAACCTTGATGTCATTTGATAAGTTAATAACCTCATCTTCAATTTTTTCAATCCTTTTTTCAAGACCAACAATTTCATTTTCTAAATCTTCAACTTCAATAGGTAACTCACCTCTTAAATTTTTTAATTCATCCAATCTAGAATCAATAATTTGTAAATCATACAAAGCTCTTAATTTATCTTCTACTGTAGTCGTATCTGCTTTTTTATTTGTAGCCATAGGATATCAATGTGTAATTATTTTAGTATTTTTAAGAATATTAAAATTGCTAATTTCATTCAAGGCTACAAAAATACTAAAATTTACTATATTTTTACTACTTAATTATTTACTTTTTTAATTCATTTTTTTTATAATAATTAAGTCTAAATACGAATTTTTGTATCCACTAAATGAATTATATGTTCAAAATCTTTGGATTGATCTACAAAATCTAACGAGTCTACATCAACAATTAATAGCTCTCCTTCCTTATATCCACCAATCCATTTTTCGTACTTGTCATTTAATCGATTTAAATAGTCTAAACTAATCGAAGATTCACATTCTCTCCCTCTTTTTTTTATTTGATTTACCAGTGTTGGAACAGAGGCTCTTAGATATATAAGTAAATCAGGAGCTTGCACATACTCTTTCATTAGAGTGAATAACGTTAAATAATTATTGTAATCACGCGTTTGCATTAAATTCATTTCATACAAATTAGAAGCAAAAATGTAAGCATCTTCATATATTGTTCGGTCTTGAACAAAGTTATTTTTACTTTTTCTTATCTCTTGGATTTGTTTAAATCTTAAACTTAAAAAATAGATTTGAAGATTAAATGACCATTGGGCCATATTGTAATAAAAATCATCCAAATAAGGATTATCTTCTGTGTCTTCAAAGTGAGCCAACCATTTATAATGATTCGCCATTAATTTGGTTAAAGTTGTTTTTCCAGCTCCTATATTTCCAGTAATTGCAATATGCATTATTATAATATCTAAGTATGTAAAGATACATAAATCGTTTTATTTTTTTAAGCTGGATGTTTTAAAATATCCTATAAAAAATTAAAATTTATTAATAGTTCGTAAATTGAAATACAAAAAAATATTGTTCCAATTTTAGAATTAGTATCTTTGCCGATTGCAATTTTTATATATGACAATTAAAGAACATTTTAAAGCTAATTCTAAATTAGCCATTCCTGTATTAATTACTCAACTAGGACAAGTATCTGTAAATTTTATTGATATTATTATCATTGCCGGACTTGGTGAAAAAGCGGTAGCTTCAGCTTCTCTAGCTACTAGTGTTTTTATTGTTTTTTTAGTATTTTTATTAGGATTTTCATTCTCGATGTCTCCTTTAATATCTTCTTCCGTGGCTAGAGGCAATAATGAAAGAGTAGGTAGAATTTTTACTCATGGTTTTACAATGAATGTGTTACTTGCATTAATTAGTATCGCAATATTAGAAATAGGTTCTCCTTTATTGTATTACACCAAACAAGACCCATCAGTTATTCCTGACGCCATTCGTTTTTTAAATATAAGTGCATATAGTTTATTACCATTAATGATCTTCCAGTCATATAGACAATTCTCAGAAGGTATATCCATGACTATTCTTGTTACCATTGCTACAATTATTTCAAACATAACTAATATAATTTTAAATTTTGGATTGATTTATGGCAAATGGGGTCTTCCTAATATGGGAGTAGAGGGTTCTGCAATGGCTACTTTAATTGCTAGAATATTAATGATGCTAATAATAATAACCGTATTGCATATAAATAAAAAATCAGCTTTTTATTTAAATATGATTCAATGGAAATCTTTAAAGGCTGTTTATTATAGAAAATTAATTTCCATTGGTCTTCCCTCCTCTTTACAATCTTTATTTGAAATTTGTTCTTTTGCTATATCAGCATTTATTGCAGGGGCTGGCATTAATAAATATTTAGATACCTCTGCCCATTCGGTAACTACTAATTTAGCTTCTATGACATTCCAAATTTGTATGGGCTTTGGAATAGCTGCTACTGTACGTGTGGCTGGTTTTTATGGTCTTAAGAATAGAATTGATTTAAGAAAAGCAGGTCTTACCAATTTGTATTTGGTAATCGCCTTTATGACATTTGCAGGTATTATATTTGTAACTTTCAGGAACTATATACCTCTAATCTACTTCAAAAAAGAACAGGTAGAAGTAATAAAATTAGCCTCTCATTTAATAATTATAGCTGCCATATTTCAAATTTTTGATGGCATTCAGGTTGTAATGCTTGGTGCATTAAGAGGAATGAGAGATGTTAAAATACCAACCATAATTTGTTTTATTGCTTACATTATTATTGCTATTCCTATTGGCTATTACTTATGTATAGAAAAAAAAATGGGTGCTTTTGGTATGTGGATAGGATTATGTTTGGGGCTAATATTTGCCTCCATACTTTTATTATTAAGATTCAATACATTAACTCGTAAAAATTCCGACTTTTGATTATTAAAAATTTTTAAATATTCATTCTTGATATGCTCTAGCGAAATTAAAACTTTAAACTTTCAAAAAATATGAAGTTTTTAAATTTTTAATTAAAATTCAGCTATTGGAAATTTAAAATACTAGGAATATTATTCAATTGTAATGAGATGATAGATTTAAAAACCTATTAGTAAATTTATATAATTAATGACACTTTTTATAGGATTAAAATCAAAAACTTTAAAGGCTTCCATGTTAAATAAATTAGGTAATAAGCTACATCAAAGATTAAATTTCAGGCAAGTAAATTTTTTAATTTATTTGTCCTGAATATTCCTAATAAAAGAAAAATTATTCCAAAAAGCACAAATTTAAATATTGGTAGAGAATAACTAATTTTCATTAAATGAAACCAATCTTTCAAAGATATTTCTCCTGTAAATAGAAACTTAGAGGTAAAATAATTGTCAACAAATGAATGTAGCAAAAAGTCAATAACAAACATAATAAAGAGTAGTATAGAAAGAAAAATTATTATATAACCTAATCTTCCTAGAGAACTGAATATTTTTTTTTCAATTTTTAAATATTTCATAGTGTTATTCATGGGTTGAAGATTTTAAGGCATGATGTTTATCTATTTCAATATTATCCACCGTCCATGTTATTTCTTTTTCAAAAAAGTGTTTTCTATATGGACATTCTTTTTTTTTGCAGATTTTACATGAAAAATCTTCGCAACCTTCTACATAAACAAACATTTCAAAACTATTCCCAAAATTATCTTGAATAATTTTTTCAAGTTTATCAGATTCTCTTTTGGTTTCTTTTATATTAAAAAACCATGGCATAGTAAGGTGGCAATCTAGATGTAAGCTACTACCATATTTTATAAATCGTACGTTATGAATATCTATCCAATTTGGATTTCTATTTTCTTCTAAAGTACAAACCAATTTTTTAATAAGCTCTTGATCTGCTTCATCCATAATTCCGGCAAGAGATTTTCTAATAATCTTTACTCCTGTGAAAATAATTATACCCGAAAAAATTAAAGCTATTATACTATCCAACCAATATATATGAGTAAAGTAGATAATTATTAATCCTAGTACTAAACCTATCGTTGAGTAAGTATCAGATTTCAAGTGTTCTCCACCAGAAACAAGTGCTAATGAATTATTTTTTTTTCCTTTTCGAATCGCTAATTCTCCTAATACATAATTGGCTATCCCTGTGACTGCAATTAGAACAATTCCATAATCTAATTTGGAAATAGTATTTGGATATAAAATATTTTTTACTGATTCATAGATGATTATAATTCCTGCAATTGTAATTAGCCCTCCTTCTATACCTGCTGAAATAAACTCAATCTTTCCATGTCCATAAGGATGATCTCGATCTTTAGGTTTTCCAGATATGTATAAACTGTAGAGAGAAAATAAACCTGCAATTACATTGATTGTGCTTTCTAAAGCATCAGTCAATATTGCCACAGATCTTGTAAAAAACCATGCTGCTAATTTTATAACAAATAAAATTACACCTATAATTACAATAGATTTTTGAAAAGAATAATTTTCCTTAGCAACGGAATTCATTTACAAAATTTAATATAGAAAACAAATATACTTTTTTTAGTATAATTACCATTGAAATAAAAATAAATAAAAAAACTATCACTTAGATCGTGATAGCTTTTTTTATAAACTTTTTTTAAATTATTGTTTTTTTAGGATATAATGAGCAGAAATATCCCCTGTTATTTCATTGCCTTCTTGATCCAGCCATACCAATCTATCTTCTTGAACTTTAAATGATTGTTTTGTACTATTCTGAACTATTGTAATGATTGTTCCATTGTTATTCCATGTATAATTACCTTCGATAACGGTAGGTTTACTCTTATCTTTCTCTCCTAAATAATCCGAAGTGAAAATAAACTGATTTCCCTCTTTTAATTCAACTGTTACTTTTATTCCCTCACAATCAGCACAAGGTATAATCCCTTCATAAATCCCTAAATAATCTAGGGAATTTTGTGGAGTACTGTTATCAATTATTGGTGATTCATTATTATTTACTTTAATTGAATCTATAGAATTGCTATTTTCTTTAGGAACTAAAGTTTCTGAGTTTTTTTTAGTACAGTTTAAAAGTGTTAACGAAAACAATGATAGTATGAAAATCTTTTTTAACATATAATTAATTAAATTTTGAGTCAAGAAATTTAAACAAAAATAGTGCCGACAAGCTTAATCAATTTTTATACTTTAAATTAAACAATTAATAGTATTGTATTTTCATATTTATAATTTATTTATTATAAAAGTCTTTGCAAAAGTATTATTACAAATTGTTATAGCTCATTATTCATTTCTAACAAAGCATTTAAATATTCTCGATCATTAGCTAAACGTGGAATTTTATTTTGTCCTCCTAACTTTCCTCTTAGTTTCATCCATTCATAAAACAGATTCTTTTTTGCAGAATGTACTTTAGGTGGATTTAATGTCATATTATTATATCGTTTGGCTTCATAGTCAGAGTTTAATTTTTGTAACTCTAAATCTAATATTCTTGTAAATTCTTCCATTGAATCTGGTTGACACTCAAACTCTATAATCCATTCATGTGCTCCTTTTTCTTTACCATCCATAAAAACAGGTCCGGCTGTATATTCAGAAATAATAGCTTTAGTTTTTTCTTGAGCTACTTTTAGCGCTTGTTCTGCATTTTCAACCATTAATTCTTCTCCAAATGCATTGATATAAAATTTAGTTCTTCCTGTTACTTTTATTCTATAAGGTTTTTTAGAAACAAAGCGAACCGTGTCCCCTATAATATAACGCCAAAGACCTCCATTAGTTGAAATAACCAATGCATAATTTATATTTAATTGAACATCTTCTAAGCATACGATTGTAGGATTTTCAGAATAAAATTCATCCATAGGGATAAATTCATAAAAAATTCCATAATCCAACATTAATATCATATCCTTCGATGAATTGGTATCTTGCATTGCAAAATATCCCTCAGAAGCATTATAGATTTCGTAATAATTAATAGATTTTTTTAAAATATTTTTATACTGCTCCACATAGGGAGTAAAACTTATACCACCATGGAAAAAACATTCTAGATTGGGCCATATTTCATCTATATATTTAATATGATTGTTTTCCAAAATATTCCTAAGTAAAATCATCATCCAAGAAGGTACCCCTGTAAGACTTCCTACATTTTGATTAACAACTTGATTAATAATTGCTGGCATTTTAATCTCCCAATCTTTTAATAAGGAAACTTGTTTATTAGGTGTACTTTTCCATTCTGCCCAAAAGGGTAAGTTGTCTATAAGAACAGCAGATAAATCTCCGTATTTAGAATTAAAGCCTTCATAGTCTTCCCGAGTTCCTCCTAAACGTAAATTTTTACAATTAAAAATTTTAGTTTCGGGATTATTGTAGGCGTAAATGGAAAATAAATCTTTCCCTGCTTTGTAGTGGCAATCGTTTAAACTGCTTTTAGTGATAGGTATAAACTTACTCTTTGCGTTTGTTGTTCCTGAGGATTTAGCATACCACTCAATACTTCCCGGCCAAATTAAATTCTTTTCACCTTTTCTTGAACGAGTTATATACGGTTCAAAATCTTCGTAATAAACTAAAGGAACTTGATCTTTGAATTCTCTATAGGAGATAATATCATTAAACTTATATTTTTTTCCGTATTCGGTATCTTTAGCAGCTTTTAATAATTTAGATAATACATTCTTTTGAATATCAATGGGATTTTCAAAAAAAAACTGCATTTGCTTTACTCTTTTACGAACATACCATTGAATTAAAGAATTAGTTATCCCCTTCATATTTTAACTTTTGTTATTGATTTATAAAAGTAAGCATAAAACTGAATCAACAAAAAATTTTCTTTCTTCAACTATATTAAGCTTATCCTAAATTATTATTCTTATTTTTGTAAGCGTTGTACTGTATTTATTAGGGATTCATAAATGGGTCTTTAGATATTTATTTTTGTAAACTTTTGTGTTTCAACATAAATCCATCTAAATAGTAATTTATAAAAACTTTGATACAGGTTTTAAATATTTAAACAATGAACTTTGTACATTCGATTTTAGAGAATCAAAAACTTAATTCAAAAAAAGCCTTAAATTATAAAGAAGATGGTGTTTGGAAGAGTTATTCATGGAAAGAATTTCATGACTTAGTATTGCAAACCGCAAATGCGTTATCTAAGCTGGGAGCCACCCCTCAAGATAATATAGCTATATACGCAGATAATATGCCCCAGTGGGTGATTATGAATTTTGCTATATTGTCCTTAGGTGCAACAACAGTTCCTATTTTTGCCACATTGCCGGAAGATCAAGTGAAGCATATTATTACTGATGCTAATGTAAAATTTATACTAGTAGGAAATCAAAAACAATATGATATAATCCTGAAGATTCAAGATAAAAAAGATTTAATTAAGCATATTATTTTAGCCAAAGATTCTTTAGAACTTAAAACCAATGATTCCTATCATTTTAATTCCATTATAAAAAATGAATCGGTTGATTTTAAAGTTTATAATAAAAATGAGGACGATACAGCATCTATTATATATACTTCTGGTACAACAGGAATTTCCAAAGGTGTTATGCTTACTCATGGTAATTTTTATACCATATGTAAATCTCATCAGGATTTTTTTGAATACGATTTTTACAATGAAAATTCATTAGTGTTTCTTCCACTCAGTCATATTTTTGAAAAAGGTTGGAGTTCATTTGTTTTATATTCGGGAGGACAATTAAGTTTTTGCGAGAATCCTAAAGAAATAATTAATTATTTAAAGGAAGTTAAACCTACGGCTATGTGTTCAGTTCCTAGACTTTTTCAGAAAGTTTACAATACTATTCACGAAAAAATTCAAAGTAGCTCTAACTTAGCACAAAACTTTTTTAAATGGTCTATTGGTATTGGAAAGCAAGTTTCTGAATTAAAAAGATTAAAAAAATCAATTCCAATCAACCTAAGATTTAAATACTTTTTAGCCCACCAATTAGCTTTTAAGAAAGTAAAGAATCAATTAGGTGGTAATCTTTGGTTTATACCTGTAGGTGGGGCTTCAATTACTTCGAATATTACTGAATTTTTTGATGCGATAGGACTTCACCTAACGGTTGGGTATGGATTAACAGAAACTTCTGCTACGGTTACTTTATTTCCTTTTCAAAATTATGTATATGGTACCGTTGGGAAACCTATAAATGGCGTAGATGTTAAAATTGGAGAAAACGATGAAATTCTTGTTAAAGGCAATAGTGTATTTAAAGGTTATTATAAAAATGACGAAGAAACTAAAAAAGTTTTCACTGAGGATGGATGGTTTAAGACTGGGGATGCCGGTAAGTTTGATAATGATGGCAATCTTATTATCATTGATAGGATTAAAGATTTGATGAAAACATCCAACGGAAAATATATTTCTCCTCAACCATTGGAAAACTTACTTACCAACGATAACTTTATTCAGCAAGCGGTACTTATAGGTGACAACCGCTCTTACGTTACTGCACTACTAGTCCCTGATTTTGAAAATTTAGAAAAATACGCTAAATCTAGTAATATTATTTACGAATCTAAGCAGGATTTAATAAACAAAAAAGAAATTATTGATTTCTACTCTAATAAAATTAAATCCATTCAAACGAACTTAGCTAGTTATGAACAGATAAAAAAATTCAAAATTTTACCTGAAGATTTTTCCATTGATACGGGCGAAATTACTCCCACGCTAAAAGTTAAAAGACGGGTAATTTTAGAAAAGTATCATTCAATCATTGAAGCCATGTATGGAGAATAAATTTTTATACTTCAAAATATATAAATTCATCATTCTTGTAATATTTAAATTTTGAATAGAAAAATTTTATAAAATTAAATTTCAAGGTCGTAGTTTGATAATGATAAACTCGTTAATACATTATCCTTATTAAAATAAAAAGTTGCATAAACTGAATTCGTTTTTAATTTATAGGTAGGCAATTCAGAGGTTTTAAATTTAATTAAACGATTGGAATAATTTTTTTGAATCTCTGACAATGTCGATTTATGTAAAGTTATTCCATCAAATAATTCAAAATCATTTATTCCTCCATAATTAAAACTTACTAAAAGTATTTTATCTTCATTCCCAGCCTTACCTTCAGGTTCAGAAATAGAACTAATTTGAAATCCGTTTGTAAAATCCCAAGTGTATATATTTCCTGCACCATTTATAGATTCAAAACTAGTATATCTAGCAATAGTATTAATCTCAGAAATTTTCTTGGGTAGCTTAAAGCCATCTTTGGTGAAAAATAAATCTTTAATTTTCCCTTTAGAAATCGGACCATATATCAATGCTGATCGTTTGACTGTTGGCGATTGATTCGCTATTTTTTGCGCATTTATTGAATTTATACTTATTGAATAAATGACTGTAATTAAAACTATTAATAAATGTTTCATAATAATATTTTTTAAGATCAAACGAAGATCATACCAATTATAATATGCAAAATGTTAAGATTTATTTAAAAATTGATCTATTTGTCTTTTTATATTTATTAAAACATTCATTAAATTAATATTTCTATTCATTGATTTAATATAACTATGAATGATGTCTATTAAATTGGATTTTGAATCGGCAAGAATAATTAACTGGTTAATAATATTTAATTTATCGTTGGATGAGAGATATTTTAAACAAGCCAACACTTCTTTAATGATTTGCTCTTTAATATTTTGTGAACAATTTGTATGCAAATAATGTAAATTTCTATTATCTAATAATTTTTGAAGTGCACTATACAATGCTTTCTTACTTATTTTATTTCTATTTCTAGAATTTAAAAATTTACGTATTTCAATAAACTTATTTAAAAAAATTTCTGGAGTAACTACTTTATTTTTTTGAGTAAAATACTTTAAATCGTATTTTTTTTTTAATTCAGAATTAGATAATATATGATAGGCTTCATTAATTTCAATAAAAAATTTTCTATAATCTTCATTATCCCTATTTCTATCCGGATGATATTTTAATGCTAAAGTTCTATAAGACTTTCTAATTTCAATACTTGAAGCAGAAGGAGTAAGATTTAATATGGAATATAAATCTTTCATATTGAAATAATTTTAATTTTGAGGAATATCTAAAAAAAGATAGAGAAAAAATTCTCTATCTAATATACATTTAAATATTTGATTAATAAGAATTGAAGTAATAGGTTACTCCAAATCCTAAAATTGAAGTTCTTTGTTGTCCTTGATATTTTTTATAAACATCTGTTAGTCCATAATTATATCTGGCAAATATTTCAAACTTACGAGAGAAACTATATCCCATTCCAGCACCAATGGATAAATCTAAAGTTTGTGGCTTATCACCATAGTAAGCTTCGTCTAATTCTTTATTTTTTTGAGAAACTAGTATTCCTATTTGCGGTCCTATCTCTCCGAAAAATTCACTATCAGCTTCAGAAAAATAGGCTCTAAAATAGATGGGTATATTAACGTAATTTTGAGCATATTTAATACTACCATCTTTTTCTCCTTGCATAGAATAGGCTAACTCTGCATTAATATAAAATTGATTGTCATACCCCAATGGGAATTTTACTGAACCTCCTAATGATCCTCCGATGAGAGCTTTAGAATCAACATGTATTTCACTAACATTACTTGTGTGAACAGTTCCTCTAATACCTATACTAATTTGTTCTTGAGAGTGTAAACGGGTAATAAATAATAGAAGCAACAAAAAAACAACTTTACTAAAATAATTTTTCATATAATAAATTTAACATTCTTCTAATTTATTTTAAGAGGTTAGCCACAGTTTTACCAATGTCTGCTGGAGAATTAACTACAACAATACCACATTCAGACATGATTTTCATTTTAGCCTGGGCAGTATCATTTTCTCCTCCAACAATTGCACCTGCATGTCCCATAGTTCTACCTTTAGGAGCTGTTTGACCTGCAATAAAACCAATAATAGGTTTAGGAGAACCTATAGATTTATACCAGTGGGCGGCATCAGCCTCAAGCTGACCACCAATCTCGCCGATCATAACAATGCAATCCGTATCCTCATCATTAATTAATAATTCTATAGCTTCTTTAGTTGTAGTTCCAATAATTGGATCTCCACCTATACCTATAGCTGTAGAAACCCCGTAACCTGATTTTACGACTTGATCTGCTGCTTCATAAGTAAGTGTACCAGATTTAGATACAATTCCTACTCTACCTTTTTTAAATACAAATCCAGGCATAATTCCAACTTTTGACTCTTCTGCGGAAATAACTCCCGGACAATTGGGACCTATTAAAGTGCAATCGTATGATTTTAAATAATTTTTAACCTTCACCATATCTTCAATGGGAATACCTTCCGTAATGCAAACTATAACTTTTATTCCAGCTTCTGCAGCTTCCATAATGGAATCTGATGCGAAAGCTGGAGGAACAAATATGATTGAAGTATTAGCTTGGACTTTATCCACAGCCTCTTTAACAGTATTAAATACAGGCTTATTTAAATGAACGGACCCACCTTTGCCTGGGGTTACTCCACCAACAATGTTAGTTCCATATTCAATCATTTGTTCAGCATGGAAAGTACCTTCTTTTCCTGTAAATCCCTGAACTATTACTTTAGAATTTTTATTAACTAAAACAGACATATTTTTCTCATTTTTTTTGTGTAATAAATATATAAATAATATATAGTTATTTGACTATTTTTTTTAATGTAGCTAATTCTTTTAATTTACTTTTAGCTTCATCTGCCGGATATCCAAAATAAGTTTTGTTTCCTTCTAAATTTTTTGAAACACCGGATTGAGCTAAGATAACAGCTTTAGATCTAATAGTTATTGAAGAAGCTACACCTACCTGTCCCCAAATAGTAACCTCATCTTCTATAATACAACAACCTGCTATACCTACTTGAGAGGCTATCAGACATTTTTTCCCAATAACCGTATCATGTCCTATTTGTATTAAATTGTCCAATTTTGAACCTTCCCCTATAATTGTTGAATCAGTAACTCCTCTATCAATAGTGCAGTTTGAGCCTATTTCAACGTTATCATTTATAATTACGTTACCTACTGATTTTAAACGATCGAAGGAGTATCCTCTATTTTTATAATAGAATGCATCTCCTCCTATCACAGACCCTGATTGAATGATTACATTATCACCAATAGTTGTAAAATCGTGAATGACAACATTGGGGAATATTATGCAATTTTTTCCAATTTTTACTTGATTTCCTATGAAAACACCTGGCTGAATAATTGTGTTATCACCAATATCAAGATCAGTAGCTATCATTTGATTTTTTAAACTGAAATCTCTAAAATAACCATTAATAGCGTTGAAATCTCTAAATGGATCGTCTGAAATAAGTAAAGATTTTCCTTCGGGACAATCTACTTTTTTATTTATTAAAATTGTAGTTGCATTACTATTTAATGCTTTTTCATAATATTTTGGGTGATCTACAAAAACTATCTCTCCTTTTTTTACTCGATGTATTTCATTAGTACCGTAAATAGGGAAATTTTCATCACCTATAAATTCAGCCTTAATTATAGAGGCAATCTCTTTCAGAGTAAAAATTTTAGGAAATTTCATAAATTAAGCTGAATAAAAATTAGTAATTATTTTACTCTTTCAATATAAGAACCATCTTCCGTATTAATCTTTATTCTTTCTCCAGCTTCAATAAATAAAGGAACTAAAATTCTTGCACCTGTTTCAATAACAGCATTTTTTTGTGCGTTAGTAGCTGTATTACCTTTAACCCCAGGTTCCGCTTCAATAACTTCCATTATTACACTTGCAGGTAATTCTGCAGATAATGGAGTCTCATCCTCCTCTTTTAAAATAATCATAACTTCTTCCCCTGCTTTCATAAACTGAGAATTTTCTATAAGATTTTTATCTATATAAATTTGTGAAAAGTCATCATTATTCATAAAATGAAATCCATGATCATCGTCGTATAAATATTGAAATTTTCTAGTTATAACTTTAACTTCTTCAATTTTACTACCTGCAGAAAATGTATTTTCAATTACCTTTCCTGAGGTTAAAGATTTCATTTTTGTTCTAACAAATGCAGGTCCTTTACCTGGTTTAACATGTAAAAATTCAATAATTTTAAATATATCATCATTAAAATTTATACAAAGACCTTTTTTTATGTCGCCCATTGAAGCCATAATATTCTAAACTTTTTTTATTAATCCATATTTTTTATAGCATTAAAACCTTTCATCACTCCTCTCATACTTGACTGTATAAATTGAATAATTTCATCCCTTTCTGGAGTAGCTTCAAACTCTGCTTCAACTACTGATAATGCTTGTGATATATTTAATTTCTTTTGAAAAATTACTCTGTAAATACTCTGTATTTCCGCAATTTTTTCTGAAGTAAATCCTCTTCTTCTTAAACCTACTGAATTTATACCTACATAAGATAAAGGATCTCTGGCAGCTTTTACATACGGTGGAATATCTTTTCTAACAAGAGAACCACCTGTAACAAAGGCATGACTACCTATTGAACAAAATTGATGCACTGCTGTCATCCCAGCCATGACTACAAAATCTCCAACTGTGATATGCCCTGCTAAAGTTGTATTGTTTGAAAATATACAATGATCACCTACAGTACAATCATGAGCTATATGAGAATAAGCCATAACTAAGCAATTACTTCCTATTGAAGTCTTCATTTTATCTAAAGTACCCCTATTTATAGTTACACATTCTCTTATAGTAGTATTGTTTCCAATTTCTGTAATCGTTTGCTCTCCTTTATATTTAAGGTCTTGAGGGGGTGCTGAGATCACTGTTCCTGGAAATATTTTACAATTTTCTCCTATTCTAGCACCATCCATGATCGTAACATTTGATCCTATCCATGTACCTTCTCCGATATGTACATCGCCGGAAATTGTGGTAAATGGCTCAATAGTTACATTTTCAGCAATCTTAGCTTTCGGATCAAGTGATATTAATAACTTTTGATTCATTTTAATCTTTAGTTTTTACAACTTGTGCCATCATTTCAGCCTCCACAACCATTTGTCCGTTACAATAGCCATATCCTTGCATATGGACAATCCCTCTTCTAATAGGCTCTAATAAATCTATTTTAAGTATTAATGTATCTCCAGGTACCACCTTCTTTTTATGTTTAACTTTATCTAATTTTATCAAGTATGTAGAATAATTTTGTGGATCTTCAACATTTTCTAAAACAAATATACCACCTGTCTGGGCCATTGCTTCAATTTGTAAAACTCCAGGCATAACTGGTTCACTTGGAAAATGCCCAACAAAAAATGGCTCATTTATAGTTACATTTTTTATACCTATGATATGTTTATCATCAATCTCCATTATTTTATCTATCAACAAGAAGGGAGGTCGATGAGGAAGCATTCTCATTATATCGTTAATATTATATACGGGCTGCTGATCGTAATTAAATTCTGGAATATTTTTCCTTTTGAATAATTTGTAAAGCTTGTTAAGTTTTTTAGCAAATTGAGTGTTGGAATGATGTCCAGGCTTATTTGCTATAATTTTAGCTTTTAGTTTTACTCCAACCAAAGTTAGGTCTCCAACAACGTCTAATAACTTATGCCTTGCCGCTTCATTGGGATAGTAAAGAGTTACATTATCTAAAATACCATTGGGTCTAACACTTACCTCTGGCTGATTAAAAACTGCTTTTAACTTCTCTAAAGTTTCTTCTGAAAGTTCTTTATCTACATAAACAATAGCATTGTTTATATCTCCACCCTTAATAAGCCCAGCATCTAATAAAGTTTCTAGTTCATGTAAAAAACTAAAAGTTCGTGAATTTGAAAACTCATCTTTAAATTCACTAATATTCTTCATTGTAGCATTTTGAGTACCCAGTACTTTGGTACCAAAATCAACCATTGTCATAACTTCAAAATGATCTGATGGAATGGCTGTTATCTCAGAACCAGTTTCTGGATCCGTGTAAGAAATAATTTCTTTAATGGTAAAATATTCTCGTACTGCCTCTTGTTCAACAATACCTGCTTTTTCAATGGCTTCAACAAAAAATTTTGAAGAACCATCCATTATTGGTGGTTCTGAGTTATTAAGTTCAATATAAACATTATCTAGATCCATGCCTGTTAAGGCTGCTAAAATATGTTCACATGTATGTATTTTGACTCCTTTTTTTTCTAAAACAGTACCTCTTTCTGTTGAGGTAACATAAGCCGCATCAGCTTCAATGGTAGGCTGACCTTCTAAATCAACTCTTACAAAAACAAAGCCTGTGTTAACAGGCGCTGGTTTTATAGTCATTATGACCTCTTTACCAGTATGAAGTCCTTTGCCTTTAAGTACAAACTCTTGTTTTAGTGTTTTTTGCTTTTCAGACATTCTTTAATAAGTTAATTATTATTTATCTAATTTCTCTTCGATTTTCTTTAACCTTGAAACCAATTTCGGAAGGTCCTTAAAGTAAATAAAACTTTTTTGATATTTTAGATAGTCAATCGCTGGATATCCGAATAATCTTTTGTGATTTTCAACATCTGCCATTACTCCACTTTGACCTTGAATAATTACGCGATCTCCTATTTTTAAATGTCCAGCAATTCCTGCTTGACCTCCTATCATAACCCAATTACCAATTTTTGTTGAGCCTGCAATTCCTGTTTGTGCTGCAACTACTGTATGCTCTCCAATCTCAACATTGTGTGCTACTTGAATAAGGTTATCCAATTTAACCCCTTTTCTTATTATTGTTGAACCAATGGTTGCTCTATCAATGGTGCAATTAGATCCAACTTCAACATCATCTTCAATAATAACATTTCCTAACTGTGGAACCTTTTGATAACCTTCCGCCAAAGGCTCAAAACCAAAACCATCTCCACCTACAACAGTCCCTGCATGAATGACACAACGATTACCTATAGTACAATCATTATAAATTTTAGCTCCAGGTCCTATATAGCAATTTTCTCCTATGGTAACATTATCTCCTATGTATGCTTGAGGAAAAATTTTAGTATTATCTCCGATCTTTACATTATTACCAATATAGGTAAAGGCACCAATATATAAATTTTCACCTAAATTTGCGGATTTCGAAATAAATACAGGATCTTCAATTCCTGTTTTATGAGTTCTCAAATCATTGTAATACCTAAGCAATTGATTGAATGAAGCATACGCATCTTTAACTACTATCATTGTTGGTAGTTCAGAAGTATCTTTAGGAATAAAATTTTCCGATATAAGTACAATGGATGCCTTTGTATCTTTTAAATAATTTTGATATTTTTCTCCCCCTAAAAAAGTAAGTGTACCAGGTGTACCATCCTCAATTTTAGATATGTATGAAACTATAACGGTAGGATCTCCTATTACAATTCCATTCACTAAATCTGCTATCTGTTCAGCCGAAAATTCCATAACTTGGCAAATGTAAACATTTTATTAAAATAATAAAAATTCTTTATAATTTTCATAATATATCTCTAGGAAAACATAGATGATACCTACAAATATTTTTATTAGATTCATTATTAAAAACCGGATTCCCTAAATCTTGAAGTTTTACTATTTCTCCAGTTTTTAAAAGTAGTTTGATTGCTTGCGTTTTTCTTTCATAGAGAAATATATTCAGCTTGTTTTGATGTACAAAATACTTTCCATCTTTTAAATTATATTTTTCTTCAACTTTAGATTTTAACTTACGTATCTCTTCGTCTGATTTAGGATGAGAACTAATACGAGAGAAAGGTAATTTCCTTTGAATAATTGATTGACTTAAAATTTTTAGAATTTCATCATCTACAAATTGCCAATCTTTCAATGCTGTGATAATATCGGTATCATCCAATCGAGAAAAATACATTATATCTTCAGCATTTAACTGAGAAAAGTCTGATTTATTTAAAAAATAACTCAGTGTGGAAGTGGAAGGTATTTTCTTACAATCTTTAATTAAATCTTTTGCTCTTTTTAGGGCTTGAATTAAATATACCTCAGCAGTAACAGAAGTTTTATGAAAATAAACTTGCCAATACATAAATAACCTCGAAGTTAAATATTGTTCAATAGAGTAGATTCCTTTTTCATCAATTACTAATTCATCATGTACAACATTCATCATTGTAATTATACGCTCAGAATTTATATTACCTTCTGAGACTCCTGTAAAAAAACTATCCCTTTTGAGGTAGTCTAATCGATCTAGATCAATTTGGCTAGATATAAGTTGATGAAAAAATTTTCTCGGATATTTATCACGAAAGATTTCTAAAGCTAGAGAAAGTTCACCATTATATTCATTATTCAATAAATTCATAAAAGTAATTGATAAACTTTCATGATGTATATTATCCATTAGGGTTGACTCTAAAGCATGCGAAAAAGGACCATGTCCTATATCGTGAAGCAAAATAGCTACAGATGCCGCTCTTTCCTCGTCCTTAGAAATTTTAACACCTTTTTGTTTTAAAACCTGCAATGTCAATTGCATTAGATGTGTCGCGCCTAAAGCATGTAAAAACCTTGTGTGGGTGGAGCCTGGATAGACATAATAAGTGAGACCGGTCTGTGAAATTCGCTTTAATCTTTGAAAGTACGGATGTTCAATTAATTTTAAGATTAAAGAATCTGAAATGGTAATGAATCCTAAAACTGGATCATTAAATATTTTCTTTTTTATATTTTTGCCTTGATTCAAAGGGCATATTTTTTGTAATTACAATGCAAAAATATAGATTAAAATATAAAAAATATATTAATGAGTGTTAAAATTTTGTGGATCGATGATGAAATTGAAATGCTAGAACCGCATATTATATTTTTAAAGAATAAAGGATATGAAGTTTTAGAGGTTAACAATGCAACTGATGGGTATGACATTATCATAAATGAGCCGATACAAGCCGTTTTATTGGATGAAAATATGCCTGGTATTGGAGGTTTGGAAGCATTGCAAAGAATTAAAGAATTAAAGCCTCGCTTACCAGTAATTATGGTTACTAAAAATGAAGCTGAAGATATAATGGAAGAAGCTATTGGAGAACAGATTACTGATTATATTTTGAAACCTGTGAATCCTAATCAAGTCTTGTTGAGTTTAAAAAAAATATTGAAAAGTGATGAAATTATAGAAAAGCAAACGGTAAAAAGTTATCAACAAGAATTTAGTAGAATTTCTATGGATCTAATGTATGCACGAAGTTATGAAGAATGGATACAGCTCTACCAAAAATTGATTTTGTGGGAACTACGTTTTGATAAGCTTTCTGATGTGGAAATGAATAAAATTTTGCAAAATCAAAAAGATGAAGCAAATAGCTTGTTTGCAAAGTTTATTGAAAATAATTATTACAACTGGTTACACGAAAACTCAAAACTTACATTATCTCATACTGCTTTTAAAGATGTTATTTATCCGGTAGTTAAAAATAGCAGTAAAACCTTGCTACTAATGATAGATAATCTTCGATACGACCAGTGGAAGATGATCGAACCCTTATTTAAAAAATATTTTTCAAGTTCTAAAGAACAAACGTATTTTAGCATTCTACCATCAGCTACACAATACGCTAGAAATTCTTTTTTTGCTGGTTTAATGCCATCAGAAATTGAAAAAAATTACCCACAATATTGGACTCAAGAAACTGAGGAAGGACATAAAAATCAGTTTGAAGAAGAATTGTTAAAAATACAGCTTCAAAGACTAGGTCTTTCAAATATTAAGTTGAAATATTATAAAATCTTGAATGCAGAATTTGAAAAGAAAGTTTACGATGAGTTTAAGTCTAATTTAAAATTTGATTTTATAAGTATCGTTTACAATTTTATTGATATTTTATCTCATGCAAAAACTAATAATAATATTGTAAATGAATTGATTAGAGACGATAAAACATTTAGATCTTTGACTTATACATGGTTTGAAAATTCAAGCATTTTAAAAACAATTCAACTAGCCTCTGAAGAAGGATTTAAAGTTATAATTACAACTGATCATGGGACCATTTATGTAAAAAAGCCAAGCAAAGTGATTGGAGATCGTGAATCTTCTACCAATTTAAGATATAAATTAGGTAAAAATTTACAGTACGATTCAAAGGATGTATTTGCAATATCTAATCCTGAAGATTATTTTTTACCCAAAGTTAATGTTAATTCTAAATATATATTTGCAAAAGAAAATAAGTTTTTCGCATATCCTAAAAATTACAATCATTTTGTTAATTATTACAAAAATACCTATCAGCATGGAGGTATCTCCTTGGAAGAAATGATTCTGCCAATTACCATTTTTGAATAATTTTTCTAGGAATTTAAAATCGATTCAAAAAGTATTCTATATTTATTGGAATACTTTTTTACTTTTGCAACCGAATTTAAAATCCATGAATCTTAGTTACCTTAAATCACTTTTGTATGTTTGTTTGGCAGCATCCTCTTACGGATTGGTAGCTACCTTTGTTCGTTTAGCCTATAATCATGGATATACTACTGGAGAAGTTGTAATTTCACAAATGCTTATAGGATTAATTAGTTTAATTTTTATTCATAAAATAATTTATAGAAAAGAACAAATTAAACATTCAACAAAGGATAAATATAAACTTATCATTTGTGGGACTTCTTTTGGTTTAACGAGCACCTTTTATTATCTAGCTGTCCATTATAAAATTCCTGTATCTATATGTATCGTTTTGCTAATGCAAGCTGTTTGGATGGGGGCTTTCATAGATTTTATTGTTAATAAAAAAAAACCTTCTTTGATTGAAATTATTTCAATTTTTCTTATTCTAATAGGTACGGTTTTAGCCACTAATTTAATTAATGATAATCAAGTAAAACTTAATCCTATAGGTTTATCATTTGGTATATTAGCAGCAATATCTTACACTTGTTCCATGTATTCCTCCAATAAAATTGGAACGCAAATGTCACCTATTCTACGTTCTGTTTATTTATTTATGGGTTCAACTATACTAGTATCTTTAATTTGGGGAAAAAGTATTCTACAAGGAACTTTCAATTTTACAATATTTTACCAATGGGGAATTATCTGTGCTTTATTTGGAGCAATTTTACCCACTATATTATTTACTAAAGGGATGCCTGTAGTAGGTATTGGTATAGGAAGTATTCTAGCCTCATTAGAGTTACCCATATCTGTCTTAATGGCAAAATTTATTTTGAATGAAAATGTGTATTTTCTACAATGGATAGGTATTGTACTCATATTAATTTCAATCGTTTTGTTAAATCTAAGTTTTTTATTACCAAAAAACACTAAATTATAATCCTGCATTATTAAATATGGCTTTAGATACACTCAAGCACAAAGGAAAAAGAAATAAGCTCATTCAACTACTTAGATCAAAAGGAATTGGTGATGAAATGGTTTTAGAGGCCATGAATCAGGTTCCTCGGCATTTATTTATAGATTCAATATTTGAGGATTTAGCTTATGAAGATAAGGCTTTTCCCATTCTTTCCGGTCAAACAATTTCGCATCCATATACAGTAGCTTTTCAAACACAGCTTTTACATGTTCAACGCGGTGAAAAAATACTTGAAATTGGAACTGGCTCCGGCTATCAAACAGCTGTTCTAGTTGCATTAGGAGCACAAGTATTTACTATTGAAAGGCAAAAGGAATTGTTTGAATTTTCAAAAAAAATCTTAAAAAAAATTCATTTCCCTCCAAAATATCAAACTTTTGGAGATGGATACCAAGGAATTTCTTCTTTTGCTCCTTTTGATAAAATTATTGTAACTGCTGGTGCTCCAAATGTCCCTAAAATGCTATTACAACAGTTAGCCATAGGAGGAATAATGGTTATTCCTATTGGAGATGAAGCTCAAAAAATGTATACAATTTTAAAATTAGATATCAATACCTTCGAAACTATGGAATTTGGTGATTACCAATTTGTTCCTATGCTCGAAAATAAAGAACTATAAAAATTCAGTTTTTATCTTATTTTTATAGTTCTTTATTGAAAAGATTTATTTGCCTAAAAATTTGCCTAATAAATTACCCAAAAGTCCATTTCCCTTTGAACTTTTATTCCCAGAAACTAAACCTGCTAAATCATCTAAACCTAATTTTCCATCTCCATTTTGATCTAGTATACTTGACAAAATGCTACTTCCTGAATTCCCCCCTAAAAGACTGGATAACAGATTGGAAATCCCCCCTCCATCAGATATATTTGAGGATTGTGCTTGTTTTCCTAAATATCCCATAATTATAGGAGCTAATAAGCTTAATATACTACCTACACTGCTTGCAGAAACTCCTGTCTTCTGACTAATTCCATTTTGAATATCTCCTAATTGATTTCCAAATATATTTCCTAGAATCCCCTTACCTTCTTGCTCATTTCCTCCATTCCCTAAAAAGCCAGAAATATTATCAAGTATACTACCATCGTGTTTAGAAGTTACAGCATTTAAAATTCCTTGGGCTCCATCTTCAGTAGATGCATTATTCTGTAAAGCCCCTAATAAAGCTGGGATTGCTGATGAAACTACCGATGATGTTTGCTCAACTGAAGTATTTGTTTTCTCACTAATTCCATTGATGATTTGACTTCCTAAGCCACTTGTAAGTAAATTTAAAATGTTTTCCATTATAAAATAAATTGTAATTTAGGCTAATATAATATTTTATAATTAATTTAAATGTAAACCTTTATTTAAAACATATTACATGTTTAAAATATATTGAAGTTTTTTATGAATAATATTCTTTAATTTCTTATATTTTATGTATTCTATATTCAATTTAAATAAACATTAATGTAATTTAAAAATCAGATTTTCAGAGATAAAAATTTTTGATTACAATAAAGGTAATATATCAATAAATTTACGGATGCATTAAAGTAAATTATAGAACAAACATTTAAACAATTTTATCTCATCTTGGAGAAAAAATATAAGTACTCACGACCGGATTTGAACCGGCACATCCTTGCGGACACCACCCCCTCAAGATGGCGTGTCTACCAATTCCACCACGTGAGTTTATTAAAATAAAAAAAGCTTGAGATAAACTCAAGCTAAGTGACCTGGCTGGGGCTCGAACCCAGGACCCCAACATTAAAAGTGTTGTGCTCTACCAACTGAGCTACCAGGTCAAATTTGATTGACTTAAACTGAATTAGAATTAAATTGTGACCTGGCTGGGGCTCGAACCCAGGACCCCAACATTAAAAGTGTTGTGCTCTACCAACTGAGCTACCAGGTCAATTATATTCTAATTGCGTTTAGCGAGTGCAAATATAAATACTTTTTTCTTTTATACAAACATTTATAAATAAAAATTAGATATTTGTGAAAATTTTTGATTTATGAATATTTCATTGATTGGATATATGGGATGTGGGAAATCAACCATCGGAAAAGAAATTTCTGATATTACCGGACTAAAATTCATAGACTTAGATTCTTATATTAGTAGTAAAGAACAAATGTCTATTAATGAGATTTTTTATAAGAAAGGGGAAGTATACTTTAGAAAAATTGAAAAAAAATATTTACATGAAATTTTAAATTTAGAATCTATTGTACTTAGTTTAGGAGGAGGTACCCCTGTTTATTACGACAACATTGAAACAATAAATAACAAAAGCTGTTCTTTTTATTTAAAATTATCACCTAAGGAACTAGCACATAGATTAATGAAAGAAAAAGAACATCGTCCTTTAATCTCTCGTATTGAAGATCAAAATCTTGAAGAATTTATAGCTAAACATATTTTTGAACGCTTTCCTTATTACGAAAGGGCAAAATATAAAATTAATGGAAATCAAGATGTTCCTACAATTGTAAATGAAATTATAGATATAACTAAACCTAGTTAATTTTCCTCTGAAAGATCATCAGAAATATAACTTTCTAGATCTCTTCTATCTTTCTTGGTAGGTCTTCCTATTCCCTTTTGTCTATAATAATTTTGTGTTGATAATCTTGTTTGGAGCAACTCTAACTGTTCGGGTTCCGTAAGATCTTTACAATACAAGGAAACTAGCTTTGCACCTACTCTGTTGGTTGGGATTTGGATTACTTGAATTTTATAATCAATTTGATTTTTTCTTATGGTATACATCTCACCGCTATTAACCTCTTTTGAAGGCTTAACTACATGTTCATTTAATGAAATTCTATTTTTTTTACATTCCTCTGTAGCAATTGCTCTAGTCTTATATACTCTTATACACCATAAAAATTTATCTATTCTCATTGTATTTTATTTACAAAAATTATACTAAAAATAAATATTATATTTTGAATTGGTAAAATAATATTTTTATAATTATCATAAAATACTGATTAACAATTAAATATATGCAAAGTATTTATCTTTTATTCAAATCATAATTTTTCATTAATTTTGCACGGCTAATTGTATATTATGAGTGAATATAAAATTACCTTACCTCCAATGGGGGAAGGAATTATAGAAGCAACAATAACCCGATGGGTAAAAAATGAAGGTGATTTTATTAATGAAGACGAAATTATTGTTGAAATAGCAACAGATAAAGTTGATTCCGATGTACCAACTCCTAGAGCAGGTAAACTTATAAAGAAGTTAAAAGATGTTAATGAAGTCTGTGACATTGGGGAAGCTTTTGCTATTTTAGAAGTTGAAGATGATTCTTCCAGTAATAGCAATAATATAAGCTCCAATACATTGATTGAAAGTAGTGAAGAAGAAATAATTGCACAATTAGAATCTCCATTAGTACACAATACTTCTTCCATTGAAAACACTGAAAAGAAAAAAGATAATTATTATTCCCCATTAGTCCGAGCAATTTGTGAGCAAGAAAATATTTCTGAATCTGAGAGACAGAGTATAGTTGGAACTGGTTTAAACGGGCGTATTACTAAAGAAGATATACTTACTTATCTTAAAAATAGAAGTGAGATTTCTTCTACTGAAAAGGTATCTATTATAGAGTCTAAAATTATTTCTAGGGATTGTGAAACTCCTTCCGATTCATTAATCAATGATTTATCTACTAAGACTATAGTTTCATCTTCTGAATCGGATGAAATTTTTGAAATGGACCGAATGCGAAAGCTGATTGCTGAAAATATGCTCAGGAGCAAACAAATAGCCCCGCATGTTACCTCTTTTGTAGAAACGGACGTTACCAATATTGTATTATGGAGAAATAAATTTAAAGATTTATTTTATAAAAAGGAAGGGGAAAAATTAACTTATACACCCATTTTTATACAAGCGGTAGTTAAAGCGATTAAAGATTTTCCAATGATTAATATTTCTGTTAAAGGCTCTACCATCATTAAGAAAAAAAATATAAATATTGGTATGGCCACTGCTTTGCCTAACGGAAACTTAATTGTACCTGTTATAAAAAATGCTGATCAACTAAGTCTTTCTGGTTTGGCCAGGAAGATTAATGATTTGGCTAACAGAGCAAGAACAAATAAATTAAATCCTGAAGATACTCAAGGAGGAACTTATACCGTAAGTAATATTGGAGGATTTGGAAATATTGCTGGAACCCCAATTATTAATCAACCTCAAGTAGCAATACTTGCCATAGGAAGTATAGTGAAAAAACCAGCGGTTATTGAAGCTCCTCAAGGTGATTTAATTGGAATTAGACATAAAATGATTTTATCTCATACTTTTGATCACCGTGTGGTTGATGGTGCTTTGGGGGGGATGTTTATAAAAAGAATTTCTGATTATTTAGAGGATTTTGATCTTAATACTGAGATATAAAATATGGCTAGATATAAACTACTTTTTTTTATAATAATATTTACAAGTATCCTAAGTTGTAAAAAAAATTCAGTTCATGAATCAACCATTGCTTTAGATTCACTCAATTCAATACAAAAAAAGGATAAAAATATCTCAAATTTAGATGTTATAACTGGAACATATAATGGAGTTATTTCCTGTGATGATTGTGAGAATGTACAACTAACTTTAAAAAATAATGGCGAATATTCTTTATTAATTCATTTGGCTGATGAAGAAGATAGTCGGAAAAATACAACCCTTTTAAATGGTAGGTATATTTGGAATTCTAAAGATTCAATTATTTCTTTAGATCAAAATCATTTTAAGTTTTTAAAGCAAAAGAATAAACTTTATTTCCTATTTGATAATTCTTTAAATATTGCTGAAGATGAGGTTTTAGTTAAGGAATAGATAATTTTAGTACTTATTAGTTGTTTTATAAGTACTAAATAGTCTAAATAGTATGCTATGAATATATTGGAGAGTGTTAAGCAATATTTAAAAAGAATTAAAATTTCATCGATTAATGGAATTTCATTGTATGAAATTCTTCAAATCTGTTTTCAAGGAATAACTAAAGGTGCGATTGGATATAGAGCTGCAGCTGCTTCTTGGAATGTATTTATGAGTTTTTTTCCTTTTTTAATATTTTTTTTACTTTTTATCAGTTACTTACCTTATTACGACGAAATCCAGCATTTGATTTATGATTTCTTATTAAAAAAACTTTTACCTCCCAATATTTTTGATATTGTAAATGGATACATGAATGATCGTATACTACTTGTAAATAATCATTTAAATAGACCAAATATTTATTTATTATTGTTATCCGTTCTTTTGTTTATTATATTATCTTCCAACGGAATAAGATCGCTAATCACAGGATTCAAATCGGTTAACAATCATGATCCCATAGAATTTAAAGGTTTTCGGTCATTCTTTTTAAGCATATTTATTATATTATTTTTTTCAATCTTTTTAATTGTTTCTTTACTATTATTCTATGTAAGTGAAATAGTTTTAAGGCTCTTTCAATATTCTATATCATTCAATATCATAGAATTTAGAACAATAATTAACATTTTTAATTATATTATATCTTCAATAATATTTTTCTTTGGAACTTGTTTTCTTTATTATTGGGGTAGAACTGCTCGATTAAAATTTAAAGAAGTCATTCCTGGTGCTTTACTAACCACCCTTCTATTTCCTATATGTACTTATATATTTGGTTATTACATAACCCATTTTACTCGCTTTAATGTTCTATACGGTTCCATTGGCTCGATGCTTATGCTTATGATATGGGTAAACCTATCTGTAACTTTTATATTAATTGGTTATGAATTGAACATTGCAATAAGAAAAGCTAAATTTAACAGGAGTTTCATTAAGGATAAGGTTTGAAAATAAATTTTAACTACATAATGATTATTATTTAAAGATAAATTAAAAGGATTACTTTAAAAATTTTCTCAATTATGTCTAGATTTTTAGATTAAATCCTGAATTTTTATAATTTTTATATAGTGTTTGCCTAGTTTAGATGTATAGCTCCCATTTCCATTAAAAACATACTCTCTATTAATTTCTGGTTTTAATAAATTATTCCTATCGACAACAGCGTAGATAATTGTATTAGGTTGTAAATTTTCATTCACTGAACTAGTGATTTGAATTTTTAAAATATGCAATTGTTTATTTCCCTTAGAAATACTCTTTTCATTATTTATTACTATACCCGTAAATTGGTAATGATCAATTTTTTCTTTTAATGTATGTTTTTCTACTTTATTCATATTCATAATATTAGTAGAATGACATGAAGAAATAATAAATAGATTTACAATAATTAATATTTTAGTGATGGTTTTTAATAACATTATAATGTATTTAATTAAACGAAAATTTTAAATTCTTTTGAAAAATAGTTGATTAGAATATTCAATTTTATTAATTATATAACGGATTCGTAGGATAATTTACCCATATAATATTCCTTTTATCAGCTTTTATTAATTTATTTTTCCAAAGATTATCTTCCCATTTTAAAATATTTAGATCTTTATCGGGCAAAACCATCCAATCCTTATTGTTTATTTCAGTTCTCAACTGTTTATATTTCCACCCGGTATAGCCTATAAAAAAACGAATTTCATCATTTTCAATCCACTTATTTTTAAGTGCTAAAGTAATTTCTTTATAATTGCCCGACCAATAATAATCTTTACCTATATATGTACCTTTTGAAATTAGATCTGGTCTTGAATGTATGACAAACAAGTGATCTTGATTCACGGGACCTCCCATATATACATCCATGTCTAAATCAATTTCTGGGATTATCTCATTTAACTTTTTTTCGTACAACTTATTTAAAACAACCCCCACAGAACCTTTAAATGGATCATCTCCGGTTAAATATATAACAGATTTTGAAAAATATTCATCATTCAAACCAGGCTTAGCAATTAATAAATTACCCTTATAACTCATTTTTAAATATCTTTACATGAAGTAAAAATACATATTTTAAATAATGGAAGATTTATCCAACCTAAGAAAAATTTACAATTCCGGAAAACTTTTGGAATTAGATCTAAAAGATAATCCTATGGAATTATTTAGAGACTGGTACTTACTTGCAAAAAGTCACGATTTGATCTTAGAACCCAATGCTATGTCTGTTTCAACTATTGAAGATTCAAAAAATCCACGCACCCGTATGGTTTTACTTAAAAAATTTACTTGGGAAGGATTTATTTTTTTTACTAATTTCGAAAGCCGTAAAGGTACTGCCATTGAAGAAAACAATAATGTTTGTTTAAATTTTTATTGGGATCGGTTAGAGAAACAAATAATTATAAATGGTTGCGCAGAGAGATTATCAGCGAATTTATCTGATGGTTATTTTCACTCTCGCCCTAGAGGAAGCCAATTAGGAGCAATAGTCTCTCAGCAAAGTAAAGTGATTCCCAACCGTGAATTTCTGGAAGAAAAATTAAGAGTTTTAGAAGAAGAAACTAAGAGTTTAAATGAACTTGAGAGACCCAATAACTGGGGTGGATATTTAGTAAGACCTAAACAAATTGAATTTTGGCAGGGAAGACCCAATCGATTGCACGATCGTATATTATATACATTGTTAGATAATTTTGAATGGAAAATAGAACGTTTAGCTCCTTAATATTTATAAGGGATCTACATCAATGGTAATCTTCACTGATCGATAGGCTTGGACGGATTCAACTTTTGTTAAACTTTGTTCAATAAAAAATTTTAAATTTTTGGTTGATTTATTTGCAGGATGCTTCAACAGTACTTTATATATATAATAATTGTTGATCCTAGGAATTAGCCCCTCCTCAGGTCCTAATATAAAAGGTTCTTGTATAAAATTCCTTAAATATTCTACTACAAATGTAGCCGTTTTCTTTGCTTTGTCTTGTTTTTTATGTTTAAAGGTAATCTCAATTAAACGATAATACGGGGGATATAAAAATTCCTTCCGCTCTTGCAAGATAGTATCCTTGGCTAAATGGTAATTGTTTTCTTGAATGAATAAATATAAAGGATTTTCAGGATCAAAAGTTTGTATTAAAACTTTACCCGCTTCTCTTCTTCCTGCTCTTCCACTTACTTGGGTTAACAATTGCAAGGTTCGTTCTTCCGCTCTAAAATTTGGGAAATTCAATAATGAATCCGCACGTATAACTCCAACCAATTGTATAGAATCAAAATCTAAACCTTTGGTAACCATTTGCGTCCCTATTAATATATCTATTTCATGGAGGTGCATTTTTTCAAATAGTATTTCATACGCATGTTTTCTTTTCATGGTATCTACATCCATTCTTGCTACCCTTGCCTCTGGAAATAAATGTATAATTTCTTCTTCGATCTGCTGTGTTCCGATTCCTTTAGTCTCCAATGAATGGGAATGACAACTAGGACATGTTTGAGGCAAAGCCCGAGTATTTCCACAATAATGACAACGCAAGGTTGAAGAGACTTTATGATAGGTCAATGAAACATCACAATTGGGACAGGTGGGCGAATGGCCACATTGATTGCATTCTAGTATGGGTGAAAACCCTCTACGATTATGAAAAAGTATAACTTGTTTTTTATTTTCTAAACAAATTTTAATTTGTTCGTACAATTCATAAGAAATATTGGGGGTAATGGTTGGTGTACGTAATGAAACCAAATCAACTTCAGGTAATTTTATTTCTCCAAATCTTTGATTTAGTTCCACAAAACCAAATTTACCTTGGTCACAATTGTAATAGCTTTCCATGGACGGTGTTGCCGAACCAAGTAACACCTTAGCCTTGAATTGGTGGGCTAAAATTTGCACACAATCTCTAGCATTGTATAAGGGCAAAGTATCACTTTGCTTATAAGAACTGTCGTGCTCTTCATCTACAATAATTAATCCTATGTTTTGAATAGGAAGAAAAATTATTGACCTAGCTCCGATTAAAATTTTGTATTTATTGTTCAATGTATTTTTCCAAACTTCAACCCGCTCATTCTGGTTTAGTTTTGAGTGATAAACCCCTACTTCATTGCCAAATCTTTTTTGAATTTTAGTAACTAATTGCGTAGTAATTGAAATTTCCGGTAATAGTAACAAACAATTCTTACCCAATTTTAATTGTTCATCAATCAGGTGAAAATAAATTTCTGTTTTACCAGAGGATGTAACTCCTTGTAACAAAACTGTGTTATATTTAGAAAACTGATTACGGATTTCATGAAAGGCTTGGTTCTGAGCCTCTGAAAGCTCATTAAAATCCTCTATATTATCGTCGTAATCTTCAATTCTATCAATCTGCAATTGAAATTCGATTAAAAAATTTCTATCTATCAATCCTTTTACAACAGCCGGAGAGAATCTATCCACAAGCTCTCTTTTTCCTATATGACTAGTTCTCTGTTGTTGCCATTGAATAAATACTAAGAAGGCTTCTCTTTGTTTGGGTGCTCTATCAATTTCTAAAAGCGCTCGCTTAAAAATTTCAGAATTTTTAAAATCTGGATTCAAATCCAAATAAACCATTTGCTTAGGTTTATATTTTTCAATGATTTGCTCATCCAACTCAACCAAATTTTTTTCAAACAATGATTTTATGGTAGGAACAATATGTTTTTTAGAAATAAATGATTCAATTTCCTTTAAATCGATGGAAGTTTTAACTTCTAAATTCTGCATTACAAATATTTCTCTTTCATCCAATTCTTCCCATATTATCTCGTGACCCGTTTTTCTTATATACGTTTCACTTTCTAATTTTAAAGCACTTGGAAAAGCATTTCTATAAACATCTCCTAAGGTACATAGATAATACTCTGATATCCATTTCCAGAAATTTAACTGGCTTATAGTAACAAATGCTTCATTTTCTAATATTGTAAAAATCTCTTTCGTCTTGTAGAGCTCGGGTTTTATCTTATGAATTTCTAAAATGATTCCAGTGTATAACTTTTTTCCACCAAAAGGCACGACAACTCTTTGCCCAATTTGTAGACTATTTTCAAGTACTTTAGGTACATGATATGTAAATACCCCTTTAATAGGGAGTGGCAAAATTACATTAACAAACTCCACCCTTTTAAAATATTATAGATTCAAATATACGTTTTAAATTCATTTAATATTTTGCCCTTCGTATGTATTAAAAGATCAACCAATTAAAAAATATTTAAATAATAGAATATTTTTTTGCTCAATTCTTTCGTTTAAACATTTAAACAATTAACTTTACTATTCTTCAATTAAACAACTATGAAAATATTACATTATTTATTTGACTATAAATCTACCATATTTATCTCTTTAATAGTATTAATTATAACAATTCTATGTCTAAATATTTACCCCATAAAAAAGGAACATTCTTTAATTGAAAATGCTATATTTACTGGAAGTATAATTTCGCCAGTAATATTTTTATTTATTACTATTGGATTATTTAAAGGATTATTTTGTAAAAATACACCTACTCCATCAAATAAAAATTATGGGCTTACAGTGATTCCTAATAATTGTTTAGATAAAATCTTATATTGGATTTTAAGCAGTATTATACTAGTGGCAATTTATTCTACCATAGATAACCACTTTCATATCGCAATATTTTTATTCATTATAATGCTTTATTGGATTTTCTTTAAATCTTTGAGTATAGTTTTAAAAAATTCTTTAAAATGTAAAAAAAATTTAGGGTTAAGCATGATTTATGGTCTAACATATACCCTATTGTTTAATCTTTGGTTTTACACCATTACATTTATGATGTATCGTATAAAATAAAAATCATACCCCAATATATTTATAATATTTAAAATTCAATTTTATATATGAATGAACTAGATAAAATAAATTATATAAAAACTTTTGTTAAAAACCGATTGTATAATGAATATTCTGGACATGACTACTGGCATATTGTAAGAGTGGTAAATAATGCTCAAAAAATTATGCTTAATGAATCTGCCGATAATTTAAAAGTAATTATTGCATCTTGGTTGCATGATATTGGTGATTATAAACTGCATAACGGCATTGATAAAACTAAAGAAATAGTTTTTCCTTTACTAAAGTCCATGGAGTTTAATAACAAGTTTATCGATGACATACTAAAAATTATTTCTGAAGTTTCATACAATGGCGGATTTAATCAACCACCATCTTCTATTGAAGCTAAAATTGTTCAAGATGCAGACCGATTAGATGCTATGGGAGCCATTGGTATTGCCAGAGCTTTTGCATATGGAGGAAATAAAGGTAGAGAAATTTATAATCCGGATGATAATTTGAATATTTATAATTCCAAGGAAGAATATAAAAATAATAATTCTAGTTCTATTATGCATTTTTATGAAAAACTATTAAAACTTAAAAATTTGATGAATACTGATACGGCTAAATCCATAGCCCATCGAAGACATGAGTTCATGATATTATTTTTAAATGAATTTATGGATGAAATTAAGAATTAGAAACCTTTCTAATAGATAAGATTTTAAACAATTTCTAATATATGGTTTAGTTTTTGCTCTTAATAAGATAAAATCAAATCTCAATATATTAAAGTTATGGACAAAATTATTGAAAAGTTAGAAAAGGAAACTGGATTAACGAAAGAGCAGGCAGAAAAAGCTTTAACCATTATTAAAGAAGCATTTAAGGCTGGACAACTGACAGAAAACGTTAAAAATTCAGTTGAGGGTAAATCAAACGATTTCAAAGATTCTATCTCTTCTTTTTTTGATAAAATATCGGATAAAGCTAGTGAAATAACTAGTAAAATCAGCGATAAAGTTTCAGAATTTACAGATTCTGCTGAAGATAAAGCTGATGATTTAAAGGATAAAGGTAAAGATCTTATTGATTCAGCTAAAGATAAGGTTGAAGATTTAAAAGATAAAGGCAAAGACTTATTAGACTCAGCAGAAGATAAAGCTGAAGATTTAAAAGATAAAACTAAAGAACAAGCCAATTGCGCATTAAACAAAGCAGAGGACGAATTAAAAGATCTTAAGAAAAATATCCAGTAAAAATAATTGGAAAAAAGCAATAAAATTTTAAAAATTTTATTGCTTTTTATGTAAATGTTAAAAAATACTTAAATTAAGTTCTTTACTTAGCTTTTCCATAATATATAATCCAGGTACGGAGTTCCCCTGCTCATCTAAAGAAGGATTAAAAGTACCAATGCCTATTTTCCCTGGCACAGATGCCATAATTCCTCCACCAACACCGGATTTAGAAGGAATTCCAATTTTACTTGAATATTCCCCGCTATAATCATACATTCCAGCAGTTAGCATGATGGATTTAATTAGTTTACTGATTTCTGGGTTATAAAATGTTTTATCACCGTCAAATCTAGTTCCATTATGGGCGAAAAAATATCCAATTTTGGCTAAATCCTCTGCGTTTACTTCAATGGAACATTGTCTAAAATAGTTGTTTAAGCTTTCTTCATTTTCAGCATCAAACAATCCAAAATTCTTTAGTAAGTAAAACATTCCTCTGTTTCTATTGCCTGTTTCCTTTTCAGATTGATAAACCGCTTCATTGATATTTATGTCCTCATTTTTAGTAATATATCTTACTCTTTCCAGGATTTTTTTATAAGCTTCATCATCTTTCCCTTTAATCAAAGCTGTTGTAACTATTGCACCTGCATTCATCATCGGATTTAAAGGTTTATGTCTATATTCCAAAGCTTCAAATGAATTGAATGGTTTGTCTGTTCCATAATAACCCATTCTTTCAAAAACATATTTCTCACCTCTTTCCTCCACTGCTAGCATTAAGGCTATTACTTTTGAGATGCTTTGCATAGTAAATTTACTTTTTGTGTCTCCTTTGGTATGTAAATTTCCTAAGGAATCTACCAATGCAACTCCCACTAAATTTTTGTTAGCTTTACTCAATTCAGGAATATAATCAGCAACTTTACCTTTATCTATGTAGGCTTTACTTTCAATTAAGGTTGAAAATAGTAACTGATCAATCTTAGAACCCTGTGCAAAACCTGATTTAGGCACTAAAACAAGTAGAAATAGAATGTAGAATAATTTTTTCATACGTTTATACAATTTATTTTAGCATAAAAATAAATATTTATTTAAAATTTACATAAAAAATTTAAAAATTTTTATTTATTTCAAGTGTTTTTTTAGCTAATACGTGATAAATCAAAAAAATTATGTTTTATTAATTTCAAATATTTATCTAAAATAATCTATTAGTTTTAGTATTTTTGCATAGCCCACATATATTTAAAAATTTTATTTAAAGAAATTATAACAATGATAGATAATATCAAAAATTATTTAAAAGAAGTAGAAGAATTTAATCCGAAAAATCCTGAAGAATTAGAAAATTTTAGAATTAAATTTTTAGGTAAAAAGGGTATATTGAATGATTTATTTCAAAAGTTTAAGGAAGTCCCTAATGACACTAAAAAGGAGTTCGGACAGCAAATCAATCATTTAAAACAATTAGTAAATGATAAAATTAACTCATTAAAAGATAATTATAATTTTAGTAAACAACCTACTAGTGATACATTGGATTTAACACGTCCAGGCTATCCCTTTAACTTGGGTACTAGACACCCCATAAGTGTTGTAAAAAATAAGATTATAAGCATATTTAAGAAAATTGGATTCTCTGTAGCTGATGGTCCTGAAATTGAAGACGACTGGCATAATTTTACCGCATTAAATATGTCGGAACATCATCCAGCTAGAGATATGCAGGATACATTTTTTATAGATAAGAATCCAGATTTAGTTTTAAGAACACATACCTCTTCTGTTCAAATCCGCTATATGGAAAAGAATGAACCTCCTATTAGGATTTTATCTCCGGGGAGAGTTTACAGAAATGAAGATATATCTTCTCGTTCTCACTGTATGTTTCATCAAATTGAAGGTTTATATGTAGATACCAATGTATCTTTTGCTGATTTAAAACAGACTTTACAATTTTTTACTTCGGAACTTTTTGGGAAATCTGAAATAAGAATGAGACCCTCTTATTTTCCTTTTACAGAACCTAGTGCAGAAGTTGATGTTTATTGGGGATTAGAGACTGAAACCGATTATCGAATAACTAAGGGTACAGGATGGTTAGAAATTTTAGGTTGTGGAATGATTGATCCGAATGTTTTAAAAAATGTCAATATTAACCCTGAAAAATATAGTGGTTTTGCCTTTGGAATGGGAATAGAAAGAATCGTAATGCTCATGTACCAAATTGGTGATATTAGAATGTTTACAGAAAATGATATTCGAATGTTAAAACAATTTAGCACAGAATATTAATAAATATTTATAGAAAAAACCGATAATTGAATTATCGGTTTTTTTATTCTTATAACTCTAAGGCTTTTTGTGGATTGTTATCCATTAAGAATTCCAAAGGGTTTTCCACAGCTTCTTTTACAGCAACTAAAAATCCAACAGACTCTCTTCCATCAATGATTCTATGATCATAAGACAATGCCACATACATCATAGGTGCAATAGTAATCTGTTTATTTTTAACTATGGGCCTATCTACAATATTGTGCATTCCTAGAATAGCACTTTGGGGTGGATTTATAATTGGTGTTGAAAGCATAGATCCAAAAACTCCCCCATTCGTAATTGTGAAAGTTCCTCCTGTCATTTCATCAACAGTTATTTTTCCATCCCTAACTTTTAAAGCTAGTTCTTTTATATTTTGTTCCACTCCTCTAAATGTCATAGTTTCTGCATTTCTCAGTACAGGAACCATAAGTCCTTTAGGACCTGAAACTGCTATGCTTATATCTTGATAATCATAAGATGTTTTATAATTACCATCAATCATTGAATTTACGTCTGGATATAATTTTAATGCTCTAACCACTGCTAAAGTAAAAAATGACATAAACCCTAACCCTACTCCATGCTTATTTTTAAATTCTTCTTTAAATTCATTTCTCAATCTATAAATTTCACTCATATCTACTTCGTTAAAAGTAGTTAGCATTGCCGTTTCGTTTTTTACGCTAACTAAACGCTCAGCTACTTTTCTTCTTAAAGCAGATAATTTTACCGATTGGGCAGTTCTAGCACCATTTCCTGCAGAGGTTCCCATGGATGGAACGGCTGCCTTAATTGCATCTTCCTTAGTAATTCTTCCATCCTTCCCAGTTCCTTTTATGGTTGATGGAGCTATATTTTTTTCTTCCAGTATTTTTTTTGCTGCAGGGGAAGCTTCTCCAATTGCATAGGAATTATATTTAGGTTCAGGATTTGGAACTGAATGGGATACAGATTTAGTATTTTCATTCAATTTCTCTTGAGATACTTCTATTGACTTTTCTGGAGTTTCATTGGTTTTTTCTGCATCTGTATCTATTAAACAGATCACTTGTCCCACTTGTACTGTATCTCCCTCCTCAGCCTTTAAGGTTATAATGCCCGATGCTTCTGCCGGAAGGTCTAAGGTTGCTTTGTCTGAATCTACTTCAGCTATGGCTTGATCTTTTTCTACGTAATCTCCGCTTTTAACCAGCCAAGTCGCTATCTCTACTTCAGTTATTGATTCTCCCGGTGAGGGAACTTTCATTTCAAGTATCATTATTAATTTTTATTTTATATTGTTAAATACGCTATTAATTAAAGATTTCTGTATTTTTATATATCGATCATGAGAACCGGGGGAAGGTGAACTACTAGCCTTAGGAGATATAACATCAATATCAAATTTCCTAAACTCTTTCAAAATATACCACCATGCTCCCATATTTTCAGGTTCTTCCTGTACCCAGTAAAATTCTTTTTTATTCTCATATTTATCTAATATCTGATAAATTTTTTCCCAATGTAAAGGATACAATTGTTCAATTCTAACTAGAGCTACCTTCTCATCCATAAGCTCTTCTTTTTTCTTTAACAGATCATAATAAATTTTTCCTGAGCAAAAGACTAATCTTGTAACTTTTGTTACATTTGAACTTGGATCGTCAATAACTTCATGGAAACTGCCCTCTGCCAATTCTTCTAGAGTGGAAGTAACTTTGGGATGCCTTAATAGGCTTTTAGGAGAAAATACTATTAAAGGTTTTCTAAAATTAGGTTTTAATTGTCTTCTAATTGCATGGTAAAAGTTGGCTGGAGTAGTTGAATTGATAACGTACATGTTTCCGTTGGCACATAGAGATAAAAATCTCTCTATCCTAGCCGATGAATGTTCTGCACCTTGACCCTCAAATCCATGAGGGAGTAGCATAACTAATCCATTTTGCATTTTCCATTTATCTTCTGCTGCTGATAAATATTGATCGATCACTATCTGAGCTCCATTAGCAAAATCGCCAAATTGGGCTTCCCATATAGTTAAAGAATAGGGTGTAGTCATGGCATAACCATATTCAAATCCTAAAACACCATATTCAGAAAGTAGTGAATTATAAATATAAAATTTTGCTTGTGTATTTAGTTGATTGAGGGTAATTATTTCTTCCTCTGTATCTTCTGTCTTAATAACCGCATGTCTATGAGAGAAAGTTCCTCTTTCTACATCTTCCCCTGATAAACGAACCGTATGTCCTTCCATCAATAAGGTTCCATAGGCAAGTAATTCAGCCATTCCCCAGTCTATGGAATTACTTACTTCTACCATTTCTTTTCTTTGGTTGAGTAATCGCTGAATTTTATTAAATAAATTTTTATTCTCTGGAACTTGAGTTATCACTTTTGCTATCTGCCTTAACTCATCGATGGGGAATGAGGTATCCGTCGGGTTTAAAAGTTCCTTTTCACCTACTCTATCAAAATTTTTCCATTCTTGTTGCATAAACAATTCAACTTTTGTTGTGTCCATACTTCTTGAATCTTCTAAATTTTTGTCTAAAAGTTGTTTGTATTGCTCTTCACTTTCAGCGATTAGTTCTGGAGTTATAACATCTTCTTGTTCAAGTTTTGCTTTATAAATTTCTCTCGGGTTTGGGTGCTTAGCAATTAGTTTATATAGCTTAGGTTGCGTAAATCTAGGCTCATCACCTTCGTTGTGTCCATATTTTCTATATCCTAAAAGATCTATAAAAACATCTTTATGGAATATACTTCTGTATTCTGAAGCAAATCGAACCGCATGTATTACCGCTTCCGCATCATCTGCATTTACATGCAATACTGGACAACGAACAGTTTTTGCTATATCCGTACAATAGCTACTTGAACGTGCATCTAAATAATTAGTAGTAAAACCAATTTGATTATTAATTACTATATGAATGGTTCCTCCAGTTTTATAACCGTCTAACTTCATCATTTGAAGAACTTCGTATACTATTCCCTGAGCAGCGATAGCTGCATCTCCATGTATAAGTATAGGTAAAACTTTGCTATAATCTTCGTTAAAATTATGATCTGCTTTTGCTCTTGCAATTCCTTCAACCACGGCATCTACCGTTTCTAAATGTGAGGGGTTAGGAGCTAGACTAATATTAACTACTTTGCCTTTTTTTGTATTGTATTTATTACAGGAACCTAAATGATATTTAACATCTCCGGAAAAAATATTTTCTACATAATCTTTTCCTTCAAATTCTGTAAATATTTGCGAATAAGATTTATTAAATATATTGGCTAGCACATTTAGTCTACCTCTATGTGCCATACCAATTACAATTTCTTCAACTCCCAATTCAGAGGAATTATTAATAATTTCATCAAGTGCAGGTATTAAAGTTTCTCCACCTTCTAGAGAGAATCTTTTTTGACCTACAAATTTGGTATGAAGAAAATTTTCGAATGCTACGGCATGCGAAAGTTTTTTTAATATTCTTTTCTTTTCTTCTAAATTTAACTGTGGTTGATTAAAACCTTTTTTAAGCCATTCTTGAATCCAACGTATTTCAATTGGACTTTGTATATACATGTATTCTATACCTATGAAATTGCAATAAACCTTATTTAGTAGTTGAATAATTTCTGCAAGTGTATAGTATTGATCTAGGCCTATAATTTTACCATTGAATTTTACAGATAAATCTTCTGTAGTTAATCCAAAATTTTCAATATCTAAAGTTGGGGTATAAGTTCTTCTTTGTCGGACAGGGTTAGTTTTAGTAAAAAAATGCCCTCTCATTCTGTATTCGTTAATAAGATTTATGACTTTAAATTCTCTTACAACGTCTTCAGAAATGCCCGTATGATTATCAACAATGAACTGTTTTTTTTCTTCATTTATTATTTGTTTCCCTTCATAACTTGTATTTGCAAAGTCAAAACCTTGGAAAAAAGCTTTCCAACTAGGTTCTAAACTGTCAGGATAAGACAAATATTTTTGATAAAGTTCCTCAATATATTCAGAATGTATTGCATTTAAGAATGAGAATTGATCCATTTATTTTATTTTAAGTAACTAGTCAAATTTAGTTTTATGTTTAGCTCAAATCTAATAATTTTAACTATACCTGCAAAGTATTTGATCTAGTTATTTTAATTGATTGAATATCAATTAATTAACATCTAAATAAATAGATATCTGTTTTTCATATAATTCTCCTTTTTTTTATATCATAAATTAATAATTATTTAAAAATTCTAACCTTATAAATACTTAAAATTCATAAAAAACAATAATTTAACATTTAATAATTTATAAATAACTGTGAAAAAATTGTTATAAATTAATATAAAATAAAGATTATTTTTAACTGCTTATTCTTATCCGTTTGGAGAAATTTATATGAATTAATTATTCTTTATGTAGGTACATCCTTCATAAGTTCTATTATTGAAGGTAAATGTAGTTTTCCATAAAGGAATTTCCTCAGAAGAACATAAAGAATTGCTTTCTTCTTGTGATATTCTTTTTATTGAACCTTTAAGATTTTTATTATCATCTTCAAAGGATAAATATATAGTAGGATCATTAAAATTTATATGTATGGGTATTTCTTTAGTAAAATTATTCTGTAAATCATTTATATAAAAGGAATTGTCTTTAATTTGCGCAGTCCATGGGGATTGTTCTATACTGTTTACTTGAAAATACAATTGATTAGACAATATTGTTTTAATAAAATCAACAGGAGAAAGTATTCCTACCTGATTTAAATTTGCACTATCTATATTTATCCATTGTATAGTTTTGTTCATAGTATATAACATCTTCATATCCACTCCTTGATAACTGCCTAAAAACAAATAAAATTTAGTATTATATTCTCCTGAGTATATTTCTTGAGAGAAGCTTACAATTGAGAATAGAAATATCACAGGAATAAGGAATCTTTTCATGCAAAAGAGAATTTTAAATTTCAATAGTTAATTAAAATTCTATGCCATAATTTAATAGGAATATAAATTATAAAAATATAATTTATTTAAACAGCTCTATTGCCTGCTGTCTTGCACTCTCTGTAACATCAGAACCACTAATTAATTGGGCTATTTCTTCAATTCTTTCTTCTTCTGATAGCTTTCTAACTCCGGTAGTTGTTTTACCCATATTTTCCTGTTTTTCAACTTTTAGCTGTACTTTTCCTTTAGCGGCTACTTGAGGTAGATGCGTAATTGTAACTATTTGCATAGATTTAGACATATCACGCATTAACTTACCCATTTCATTGGCAATTCTTCCTGAAACTCCGGTATCAATTTCGTCTAAAATTAAGGTAGGTAATTCCACATTTTCTGCCATAATTTTTTTTATGGCTAACATAACTCGGGAACGCTCCCCCCCTGATATAGCCTTGACTATTGGCTGAATGGGCATACCAACATTGGCGGAAAATAAGATTGAAACTTTATCTGTTCCAGAAGGAGTAAAATCTTTTAAGGGATCAACTTTAATTTCAATTTGTGATTTATCCATACCTAAATTAGAAAGAATTTTTAAAATATTTTTTTCTAATACCGGTGCATTTTCCAATCTTTTAGAACTTAAAATTTTGGCTCTTTTACTTAGTATTTCTGTACATTCTTCAATCTTTTTTTCTGATTCGAATATTAAAGATTCTATTTGTTCTAAATCTAAATGATTTTTGGCTAAATCATCACGAACAGTTATTAATTCTTTAATATCTGAAACTTTATGCTTATAAAGTAAGGAATGAATAAGATTAATTTTTTGATTGTATTCTTCAAATTTTATTGGATCAAGCTCTAATTTTTCAAGCAGGTTTTCACTTTCAAATGAAATATCTTGCAATTCAGCTTTTATACCGTTTATTCTTTCTAAAAGCTTTTCTACATCTATGGAAACCTGGGAAGCTTTATCCATGCGAGATATAATAACTTGAATTTGTTGTAAAAGCCCAACATCTTCATTATCTATGATTTGTTTACTTTCGGATAAAATTTGAGCCAAAAACTCAGAATTTTTCATTAAATTAAAATTAGATTGCAATTCATCAAACTGCAATTCATCCAATTCTGCTTTTTCTAATTCCTCTAATAGATATTTTGAATATTCTTGGTCTTTAGAACCGGTTAACAATCTATCTTTTAGCTCTTGAAGCTTTCTATTTTCTAAATGGTATTGTGTGAATATTTTCTCATATTCATTTTTATCCTCTTGTAGAGATGAAAAATGATCTAATAAATCTAGCTGGAATTTCTCATTTAATAGTTGAGCAGTCTCAAACTGCGAATGAATATCCAACAGACGAGAGGTCAATTTTTGAAGAATATCCAAAGTAACTGGACTATCATTAATAAATGCTCTGGATTTGCCTGAAGGTAAAATTTCTCTTCTAATTATTGTATTTTCATCAAATTCAAGATCATGTTCTATAAAAAAAGATAAAAAATTATTTTTTTTAATTAAAAAATCAGCTTCAATGATACATTTTTCATCCGAATTTTTAAGTGATTTTAGATCTGCTCTTTCTCCTAAAACTAATTTTAATGCTCCTAACATAATAGATTTACCTGCACCGGTTTCACCAGTTATTGTAATCATGCCATTAGGTAAATCTAAATTAAGATGATCTATCAACGCATAATTGCGAATTGATAAATGTTTTAACATAATCTTTAGTTTTTAATTTGATTCCAGTAATCTTTACTATTTATGGGATTAATTGTTTCCAACAAGGTCTTTAATTCTGCTAAATTAACTTTAGTTGTTGGTAGCCCCGCAGAAAAAATATTTTTTATTTCTTCTCTTTTAGCAATAAAAAAATTATCTAAGGGATAAAATTGATAGTTATTGGTATAGGCTTTTAAAGATAACAAATTTTCTGCAATATTATTTTTTGCTAATTGTTCATTATTCGCCATTAAGTCTAAACCTAAACGATGATATTGGTAAAATACATCTCTAAGTGTATTGGATTTATTGTTTATTAGATCTGTAATTATACTACCCCTAGTTTTTGGTCCCTCAAAAGTGTTCCATCCATCATAGCCTTGATTGATAGAATTATCTGCTATTTTTTTTGCCTTCTCAAAATATTTGGTTCCGCCTCTTCTTGAAAAGGAATCTGCATCGTAGCCCAAAATCATATAAACATAAAAGCTTATCACATCCGTTAAATTTTTGCCACTAAATTTATTTTCATTAAATATTAGATTCTCAGATTCATTATAAGTAAACTTAAATTGAGTGTCTTGAAAATTTAATAAAGGAGTGATATAGTTGGAATTGTATACCGGTCTTCCAGATTGAATGAAAATAGTTGCTTTAAATTCATTGGAAACTTTTTCTTGAATGGTAATACCAATGGTACATTTTATTCTTTCTTGTAGAGAAAGTGTACCTCCGTCGGTCCATTTAGTATTATTGATAAAATCCTTTAAATCTTTTTTTAAGGTATTAAATACTTGAGTATTGGATCCGGCAATTTTATCATAGTTTACAATTACATCTGCATACAATTCTTGCGAATAGGTAGATAAAGATGCAATAAAAACTATAAAAAAGCTCAGAATTTTTTTCATTGTAAATTATATTTTATATTTTGCTGAATATATAATTAAGAATATCTTTAGCTACTTCTTCTTTAGATTTTAAATTAAAAGAAGTTTTATTTTTATTCTTATCAAAAATAGTTATTTTATTCGTACTAGATTTAAAACCTGCGCCGGGGTCTTGCAAGGAATTTAAAATTATTATATCTAAATTTTTTTTCTTTAGTTTATGCAGTGCATTCATTTCCTCGTCATTGGTTTCTAAAGCAAAACCTACTAGCATTTGATTTTTTTTCTTTTCTCCCATAGTGAAAAGAATATCCTTATTTTTGACTAAATTCAACTGAAGAGTTTCCTCTACTTTTTTAATTTTAGTAGTAGATACTTTTTCAACTCTGTAATCTGACACAGCAGCAGACATTATAGCTATATCCACTTCATCATAGTATTGAAATACTGATTCAAACATCTCTTGAGCAGATGTAACATTTATTAGCTTTATTGAACTTGATAAAGGTATTGTTTCATGGCTTGGACCTGAGATTAAAATTACTTCAGCGCCTAATTTTTCAGCCTCTTTGGCTAAATCAAAACCCATTTTTCCTGAGGAATGGTTACCAATAAAGCGCACCGGATCTATAGACTCATAGGTAGGTCCTGCGGTTATTAAGATTCGTTTATGGTTGAAAATGGAATTTTTTTTAAAAGATTCTTCAATAAAAGTAACAATCTCCTCTGGCTCTGCCATTCTACCTTCTCCCTCTAGACCGCTGGCTAGCTCTCCACGATTGGGAGGAATTAATATATCACCTTTATCTTGAAGAGTCTTAATATTTTTTTGATTACTAGGATTTAAATACATATCTAAATCCATGGCAGGAGCAAAAAATATAGGGCATTTGGCAGATAGATAAGTGGTTAATGCTAAGTTATCCGCAAGAGCATTTGCCATTTTGGAAAGTGTGTTTGTAGTTGCTGGAGCAACAATAATAAAGTCAGACTTTAAAGCTAAATCAACATGGTTGTTCCACTTACCCGTGGACGTACTAAAAAATTCTGTATAAACTTCGTTTTTTGAAAGCGTACCTAAGGTAAGCGGTGTTATAAAACTATGGGCTTCTGGGGTCATGATTACTTGTACATCAACCCCTTTTTTAATAAAAAGCCTTACAAGAAAAGCGGTTTTATAAGCAGCAATACCAGCAGTTACTATAAGCAATGCTTTTTTTCCTATTAAAACCGACATAAAATAAAATTATTCGTCTGTTTTTCTAAAATAAACTTCATTATCTAACCATTCTTGAATAGCTATCAAAGTTGGTTTTGGTAATTTTTCGTAATATTTTGAAACTTCAATTTGCTCTCTATTTTCAAAAATTTCATCCATGGAATCACTATTTGAAGCAAATTCGTCTAACTTTTGATTTAAATCGTTTTTTATAATAGTATTGATCTGTTCTGCTCTTTTCCCAATAATTACTATAGCCTCATAAATGTTTCCAACTTTATTTTCAATATTTTCTTTATTGAAGGTAATTGTATTGGATGGCGCTTTTAATTCTTTCAAATTCATTTTTTAGTAGGTATGGATATTAAATTATTTTTTTTCTTTCTTTATCAGAGTCTTTTTTATTTTTAGACTCTTCTATGTTTTTTTCTTTGCTATCAAAATCTTCTCTAGCATTTTCTAAACGATTCTTTAGTCTTTGTGCTTCATTAACATATTCCGATTGTGGAAAATTTTTCACAAAATTTGTATAGGATAAAACGGCATCATTCAAACGATCATTCTTTAATCGGTGAACTGAGTTTACCGCCAATTCTGTTTTTGCTCTTAGCAAATAGATTTGAATTTCTTCTCTAAGATTTGTATCTGGAAATTCATCCAAAACGTTATTGAAAGCCACTATTGACCCTTTATATTCAGTAATTTTATACAAAGTTACGGCATTCTCAAAGGCTTTTTTCTCTAGTTTATGGGTGAGTTCATCCATCATTCGGTTACATTCCACAATTTTATCAGAATTTGGATATCTGTTGATATAAGATTGTAACTCTTTTAATGCATTTTTTGTGTTGGATTGATCTAAATTATAGTCCGGGGAATCTTTATAATAACAAAAGGCAGACATATAAGCTGCTTCTTCAGCTCTTTTATCTTGTGGATACGTCGATAAAAAGGTTTTAAATTGATGGGCAGCCAATCTATAATTTCCGTCTAAATAATTTAATTGTGCATTTCTATAGGCAATTTCCGGTGCATCGTCCGTACCAACTACTAATTTATTTGCATACTCATACAAACTTATCGCCTGTGGGTACTTCTTTTTTTGTTCATACTCTTCCGCAATTTTTAAGACATACCCTTTATCAGAACTTTTTAATGCTCGATTTAATTTTTTTTCACAGCTAACATTTAATAGTAAAGTAGAAGCTGTTAAAATAAAAATAATTTTTTTCATTCGCTTGCAAAGTTATACCTTTTCCATCTTATTTACAAATAAACAAAGGCTCAAGAATTTAAACTTATAATTAACTTAAATATTATTCAATAATTGAATTTTTCAAGCTTTATTTTTAGTTTCTATTAAATTCTTCCATCTTTTCTCTTATAAATGAAAGGCTTTTATTGGCTAATTCGTTTGCCTTATATTTTGATGGTCTCCATAGCGATACCGCTTCAGCCATACCAGCAACCGAAGAAGAAAAATTTTCAAGAACCAAGTTTCCTTCAAAATTGATTTCATTCAATCCCTTAAATAAATCATCCCATCTAACCAAACCTTCTCCCAAAATCCCCCGATCGTTCTCTGTCATATGAATATGTTTTAACCATTTTCCTGAATTTTTCACTGGATCATAAAAACTGGTTTCTTCGATATTCATATGAAAAGTATCTAAGTGAAGAAAAAGATTGGTTGCTTTTACTCTTTTTATCAGTTGCAACGTATCCTCCGCTTGGTTACAAATGTAGCTTTCGTATCGATTGATCGGCTCTATGCCTATATTAATATTAAACTTTTCCGCATACTTTGCAGATTCACCCCAGACCTCTAAAAGTATAGTTTCTTCTTCTGAAGTTCTAGGCTTTCCACTAAAAACTCCAATAGCAGAATGTAAAACCCCTCCTAAATAATCCACTTCCAAAATAGCAGCTTTATCTATGGCTTGTTGTATTAATTTTATAGCTTCTTTAGGGTGGGTAGGAATATGATAAGGTTTAGATAAATTTAACCCACAAACAGCTTCAATATGGTTATCTTTTAATTGTTTTTTAACTGTAGGCGCATCGAAATCCATTGAATTGGGCAATAAGATTTCAATTAAATCAAAACCTGATTTTGAGGCTTGTTGAATGGCATACAATCCCGCATCTGCCTTCCAAGATGGCGGTATCCAAGAAAGGATTGATGCTCCAATGCGTGCTTTTATCATACTAGGTAGTTTATAATTTTATACTGTTTTTTACTTTGTAACCGTAAAGACCATATAGGGCAATTAACACAAAGCAGACCAAAGGTACTATCATAGCCATTGAAATGCTTGTAATGTCTGATACAAAACCCATTACTGCCGTTAATATTGCACCTCCTACAATGGCCATTACCAAAATTGAAGAAGCAGTTTTGGTTTCATTCCCCAGTTGGTTTAGCCCTAAAGAAAATATTGTTGGATACATTATTGACATGAAAAAGCTGGATATAACCAAAGCCCAAACTCCTATAAGATTCGGAGAGCTAATTCCAATGAAAACCAGAACAATATTGATGATAGCATAAATAGCCAATAATTTATTTGGTTTTATGTATTTCATGAAAAAGGTTCCGGCAAATCTTCCAACCGTAAGAGCAATTAGTGAAAACGTTAAATAATGTGCCGCTTCAAAATCGCTAATTCCAGGGATCGAAAATTTGGCATATCTTATCATAAAGCTCCATATGCAAACTTGTGCACCCATATAAAAGAATTGGGTAAAAACAGCTAATTTAAAGTGTTTGATTTTCCATAAATGAGACAAGGATGAAAATAATGAATCTTTCTTGCCCGATTTTTGTTCTTGTATCTTAGGAAATTTCACCAAAGCAAACAGGATGGAAAATAGTAAAGCCACTGTTGAAATTACTAGATAGGGAGTTTCAACCGCATGTATTTCAGATTTATAATAAGCTTCAATCCCAGAGGGAGACATTTGGCTTAAAGTAGCTTCGTCGTGTTCTACTCCTGAAAAGATGAAATACTGCCCCACTAAAATCCCTGTAATACACCCGATAGGGTTAAAGGCCTGTGCTAAATTTAGCCTAAAAGCAGCCGTTTGTGGTGAGCCCAATATGGTAACATAAGGATTTGCTGCCGTTTCTAAAAATGCCAATCCACTAGCTATAACGAATAAAGCAAATAAGAAAAAACCATAAGTAGCATTTTGTGCCGCAGGATAAAAAAGAAAAGCCCCTAATGAAAATAATAGTAGTCCTATAATAATTCCAGTTTTATAATTGTATTTTCTTAGTACCATGGAAGCAGGCAAAGCAAAAAAGAAATAACCTAAATAAAACGCTGATTGCACTAAACCGGATTGAAAATCGGTTAATTGAAAGGCTTTTTTAAATTGGCTGATAAGTATATCGTTTAAATTATTAGCCATCCCCCATAAAAAAAACAGGGAAATTATTAATACTAATGGGATTAGCATTAACTTTTGGCTGTTGGACGAATTAATAGAATCTTTGTTCATGATTTATGATTGGTTTTAGTTTATTGAATGCAAAGATTAAACGATTAAACCACTAAGGTTAAATATTGCTATTGAGATGCATATTCATTTTTTCAATGAATTTATATCTAAAGTTTTTTTAATTCAGAACTTAATTTATCCATGAGTTGTTGGGTTGCTTTTACTAAGGGCAAACGTGTATTTGAGGTTTTAATAATTCCTTGCAAAGCTAAAAGTGCTTTGATTCCCGTTGGATTGCCTTCTGCAAAAATAAGCCTAATTAAGCTTTGAATTTGGTAGTGTATTTGATAGGCATCTTGAACCTTGTTTTCCAAACCTAAGCGTATCATTTGAGAAACTTTTTCGGGCAATGCTTGCCCAAGGACTGAAATTACTCCATCCCCTCCAGCTAAAGTTACGGGTAAGGCATATTCATCATCCCCGGAAGTTAATATAAAATCCTGAGGTTTATTTTTGAGTATATCTGTAGATTGTAAAAAGTTACCGCTTGCTTCTTTAATTCCTAATAGATTTTCAATTTCATTCGCCATTCGTAAGGTGGTTGTAGCTTCTATGTTTGAAGATGTTCTACCAGGTACATTATATATTATAATAGGTTTAGGGGAATTTTTAGCAAGGGCTTTATAATGTTGAAAGATTCCTTCTTGGGAAGGTTTATTGTAATAAGGTGATACCGACAAGATAGCAGAAAATGCTTCTAAATCTGTGGTTTGAAGTTGACGTATGATCTCAGCAGTATGATTTCCACCTATCCCTAAAATAAGTGGAAGTCTATGGTTATTTGTTTGCTTTATACATTCAATGATTTCCCTCTTTTCCCCTGCTTCTAGAGTAGCGCTTTCTGCGGTAGTGCCTAAAACAACTAGGTAATCTACTCCACCTCCTATATTGTAATTCACTAATTTTTCAAGAGATGAAAAATCCACCGTTTCATCTTCATTGAAAGGCGTTATTAAAGCTACACCTAAACCTTGCAATAATTTCATAAGAGTAACAATTTATCTTTTAAGCCATAAAAATACTATTTTTTTCAACAACACTATTTTTATAACCGTTTTTTTTACTATTTTATCTGGATACTGATTAGAATTTCAAATTTTTCCAATCTCGGGCTCCAATGACTTTTTCTTGAATTTCTCCATTCTCTTTTATTAAAAAAGTGGTTGGATATTCCGTAGGCAATAAGGAGGTTTCTATGGGACTCACTGCCTCATAAACTGGGAAAGTATATGAGTTTTCTTTTAAATATTCTTCTACTTTTTTCCTGTCATCTTTCATGTATATAAGCACGAATTGATAGTCTTGCTTGCTAGAATTGTACAAGGTTTGAATGTCTGGCATTTCGCTTTTACATATAGGACACCAAGTAGCCCAAAAATTCAAGAAAATTTTTTTGCCTTTAAAATCTTTAAAATTAACATCCGGGGTATTTACACCTTTTAGTTCAATATTATATTGTTCTGGAGTTAATTGACTTATTTTCGCGTACTTACTTTCTGCTGTTGAGGATTGTATTTTTTGTAAATACCCCCTTAAAGGGGTAAATAATAAAGCGATAATCAATGCTATAAAAACTATATTTACTACGTAAATAGGTTTTATTTTCATACTATATCTTAGAGATTATTTGCGTTAATTCATTGGCAATTTCATGCCCTTTGTCTTTGTTGTAAAATCCTTGAATGTCTTTTGCAAAATCATCATGAGTATAGGCTTCAGGATTTTCCTTGTATTTTTCTAAGAAAGGTGCACAAGATTTCGGACGAGGTCCCCAATGAGATATTTCTTCAAAAGTTTCAGCGTCTATAAATAGGATAATAGGAATGGCTTTGCCCCCATTGGTTAAATATTGCTGAATAAGTTTTTCGTCTGCATCTCTAAAGAAAAGTTTAAAATCTATATTAGATGAACTTTCTGCCAACTTCTGAACCACTGGAACAATTTGGGAAGCATCTCCACACCAACCTTCAGAAATAGCCAGAATATTAACCTTTTTATTCAGTTTGTTTAGTATAGAAAGTACAGATTCTTCTAAAACTAAAGTTTTGTCGTTTCTGTGAATCCTACTAAGATTTAACCGTGTATATTCCGCCAGTTTTTGGATATCTTTATCTCCCTCGTTATTTATACCTTCCTGAGCTTGTTTTTCAATAATTTCTTTATAAGAATCATAGCTTACTGCTTGTTCCCAATAATATTTTAGATCTATTGTTTGTGCCATCACTTTGATTGAATTGTAATTTTTTGGAATTGGTTTTGCCAATTCTTGGTGTTTATATTTTTCTAAGTTTATTTAATAAAGTAAAATCTGCCAGAACCATGGCTGTTAAGGCTTCCACAATAGGAACCGCCCTAGGAACTACACAAGGGTCGTGTCTTCCTCTGCCGTGTATCGTAGAAACTTCCCCCCTTTCATTAATGGTGGATTGTTCTTTCATAATTGTAGCTACAGGCTTAAAAGCTACCTTAAACACTACATCCATTCCATTGGAAATCCCTCCTTGGATGCCGCCGGAATGATTGGTTAAGGTTTTTCCTCCTTCTATAAATATATCGTTATGTTCGGATCCCATACATCGGGTACCTTCAAACCCACTTCCTATCTCAAAACCTTTGGCGGCATTTATCCCCATCATTGCCTGTGCCAAACGTGCAGATAACTTATCAAAAATAGGTTCGCCTAAACCTATAGGCATGTTCTGCACTACGCAGGTAACCGTACCACCAATGGTATCTCCTTCTTTTTTAATTCGGGAGACCAAATCAATCATTTTTTCTGCCGTGGATGCCTCCGGACATCGTACAATATTGCTTTCCACTTGAGAAAGATCCAGTTCTGTATAATGTTTATTCAATTGAATTTCTCCGATGGATGAAACGTACGCCTGAATTTTAATTTCTGGAATCAGTTGCTTGCATAAGGCGCCGCCCACCACCCAGTTGGCAGTTTCTCTGGCAGAGGTTCTCCCTCCTCCTCTATGGTCACGAATCCCGTATTTTTGCGTATAGGTAAAATCTGCATGGGAAGGTCGAAAAACCTGCACATTGTATTCGTAATCTTTAGATTTTTGGTTGGTATTGGGGATTAGAAAACCAATGGATTGACCGGTAGTTTTTCCTTCCAGTAATCCGGAGAAAAATTCTACCTTATCGTCTTCCTTTCTTTGGGTTACAATTTTAGATTGCCCCGGTTTTCTTCTATCTAGTTCTTTTTGCACGGCTTCTAAATCTACCGGAAGACCTGCCGGAAAACCGTCTACTATTCCGCCAATGGCTGTGCCATGACTTTCTCCAAAAGTAGTAAGTTTTATAATTTTTCCAAATTCATTAAACATACGTACAAAGTTAATTATAAAAAAACGATTTATCAATAGTTATGTATCAAGGCTAATCGTACGTGTAACCACTTATCCATGCGGTCTTTAGTATAAAATAATACATTCATCACTAAAATTTTATAAAAAATACAGATAAAAATTTGCTCAACTTCTTGTATTTTATCTACCTTTGTGATAAATAAACATATATTTTATTCTAATTCGTTTAAATATTAATTTTTAAAACTAATACTATGGCAAAGAAACCCGTATTTGGAGACGGCAATCGAATGCTTACCGAGTAAGAGGCAGATTGACTTCGTCACATCAGTCACAAAATCCCTACCTATGGGGGTAGCAAATCCAACCTATTTGTTATCCGCAAAACTTAGTTCAGTTTCGGATGAATGCTAATTTTAAAAATAAAATCCCTTATGTTTCGCAGTACAATGAGAGTGATTATTCTTTCATCAGACATTTGGCAACGCAGTTTGGAGAATATTTTTACTATGATGGTGAGCAGTTTATTTTTTCTGCTTGGGGAAGCAAAATTGTGGAGCTGATGGAAGGGGAAGATATTTACGATTATGATTTATCTATGCAAATGGGGGCGCAAGCTTTTGGGCTTACGGGGTACGACCCTCAGCAAGGAGAATCTTTGATTGTAGAATCTTCTTCTAAAAGGGTGCAGTATAGCGAGAATCCTTTTCAGCAATATGCAAACAATGTTTCTGAGGATTTGTACGCTAGCCATATTCCTACGGCACATTACGGACATAGCAATTTAAGAGAGGGAAGAATGGCGCTTGATATGGATTTGGAGAGAGGCATAAGAAAAAAAAGAGAATTGGTTCGCTTGGAAGCTCGTGTAAATAATCCTTCGCTTCGGGTGGGCGATATTGCTAAGTTGAAAGTTTGGATGCCGGGGCACCAGATTTTTAAAAATGGTAAGGTTCCTGCGGAGAGTTACAAGGTTTTAGAAATTGTACATAGTTTTGAAGATGGTTTGGGCTACGAACACCGTTTTGTGGGTGTGCCTAAAGATTCTGTAGTTCCTGCTTCTTTTAATTCGGGGTCTTTCCCAAGAGCAGATGTACAGCATGCTGTGGTAAGCCAAAACCAAGATCCGTAAAAAATGGGAAGGGTGCGGGTGCAGTTTGCTTGGCAAAAAGCCAAAAACAGCCAGACCCCTTGGGTGCAGATCATTCAACCGCATGCAGGTTCGGGCAAAGGAACGTATTTTACCCCCGAAGTTGGGGAAACGGTTTTGGTGGCTTTCCAAGGAGGAAACCCGGATGCACCGGTGGTGCTGGGTACGGCTTATAACGGAGGAGAGATTGCCCGTTATTACACGGAGGGGAATGATTTAAAGGTGATTGAAACCCGTAGCGGTACCAAGATTGTTTTTAACGATGCCGAAGGTAAAGGAAGTATTTTGGTGGAAGACCCGAGTGGAAATCGCTGGTTTATGGATGGACAAGGGTCTATTTCGGTGGATGCACCTAAGGATTTTTCGGTAACGGCAGGAGAAAATATAAACCTGAGCGCAGGAAAAAACATGAACTTTAGTGCGGGGCAAAACCAAACTACTTCGGTAGGAATGAATGCTACTACCCAAGTGGGTATGCAGTACTCTTTGTTTGCTGGGGATATTGATATGGACTCCGTAGGTAGTGTAAATATGAAATCTAAAGAATTGCAAGAACTTTCTGAGGAATACCAAAGTTCTACAGAAACTACTATGAATTTTCATGCACAGGAAACTTCCCATAATAATAGCGGTGAAAAATCTAATTTATTCTAAAAATGGCAGGAGGTAAAATAACAATACGGGCAGGGGGTAAAATAACCAAAGTATCGGAAAAATATTCGGTGTATACCAACAAGCTTACCTTAAATTCTAACGGACCAATAAACATTACTTCCGATAAGGATATTATTTACGGTGCTCCGGAACAACCTAAAACCGGTGGAGAATATATTCTTAGAGGTTGGTGGAGTTCTGACCAAACCGGCGAAGATAAAATTAAATCTTCCTTTATAGGAGAACAAGTATTTTTTGTGGTAGAAACAAAAAACATAGCCGTCGGCGAGGAAATTTCCTTTGTATTGTACGACGATAGTTCCCTAACCTATCAAGTAGGACAAGAAAGAAGAAAATTTCAGGGAGAAACAAAAAAAACAGAAATTCCTTTAATACATACAGGTACAAATGAACCTTATACTACCGAAAAAATAAATTCTGAAGGAAAAGCCATAATTAACTTTTATGTTACCGAAAATAAATTTATTTCTGAATTACTGCAACAAGACAAAGACGGTTATTTAGAATTATTTTTTAAAATTTCTTATAAAGATGAGCAATATGAATTGCCGATTATATTTGGGGATTACCTGAAAGTGTATGATGTTTTCCCTATAGACCGCTTTAAAATGCCGGGGATTAACCGCACGGGAGATGGAGTAGCCGATGATATGACCTTTGGCAGGGGAGTAAAAAGTAAACCACCCATTTACACTCCTTCGGAGGTTAGTAATTACAAAGATAATTATACTAGACGGGGCTTTTCTTTAGAACAAGATGCCGATTGGGTTAATTATATTCCTTCTTCCGGGGAAAATACTTCTTTCCCTGAAAGGAAAGAACAAGGCAAGGCATGGAAACCCGAAGAAATTGTAGCCAAAAAAGACAACCTGCAAGTAGCTCCTACAGAAGTAAAACCTTTAGATTATATAACCCCTAAAGTATATAAAAAGGCTCTATACAATAAAAAGGACATTTTTAATACCAAGTATAAGAAAGAAATAAAACCAAGAGGAGTACTTATTGCTAGGTATATGGAAAACACAGGTGAGTATACCGAAAAATTATATAAAGAATATAAGGATAGATACGGAACCCTGGCGGCCGAAAAACATTTTGAACGGTTTAAAAGTATGGTGGAACGTTATTTTGACTGGAGAGATTTGCAAGGAAACATAGGTAAAATGGTGGATAAATTTAAACAAAATGAAGGAGGAATTTATGAAAGCGAATTACTTAGCCAAAACTTGGCCAAACAGCCGGCTACCCTTGCCTATTGCCAAAAAATAGAAGATTACCTAAGCCTCAAGCTAAAAGAAAGCGAAGGCGATTTTCAAATACTCAAAGATCAACAAATATACTTTGAAAAACGAGAAGATTTTGATGAAAGGAAAAAAAAGCAAAAACAATTCGGCCGTATTATGTATAGTTGGGGATTTAGTGTGGAAGGCGCAAAAAATATGGTAGAGGGGCGTACCATTGCCCTAAACGATATTTGGGCACGAGAGGTTTACCTAACCGGATTTAAAAAAATAAATGCCCGGGAGTATAAACTAAACTACCGAATTATTTTGTGGGATCATTTCGGGCTGGATTTGCCCGATATGGAAAAACTGTTTAATATACTTCCCCAAGCCTCTGAAATTTTTGCCCATTGGTTTATTTTGCAACATTTGTACGGTTACCGTCCCTTCGTGACCCAAGCCGTAATAGAAAGAGAATTTAGCGGGAATATTTACTATACCCGTCAGGAAAATATAAAGGCACAACAGGCAGAACAAGCAGCAAAAGAAAATGAAGCCCAAGATGCCCAACAAAAAGTTAACCTAAACAACCTTCCCAAATGGTAAAATTAAAAACCCTTCGTCTAATTTTTTATTCCCTGTTTATTCTTATTTCCTGTTCCGGTACCCAAAATAAAATAGAATTTGTACCTGTTAATCGAAGAGAAAAAAAATTTATTTCCAGTTATTCAGGCGATTTGCACAGAGATACTTATATTTATAGAGAAAGGATATTAATAAAAAAACCTCCAGCCGATTTGGAAGAGCTAAAAAAAGCAATGATGGATTACCGGAATAAAAAAGGAGTTCCATTGGATAAATTGGATACGGATGAATACAGCATGAATTTTTACCGTTATACAGATGATACCTCTTATTTTCTGAATCATATAAGCTATGACACTTGGGATGGACAAACCAAATACTTAGGGAGTCAGGAACAAGATTTTTTAGGCTTTGTTTTTAGTGAGCGTTGTCCGGCAGATACTACACAATGGCAAACTCATGTTTTATGGACAATTCCTGACCAAGAGAAGCTAAAAAAAGATGAGTTTTATGAACTAAAACAGGAAAATATAATTCCCTGTCCTAAACCTAAAGATCCTTATCAGTAATTATAAACATAATCTTACTAAAATGGTAAAATTAAAAATTCTTAGTCTTTTTTTAAGTGCTTGGTTTATTCTGGCTTCCTGCTCCGGTACAGATACAGGAAAAAGTAAAGATACCTCTCTTAAATTTATACCTGTAAAAATAAAAGATAAAAAAAGCATTTCCAGCTATGATGGTGATCTGCACAGAGATATCTATATCTATACTGAAAGGGTACTAATAAAAAATCCACCCACCGATTTAGAAGAACTAAAAAAAGTAATGATTAATTACCGGAATAAAAAAGGAGTTCCACTGGATAAGCTGGATACAGATTTATATTCTATGGGATTCTATCGCTATACGGATGATACCTCTTATTTTCTTACTCATGAAAGTTACGATACCTGGGATGGACAAACCAAATACTTAGGGAGTCAGGAACAAGATTTTTTAGGCTTTGTTTTTAGTGAGCGTTGTCCGGCAGATACTACACAATGGCAAACTCATGTTTTATGGACGATTCCCAATGAAGAAAAACTAAAAAAAGATGGGTTTTATGAACTAAAACAGGAAAATATAATTCCCTGTCCTAAACCTAAAGATCCTTATCAGTAATTATAAACATAATCTTACTAAAATGGTAAAATTAAAAATTCTTAGTCTTTTTTTAAGTGCTTGGTTTATTCTGGCTTCCTGCTCCGGTACAGATACAGGAAAAAGTAAAGATACCTCTCTTAAATTTATACCTGTAAAAATAAAAGATAAAAAAAGCATTTCCAGCTATGATGGTGATCCGCACAGAGATATCTATATCTATACTGAAGATTTTTTAATAAAAAATCCTCCTACGGATTTGGAAGAACTAAAAAAAGTAATGATTAATTACCGGAATAAAAAAGGAGTTCCGCTGGATAAGCTAGATACTGATTTATATTCTATGGGATTCTATCGTTATACGGATGATACCTCTTATTTTCTTACTCATGAGAGTTACGATACCTGGGAGGGACAAACCAAATACCTGGGAAGCCAAAGGCAAGATTTTTTGGGTTTTGTTTTTAGTGAGCGTTGTCCGGCGGATAGCACCCGCTGGAGAACTGATCTTCTTTGGTACATTCCCAATGAAGAAAAACTAAAAAAAGATGGATTTTATGATATGGGAAAAGAAATCCTTATTCCTTGTCCTAAACCTAAAGTTCCTTCCCTTAAATAGCTATCCTCAATGAAAAAGTTAAAAAACTATAGTCTAATTTTTTATTCCCTATTTATTCTGGTTTCTTGTTCTTATACAAAAGAAAAAAAATTTATATTTTTGGTACCTATGAATTTAAAGAAAAAGAAAAAGGAATGAAAATATCTTTAGAAGAAGCTACGCAAATATATGTTAATTATATTTTTAAACAAGATACTCAAAAAACAAGTGTAAAATGTATACTAGATGTTGTTTATAATGATAATTATATATTTATAGATTCTCCATTAAATTTTAATTCAAAAACAGGGTATAATATATCTGGAATATGGGTTAATGGATATACAGGACAAATAGAAAAATAAAAACAGAAAAGAATTTACATATTGTACTTAAAATTCCAAAAAAATATTATTATAAAGAAATTTATGTAAATTAAAGAACAGATAGAATTCAAATTTTAAAATAAAATTGGATAAATAAGTATCAAATCTTTTAATTAATTTATATTAACAATCGTGAATTCATTTCAAAGAAAAAAACTAATCCTTTATTAGGATTAGTTTTTTTTAATTTCATGTTTAGTCTTCAACCATCCAACCTTCATCTATATACGGTTGTGCTTGTTTAAATTTTAGGTTTTTGACTTCTCCCGTTCTTAAATTACGAATAGTTACCAACTCATTTCTTCCAATTTTATTCACTCGTAAAGGTTCCTGTATTTCTCTATCTTTAGCTTCTTCTTCTTGGTTTTCTTCAAAGTTTCTACTTTCAACCATTTTCTGTTTTACTTCTTTAGCTTCATGTATGGTAGTATTATTAGCTTCAATAGGTAAACCGCCTTTAAATAGGAAAGAAATTATTTCTTTATTGGTTTTGTCTAACATATCTCTAAATAATTTGAAAGACTCTTGCTTATAGATTACCAATGGATCTTTTTGTTCCCATACGGCTGACTGGGCTGATTTTCTTAGTTCATCCATTTCTCTTAAATGGTCTTTCCAGTTTTCATCAATGATCGCCAAAGTAATACTCTTTTCAAAATCTTTCAATAAAGCTTTACCTCCTGAGTTGTAAGCTTTTTCTAAATTTGTAGTAACATTTATTACTTTACTACCATCTGTAAATGGCACAGAAATGTTTTTGTACGATCGATTAGGAGATAAAAATACATTGGAAACGGTTGGGTAAAGTTGCTCTGCTGTATTCTCTAGTTTTTCTTTGTATAAAGCCTCAGCATGTTCAAATACTTTTTGTGTTATATCAGCTTCATTTAAACTATTAAATTCTGCACTATCCATTGGAGTATCCATTGCGAAAGTAGTAGCCAATTCAAATTCAAAATTCTTGAAGTCTCGATTGGATTTGTTCTCTTTAACAATAAGTGCAGCTGTATCAAATATCATATTAGCAATATCAATACTTAGCTTCTCTCCAAAAAGAGCATTTTTACGTCTGCTATAAATAACTTCTCTTTGTTTATTCATAACATCGTCATATTCCAAAAGTCTTTTTCTTATGCCGAAATTGTTTTCTTCCACTTTTTTTTGCGCTCTCTCAATGGAATTACTAATCATAGAATGCTGGATAACATCTCCTTCTTTATGCCCTAAACGATCCATCATTTTAGCAATTCTATCAGATCCAAACAAACGCATTAAATTATCTTCCAACGAAACATAAAACTGTGAGGATCCTGGATCTCCTTGTCTACCCGCTCTACCTCTCAACTGACGGTCCACCCGTCTAGAATCATGTCTTTCTGTACCAATTATCGCTAAACCTCCTGCATCTTTCACTTCATCAATCAATTTAATATCTGTTCCTCTACCAGCCATATTGGTGGCAATAGTCACTACTCCCGGTTTTCCAGCCTCTGCAACTACTTCCGCTTCTTTTTTATGTAATTTAGCATTTAAAACATTGTGAGGTATTTTTCTCATTTTTAATGCTTTGCTTAATAATTCAGAAACTTCCACGGACGTTGTCCCTACCAATACAGGTCTCTTTTCTTCTTGAGATAAACGAATCACTTCGTTTAATACTGCATTAAATTTTTCTCTATTGGTTTTATATACTAAGTCTTGATGATCTTTTCTTACCACTGGCTTGTTGGTAGGTATAGCAACCACGTCTAATTTATAGATTTCCCAAAATTCACCTGCTTCTGTTTCTGCTGTACCCGTCATTCCTGCAAGCTTATTATACATTCTAAAATAATTTTGTAGGGTTATGGTTGCAAAAGTTTGGGTAGCAGCTTCAATTTTAACATTTTCTTTTGCTTCTAGGGCTTGGTGTAAACCGTCTGAGTAACGACGCCCTTCCATGATCCGTCCGGTTTGCTCATCAACGATTTTTACTTGACCATCCATAACTACATACTCTATATCTTTTTCGAATAATGTATAGGCTTTAAGTAGTTGATTTAGTGAATGAATTCTTTCAGATTTAATTGCAAATTCTCTTAAAAATTCTTCTTTTTCTTTATGCTCTTCTTCTTTAGGTAAATTTTTGCTTTCTATATCTGCAATAGCAGAACCTAAATCTTCAAGCATAAAGAAATGTGGATCTTCATTCCCTTTGGATAAAAATTCAATTCCTTTATCGGTTAATTCTACTTGATTATTTTTTTCGTCAATAGCAAAATATAAATCTTTATCTGCTTCTGGCATCATTCTATTATTGTCTGAAATAAAATATGCTTCTGCCTTTAATAGGATAGCTTTGTTACCTTCTTCCGATAAAAATTTGATTAAAGGTTTAAATTTGGGTAATCCCCTAAAAACTTGATAAAGTTTTTGTCCTCCTAGCTTTTTATCTCCATTGGCTAATAATTGTTTAGCTTCTTGAAATATTTTAGTTAATTCATTTTTCTGAACTGTAAAAATACTTTCAACTACTGGTTTTAAAATTTGATACTCTTGCTTGTCTCCTTGTGGAACCGGACCTGCAATAATTAAAGGTGTACGGGCATCGTCTATCAATACGGAATCCACCTCATCAACTATGGCATAATTTAATTCTCTTTGTACTAAATCTGAAGGAGAATTTGCCATATTGTCACGCAAGTAATCAAATCCAAATTCATTATTGGTTCCGTATACGATATCAGACAAATAGGCTTGTCTTCTTGATTCTGAGTTGGGTTGATGATTATCTATACAATCTACTTTTAAACCATGAAATTCAAATATAGGAGCCATCCAAGCAGAGTCCCTTTTGGCTAAATAGTCATTAACTGTCACTACATGAACTCCTCTACCTGTCAGTGCATTTAAATACATGGGTAAGGTTCCTACCAAAGTTTTCCCTTCTCCGGTTGCCATTTCTGCAATTTTACCCTTGTGTAGAACTGTTCCGCCTATGTATTGCACATCATAATGAATCATATCCCATTGAACTTCTTTTCCTGCTGCATTCCAATTATTTTTCCAGATGGATTTTTCTCCATTAATAGTTACATATTCCTTAGCATTTGCTAGTTCTTTATCAAAGTCTGTAACTGATGCTTCAATAGTAGAATTTTCTGTAAATCTTTTAGCCGTTTCTTTTATCACTGCATAGGCTTGCGGTAAGATCTCCTCTAGTACTTTTTCTTCTATTTCATACGATTCTTTTTCTAATTTTTCTATTTCTGCGTAAAACTTTTCTTTTTCTTCAACATCTTCAGTTGTTTGAGTTTTCTCCTTTAAATCATTAATTTTAGTTCTGATTTCTTGGGTTGCTTCATTTATTTTCTCCTTAAACTCAATGGTTTTATATCTAAGTTGATCAATCGATAAGGTTGCTATTTGCTCTTCTTCATTTTTTATTTTCTCTAAATATTTATTTAAGAGTTCAAGATCTTTTTTATGTTTATCTCCAACAAATAGTTTAAGGATAGAATTTAATATATTCATGCTGTATGAGGTGTATTGTTAATTTTTAAACAAGCAAATTTAGTAAATTTGGCTCTGTTACAAATAATTTAAGTGAATAAATAAAGCCCTATATAAGGGCTTTATTTATTTAATATTCGTCTTCGTTCCAGAGAAAGTCATCATCTGTTGGATAATCGGTCCATATTTCTTCAATACTATCGTATATTTCTCCTTCGTCTTCTATGGCTTGAAGATTTTCTACTACTTCCAAAGGTGCTCCTGTTCTAATAGCATAATCGATTAATTCATCTTTTGTTGCGGGCCAAGGTGCATCACTTAAATAGGATGCTAATTCTAAAGTCCAGTACATAAATTCAAAATTTATTTATTAAGAATATTTTTTTATAGGTCGAAGTCCTCAAACTTCAAGCCAAAGCTTATTATTATTTTTTTTAAGATAAAATTTAATTCTAACTAACTACTACACTTCTTTTTATAAGAAATCAAAAAATAATATAGAATTATATGTGGTTAAGACAACTTGACATATTTTATCAGTAATTAATTTATTTAAAAATTATTTCTTTGATAATGTTTTCAAAATCTTTTTTGGAGATAGCTCCTTGTACCATTTGAGGTTCTCCATCCATCGGAATAAATAATAAAGAGGGTATGCTTCTAATACCAAACATTGCAGCAAGTTCCTGTTCTTTTTCTGTATCTACTTTATAAACATCAATTTTGCCCTCATACTCTGCTGCCAACTCTTCTAAAATGGGTGTTACCATCTTACATGGACCACACCAATCAGCATAAAAATCTATGATCGCTGGTTTATTTCCCAAAAATTTCCATTGATCCGGATTATTTTGGTAATCCATAATTTTAACTTTAAAATCTTCTATATTTAATGGTATTGTTTTCATTGATACTTTTTTTTCTATTTGTTTATTGTCTGTCTTGTCCTTACGTTCACAGGAATTAAGTATAAGACTAAAAATTATTGCTACAAAGATTATACTTTTCATTAGTGACAAGCATTATTAAATTAACATTGAATTTCATTTACTACCCAGTTAATTAGTAATAAAATTCTAGACCAATCATTGTCTTTTATATTATTATACAAATGATGTATAATCAAATATTCAGCCTTTTAGATATAATCTAAATATTATTTAGAGAAAATTTTAAAAATTAATTTTAAATAACTTTTAATTTTAAATTACCATCTTCCACTAGCACCGCCGCCGCCGAAACTTCCCCCACCGCCGAAACCGCCGAAACCACCACCGGATCTTCCTGAAAATCCACCTCCAAAGCCTCCGAATCCACCTCCAAAAAATCCACCACCTGGCCCCCAAAAATCATCATCTTTATTTTTACCGTTTTTGTTATAGTAAGTTCCTTTTCTTTTTCCTTTTAGTATTTGTGATATGTATATAAAAAGTATAATTAAAACAATAATAAACACCAACGAGGAGACTAAATCTAGTGGCTGATCTTTGGAAGATGATTTAAATTTTCCTTGTAAAACATTAAAAATTTGATCAATCCCTGAATTAGAAGCCCCATAATAATCTCCGTTTTTTAGATGCGGTATCATATAATCATTTATAATTTGGTGAGAGATGAAATCTGTCATAGCATCTTCTGTACCTCTACCGTTCTGTATGGACAATTGTCTATCTTCTGTAGCTATTAATATTAATATTCCATTATTTTTGCTTTGTTTACCTATCTCCCATCTTTTCCCCCAACGTGCAGCTACATAATTTATATCATCTCCCGTCAGGGTTTTAACTATACATAGCAATATTTCCGTAGAGGTTGAATCATTATATGCAATAAGTTTTTTTTCTAAAAGATTTTTTTGAGCTTGAGTTAAAACTCCTGCATAGTCATTTACTGGATATATTTTTGCTGGCTTATCAGGAATTTGAAACTCCTTTTGGGCTAAAAAAATGCTTGTATTTAATAGCAACACAAGCAAAATTCTCCATAAACTATTTATTGTATATAATCTCATTGGGTATTTGATTTATACCAAAATTTTCTGGGGTTGATGGAAAATATTTTATTAATTGTTCCCCTATTTTTTTTATGGCTGTGAGGATTCCAATGTCAAATTGTTTATTTTTAAATGAATATAGAATTTCTTCAATTAGATTATTCCAAAAGGATTGGTTTACATACCTATGAATATTTTCATCTCCAATCACTGCAACTTTTTTTTCGTTTTCAGAGACGTATATTAAAACTCCATTTTTATTCTTTGTTTTCTGCATCTCCAATTTATAAAATAATCTTTGAGCCTCAGCCAGTGGATCCCCTTGTAAAAGCATATCAACATAAACCCTTATTTCACCGGTTGTAAATTTTTCAACTTGTTGAATGGTATCAATAATATGCTTTTCTTGATTATTTGTAAATAGCATTAAATTAATTATTTTTCTCCGTTTAACAATAAATCAACATCTGGAGATTTATCTGATCCTTCAAAGGATTTAAATAGAGCCTTTTCTTTTAAACCTTTTATACTTGAAATTATGCTGTAAGGTAATTGTGTTATATAATTATTATATTCGGTAACCGATATATTGTAATTATCTCTATCTATTTTTATCCGATTCTCTGTACCTTCCAGCTGACTCTGAAAGGCTAAAATACTTTGATTGGCTTTTAAATCGGGATACTTTTCTACTGAGACTAAAAGTCTACTTAAAGCACTGTTTAAACCTGCTTGAGCCTTCTGAAATTCAGCCAATTTTTCAGGTGTTAAATTGGAAGGATCAATTTGTACAGAGGTAGCCTTTGCTCTAGCTTCAACGACAGCTGTTAAAGTTTCTCTTTCGTAATTTGTTGCTTTTTTAACCGTTGCCGCTAATTGGGTTATTAAATCTGCTCTTCTTTGATAGGCAGTTTCTACAGCTCCCCACTTCAATTTGACATCATTATTTAAAACCACCATTCGATTACTAGTTACAATATAAAACCCAATTAAAAAAATGGCAATAACTAATATTATTATTCCTGTACTGAATTTTTTCATAAATAAATTTCTTAAAACTTAATCTTTAATATAACGATTTTAAACTAAATTTAGTCTAATAGCGAAATTACAAAAAATTTTATTGTATTTAAATTAATTTATTTTTTTTCAAAATATTTATTAAAATTAAATTTATAAATCACATTTTAAGATTATTATTATTACCATTTATAACTATTTTATGACATAATTATAAAATTATCTTAACATAATATTTTTCTCTTTGAGCAAAAATTTTTACTTGCTAAATTTTATGTTAAAAATTAATAATTTAAAAAATTATTCTTCTCGTTTACTATTTATTCTATGGGCGGGAGGAGCTGCTTTATTGTCCTATTCTTTGGTCTATGCATTGCGTAAACCTTATACTTCTGCAACTTTTGAAGGTATACAAGTTTTTGGCGTTGATTATAAAGTGGTTGTAACAATTATACAGATTCTGGGCTAGGCAATATCTAAATTTATTGGTATTAAATTAATATCTGAATTAAAAAGAAAAAACAGATTTAAGTTTATCATTGGCTCCATGGTGATTGCTGAGATAACTCTAATTTTATTTGGATTATTAGATTCTCCTTATAATTTAATTCCAATGTTTATCAACAGTCTGTCTTTAGGTTGCATGTGGGGATTTATTTTTAGTTATATGGAAGGGAGAAAACTTACTGATATTTTAGCAAGCTTTATGGGGGTAAGCATGGTAATCAGTTCTGGAACTGCAAAATCTGTCGGTTTGTATATGATGAATGTTTTAAAGGTAAACGAATTTTGGATGCCTGCTCTTATTGGTGGAATAGCTTTGCCAATACTTATCTTATTAATCTATATACTCAATCGTTTGCCTGAACCTAATGGGGAAGATATTGAATCAAAATCGAAAAGAGAACCTTTAAATAATATTGATAGAATAAAATTAGTGAAAAATTTTGCTCTATTGTTAATAGTATTATTTATAGCAAATGTAGTTTTAACGATCACACGTGATATAAAAAAGGATTTCTTGGTAAATATTGTTAACACATCTGAGCACTCCAACTGGTTATTTGCTCAGATTGATACTGTTGTTACTATTATAGTTTTAGTTACTTTTTGTTTAGTTTATTTTATAAAAAATAACTTAAGTGCTTTAAAAATTTTATTGTTCGTTCTTATTGTTGGAATGTGTTTAATGGCAAAAACATCTTTAAACTACAATCAATTGAAATTAGATACAGTTCTATGGTTATTTATTCAAAGTTTATGTTTATATTTTGCATTTCTTGCTTTTCAAACCATATTTTTTGAAAGGTTTATTGCTTGTTTTAAAATTAAAGGTAATGTTGGCTTTTTCATTGTATTAAATGATTTTTTAGGTTATATAGGTAGTGTATTAGTTTTATTCATTAAAGAATTTTTTGGCAGTAATATTCATTGGCTTACCTTTTACAATCAATTATCCGGATATACAGGCATATTTTGTTGTCTCGCATTTATATATGCTTTGTTTTACCTACAGTTTAGAGCAAAAAAAGAAAAAAATAAGCTAGAGCTACAAAAATATAATGAAGAGGGTAATATAAATACAAATCCTAGCTATACCATTTAAATTTACATAATTTAAAAAAATTAATATATTCAATGAAAAAAAAACTTGAGTTATTATGGAATGGTCAGGAACAGTTATTGACTATGGTTGCACTACTAAACTCCATACCTTTCTAAAAGTATTTTCTGATTAAAAATAAATAAATATAAAAATGATAAATTATATGAGGTTTATAATCTAAATAGCTCCATGAAAGATATTCAATAAATGTAGCAAAGTTTCGAAAAATATTTAATTGTCTCTCAGTCTGATTTTACATCTCATATATATCAATTTATTGAAACTCTAAATTCTCTATGAAACGAGAGCATCAAAATAGGATCATCCACAGATTTTACCCAAACTATTATGCATATAATTAGACCTATGGCAAAAAATAAGATTCATTACGTTAATCCTTTGGTAAATCCAAAGGATGAACCTGAGGATTAACTGGCTCCATATATGATATACAAAACATAACTGATTTAGCCATTCCCTCAGTAGAACGAGCATTTAAAATTGGCTATACTATTGCAGATATACAATAAGGTATTATGTCAAAAATTTAAATTATAGGTTTTATTGTTGGAAGTAAAAAATGGGTCATACAGTACTAGAATATATCCAATTGCCAGACTATGAAAAGTAAATTTTAAAAATTATGTTCGTGTAAGAATAACTTTTGTTGATTTATAAAACAACTTATTACCAATTATAATTTAAATATTTTAATTGATAATATTTCATTATGAATAATTTTTATTCAATAAATTTTATTCTATATTATATTAAATATTTTACTTCTAAAAATAGAATTAATCAATTCTTGCTTATTACATTTGCCGTAATTTTTAAATTTTGTTTTCATGAATGAAAATATAAGTAGTAGTTCATCTAAATTTTCAAATAAACAAATACGTCTGGGAATTTTTGCCTTTTATATATGTCAAGGTATATGTTTTTCCAGTTGGGCAAGCAGAATTCCAGATATTAAGAATTATTTTCATGTTGGTGATGGAGAATGGGGGAATGTTCTCTTAATGATCCCTATTGGACAGATTTTAGGAATGGTTCTATCTGGCTTTTTAATATCTCGTTTAGGAAGCAAAAAAGTATTATTACTCGCTTTGCCTTTACATGTTTTAGGGCTTATTGCTGTTGGATTATCCTCAAGTTTACTTACCTTAATGTTAAGCCTAGTTGCCTTTGGTTTTTTTGGAAATTTTGTAAATATTTCTGTCAATACTCAAGGAATTATTATTGAAAATATTTACAAAAAACCCATCATGTCATCGTTTCACGGCGGATGGAGCTTGGCAGGATTTTTTGGATCTTTAATTGGTTTGTTAATGATTAACCTAGGTTTAACCCCTTTACAACATTATATATTTATACTTTTTATTGTAGGGATATTAATAATTTTTAATTGTAAATATTTACAGCAAGATAAAAAATCCGTATCATTAGAATCCAATGAAAAAACTGTACAATCAATTCAAGAAACTAATAACAAGTCATACAAAAAAAAGACCTACCCAGAAATGTTTCTATATTTATTAGGAATAACAGCATTCTGTGGTATGGCTTCAGAGGGTGCTATGTTTGACTGGAGTGGAATTTATTTTGAAGAAGTTGTTCATGTTTCTAAAAATTGGGCTCCTTTAGGATTTGCTGCTTTTATGATTATGATGGCAACAGGACGTTTTATTGCTGATTATGCCGCTCAAAAATGGGGAAAACAACGTATTATACAAGTTTGTGGTTTATCCATATCTATTGGTTTGTTTATAGCTGTTTTATTTCCACATATAATAATTACTACCCTATCCTTTATGCTTATTGGTTTGGGAGTCTCTAGCATTATTCCTACGATCTATAGTTTAGCCGGACAAAAAACAAAAATTAATACGGGAATGGCTTTAACTATTGTTTCAAGCATAGGTTTCGTTGGTTTCTTATTAGGCCCACCAATAATTGGATATATTTCTCATGCTTTTAATCTAAGATATTCATTTGCCTTAATAGGAATTTTTGGAATATGTATTTTCTTACTTTCTACCTATTTAAAAGTTTTTAAACAAAAGGATTAATATAAAAAAACCTTATATGTATATATAAGGTTTTTTTATTTAGATTAAATCTTGGCTATAGGGTACTCTATTTTGCAATGATCTTATCAAAGTAAGTTCATCGGTATATTCTAGTTCGTCTCCTACTCCTATTCCACGCGCGATGGTAGTAAATTTTATTTTTAAATCTTTCATTAATTTATATAAATAAAACATTGTGGTATCCCCTTCAATAGTAGCACTTAAAGCAAATATAATTTCTACCACTTGTTTTTCTTTTATTCTTTCCAATAATGGAAAGATACATAGATCAGAGGCACTAATTCCTTCCATGGGCGAAATTCTACCTCCTAGAACATGATATTTTCCTTGGTATTGATGCGTATTTTCAATGGCCATTACATCTCTAACATCTTCCACCACACAGATGGTTTTATCATCACGAAAAGAATTTCCACAAATGATGCATACTTCAGTATCAGAAAGATTATTACACTCTTTGCAATGTTTAATGTTATGAACCAATTGGCTTATAGAATTGGCTAAATTATCCGCCTGATTCTTAGGTACCTCTAGTAAATGCAAGGCTAAACGCAAAGCAGTTCTTTTACCTATTCCTGGCAATTGAGATATTTCTTCTACTGATTTTTCTAAAATTTTACTTGGAAAATTCATTATTCAATATATAAATGCCTAAGCAAATCTAATGAGTAATTTGAGATAAATATCTCTCAGCATCCAAGGCTGCCATACATCCTGATCCTGCGGCAGTAATGGCTTGTCTATATTTTTTATCCGCAACATCTCCAGCAGCAAATACACCGGGAATATTTGTTTGTGTTGAAAATGGTTGAACGTTGACATATCCTGTCTCATCCAGATCTAATTTTCCTTCGAAAATTTTAGTATTGGGCGAGTGGCCAATAGCCACAAAATAGCCATCTACCTCTAAAATCGATTCTTCATTAGTGACATTATTTTTAACTACAGCCTGAGCCACTAAATTATTTTCACCCTTTAAATCAATTACTTCATGGTTGTACATTAAAACAATATTGGATGTGCTTTCAACTCTTTCTTTCATAATTTTAGAAGCTTTCAAGTAGTCTTTTCTAACTACCATATAAACCGTCTTACAAATTTTAGCTAAATAAGTAGCTTCTTCTGCTGCTGTGTCTCCACCACCTACGACAACCACATTTCTGCCTCGATAGAAAAATCCGTCACATGTTGCACAGGCAGATACTCCTCCACCCCTATATTTTTCCTCAAATTCTTTACCTAAATATTTAGCACTAGCACCGGTAGAAATTATTAAAGTTTTTGCCTTATACTCATTACCCGAGGAAGTTTTAACAGTATGTGTATCTCCCAACTGATTACCAAAATCTACCTCTACAACAGTATCAATAATTACTTTTGTTCCAAAACGCTCCGCTTGTTTTTGCAGCTGTACCATCATCTCAGGGCCAGTTATACCCTCAGGATATCCGGGGAAATTTTCAACTTCGGTAGTTGTCGTCAACTGCCCCCCCAATTCCATTCCTGAAATTAATAATGGATTCATTTCAGCTCTTGCTGCATAAATTGCAGCGGTAAAACCAGACGGACCTGAACCAATAATAAGCGTATCTAATATGTTATTCTCTGACATTACTAAATATATTTTATTGCAAGTTACAAAATTTACTTATCTAATTAATCTTAAAGACTATTTAAGAAATTTATTAACTGATTTCTTAAATCTATACCGCAATCAGTTAACATTTGCCTATCATTCGGATAAGGTATTCTAGGAGCATTAATCAGTTCTAATGCATATATATCCAAAGCTTCTCTATTCCCGTTTAAAATACCATAAGCAGATTTAAACTCAGATCTTGAAGTTACAGGATAGGTATTTATTAAATTTCCAGTAAAAGAATTGTAAAGTTGAAATGTTGCATTTATAACGGCATCTATTTGCTTAATGACTTCGGTAACCTGTGCTTGTAATTTAACATATCTATCAACCTTAATATAATTCCCATCTGCATCTTTTATATTAAATCCTCTTGAATCTTTCAAATACTCCCAACCATCAATAATATCTTTTTCATAATTATGTGTAAAAATTCTTTCATTGCCATAATTAACGAATGCTCCATTAATATTGATAACTACTTCTTCGTCATGCGGTTCATTAAAATCTAATGTGAAAAGAGTCCAAAAATTCTTATTATAGTTATTAATATTGTATAAAAGTGTATGAGGTAAGTCGCTTGGTAAATAAGTTCCTGAATTGTTTTTTACACCAACTAAAATTATATTTAATCCCTGATTATAGGCTTCCTTTAATTTAAATGAAATATCTCTGTAATTAGCATCTACTTCTTTTATTTCTTGAAAATATTCGTATGCGTCCCTAGCACTAGCCTTGTTATTCCTTTCAAGTAAACTCACGCCTTTATTGTAGTAGGAATTTAAATAATTTTCTTTAGCCAATGCCAAGGCTTGTTGTAAATCTTTGGTTGGGAATTTTAATTCTTTTCCATTGTTATATAAGGGAAGTAAGGGTCTAATTTTTTCATATCTATTAGATAGACTTTTAGTTACTAAATAGATTCTTTTATAGTCTGGAATGAGATTAGATTTAAGAATCTTCAATTCTTCTTCTTCTTTTTTATTTGCATTTAAATAAGCATTTTGCAATAGTATTAATTGTCTTTCTTTTTTATCTTGGGAATAATTTTTTGTATACACGTTTATTGAAGTCTCAAAAGCTTGGGCGTAATCACCTTTATTTAATTGTGATTCAGCTTTTTTATAAGGACTGCATTGAACAATGAATAAGAATAATGCAAACCTATAATATATATTTTTCATTTATTTATTTTAATTTTAGTAACTATAAATGTATAAATATTGCGTTTAAAACTTTTTTAAATGAAAAAAATTTTAATCCTAGTTATTTTTATGGTAAGCTCCATATACTTGAATTCACAAACTTATAAAAAAATAAATGGTTTTTCTGATGAGATCAATGAAAAACTGAAGCAGTTTTTGGTTTCGTCTCTAAATATTAAAGATAGGAAGGTTGCCGTTTTTGATTGTGACGGAACCTTATTGGGACAAGTTCCCTACTACTTATCGGAAGAAGCAATTTTTACCTACGCAAAAATGAAGTATAACGGTAAATATGATTCTATATCCATTGAAAAAATGAATTATTTATTTCATATTTTAAAACCCATAGATGAAAATGATTATGTACAAAATACTTTAAACTTTCTTTCAGGAATGACGGTTAAAGAAATTGAGCATCTTGGTACTAGTACTTTCGACAGTAAGTATAAAAATAAATTTTATGGTGAAATGAAAGAACTATTGACAAATCTTAAAAAATTTAATTTTGAAATATGGATAATTTCAGCTTCACCGGAGTTGTTATATCAAGAAATTATTCACAGAGAACTAGGAATACCCAAGGAAAGAATTATTGGAATGAAAGCCGTCATTAGTGAAAATAATTTAGCTACCAACCTATTAGTTAATCCTTATCCTATGAATCAAGGCAAGGCTGAAGCAATAAATACTTTCATAAAGGTTCCTCCATTAATCGTAGGTGGAAATAGTAGAGGAGATATGGAAATGATGAATGCTTCAACAGGTTTAAAAATTATTGTTAATCCCAACGATTCACACATTGAAAATAATATTAATTCAGGAGATATGTTCGGTTATACTGTAAAAAAATATTGGAAAAAAGATCCTAACTGTATTGAAATTTTTTTAAAAGATGAAGCGTTTAATAATCAAACTTTTATTTCAAACCAATACGGATTAATGCCTAATTATTAATTATTCGATTTATTTAAAATCTACAATCATAACTTTTTATTAATTTATTAATTCATTTATTATTATTTTAAATATAGCTAAAATTATATCTATTATTCTTATTAATAAAATATTGAATTTATATGTGATCTTCTTATAAAAAGACTACATTTGAAATATTAAAAATATTTTTTATTTATGAAAAAAATAATAATCACCTGTGGTATTTTAGGATTATTACAATTAACTTTAATTAATTGTAACGCTAAAAAAGAGGTAAAGCAAGAATCTAATTCATCAGAAAATAATTTATCAAAAAAAGATTCTATTTCTACTATTTATAGTTTTGAAGTTACCGATATTGATGGAAAACCTTTTAAAATGGACAGTTTAAAAGGAAAGAAGATAATGATTGTAAATACTGCTTCTAAATGTGGAAATACACCTCAATATGCAGATTTAGAAAAATTATACAACACATATAAAGACAAAAATTTTGTGATTTTAGGATTTCCTGCTAACAATTTCTTAGGACAGGAACCCGGAAGTAATGAAGAGATCAAGAAATTTTGCACAGCGAATTTTAACGTGTCTTTCCCTATGATGTCTAAAATATCTGTGAAAGGCGATGATATAGCACCCATTTATAAATGGTTAACAAAGAAATCAGAAAATGGAGTAATGGACTCAGAGGTTGAATGGAATTTCCAAAAATATTTAATTGATGAGAATGGTAGACTTGTGGATGTTGTTCCTCCTAAAGAATCTATACTTTCAGATAAAGTTAAAAATTGGATTGAAAATAAAAAATAAATAGATATGCACCTACTTTATAAATAGGTGCATTATTTTTTAACTTATTTAATTTTCTCTTTGTCTAATTGTTTCACTCTTCAATCGCGGAAATTGCAGGTTCCATCTATCAGCCACAAACCTTATAAAAACAACAATGCCCACTGTAAGTAGACTGATCAAAGGTAATTCAAATCTTAACCAATTAAGAATTACAAAGGTACTACCTCCAACAATACATGAAAATGCATAAAGCTCTCTTTTAAAAATTACTGGAATACGATTTAAAAGAGTGTCTCTCATAATTCCCCCCATAATGCCGGTGATTGTTCCCATCGTTATTACCACCCAAAAGGAATATCCTGCTACCATAGCTTTTTGGGCTCCTACAAAAACGAATAACCCCAATCCTATACTATCACTCCAAAAGAAAAAACGATTTAAATGATTTAAATGTTCTCTTAAAAAAATGTAAAAGATTAATGCAAAAAATGAGCATAATGCATAGAAACCATTATGCAACCAAAATGGAGTTTGATTTAGTAATAAGTCTCTCAATGTTCCTCCACCTACAGCTGTAACAAAACCTAGAACATAGGCACCGAACCAATCACAATTTTTAGTTGCTGCCCCTCTAATTCCGCTTATAGCAAAAGCAAAAGTTCCTAAAAATTCAATAATTTCTACATATCTTATTTTGTAAAGTAAAGATAAAATAAAATCCATTTTGAATATTTAGACAATTATACATCAAAAAAATAAAATATAATTGATTTTAATTGTTAATATTTTAAATTATAAATAGCAGAAGCTACAATTTTACAATTTTCCTTATCTCCAGGTAGCTTTATAATATCTTTCTCAATTTGCAGTATTCGGTTAGCTATAGACTCAATACTAGCATTTGATTTTTTTAAAATAAAAATATCAGGCAAGTAATTTTGGTATTTATAAGTAGGGTTTAAATCATGCTCCAAATCAGAATACCAATTGATCCATAGTATATCATTAATTCTTTTAAATAAAACAAAATCCTTACTATTTTTAATGGTATTTTTCAATTCCGGTACTCGAGTAAATAAAGACAATGTTGATTCAATATCGTTTTCTAAAACAGAATCTTTAAAATAAATTGCCGTCTCCATAGCTAAAAAAGGAATTTTCCATTCTTCTCTTCTATCAGAAGATGAAGAAGGATTTGCAATTCGATCAATCATTTTTGCTATATTATGAGCTAGAGTGAGATAAGAAGATGGAACAAAAAAAGGATTTTCCTTAGAAAATTTTAAAATATTTTCACCAATATCTCTAGCTTTAGACCAATCCTCAGAGTTTATACCTATCTTTTGTAGCCTTTTAATACAGTAAGGTACGTGTTTTATATACGAATTGTAATAAAATAAAAGAAAACTTCCCCAACCGGGTTTAATAGATTCGGGTATATTATTTAAGATAATTAAACCTGTATTGTTATTATAATCATTACTCATAAGGAGATACAAGCAACAAATGTATAAAAATCTTAATAGTATTTATATAATTTTTTATACAATTTTACAAGTGATATTAATTGAAAAAAGATCTTATTATTTTGTAGATAAGAATTTAATAATTAGTATTTTTACTTAAAATAAGAAATATATTTATGAGTAATTTAATTATTCCTGAAGGATACAAACCTATTCTTAATTTAAGGGAAACTGAATTAGCAATAAAACAAATAAAAGATTTTTTTGAACTAAATCTCTCTTCTGAATTGCATTTAAGAAGAGTTACTGCTCCACTTTTTGTTTTAAAAGGTACGGGTATTAATGATGACTTAGCAGGCAATGAAAGAGCGGTAAACTTTCCTATTAAGGATATGCAAGAGCAAAAAGCAGAAATTGTGCATTCTCTAGCCAAATGGAAAAGGTTAACGCTAGCAGATCTACAAATTGAAAATGGTTTTGGTATCTATACAGATATGAATGCAATTCGTGCAGATGAAGATATGGATAATATTCATTCTATCTATGTAGATCAATGGGATTGGGAACGAGTAATATCTGCTGAAGATCGAAAGATTTCTTTTCTAAAAGAAATCGTTACTAATATATACGATTCTATACGTAGAACCGAATACATGGCATACGAAATATACCCTAAATTAATTCCTCAATTGCCTAAAAATATTTATTTTATTCATTCCGAAGAATTATTGCAAAAATATCCTGATCTTACTCCGAAAGAGAGAGAGCATAAAATTGCCAAAGAATATGGGGCTGTTTTTATTATGGGAATTGGAGATAAGTTAAGCAATGGAGAAGCTCACGATGTACGATCACCGGACTACGACGATTGGACTTCACTATCTGAAAGTCCTTATTCTGGTCTCAATGGCGATATCATTGTATGGAACCAGGTTCTAAACCAATCGCTTGAACTTTCTTCTATGGGTATACGTGTAAATAAAGAGTCACTAATTAAACAATTGCAACTGACTGATAAGGAAGAAAGAAAAGAACTTTATTTTCATCAAAGGCTTTTAAATGATGAACTACCTCTATCTATCGGTGGAGGAATTGGACAATCAAGACTTTGTATGTTCTTATTAAGAAAAGCTCACGTTGGAGAAGTACAATCAAGCATTTGGCCTAACGAAATGAAAGAATCTTGTTACAATGCTGGAATACCTTTATTAATATAAAGATTTTTTTCCACTATATTTGGCAAAGAACTTATGAATAAATGAAATTATTTATCATCAAAATTTATTATTTATCTTAAATTTTGTCTTTTATATGATTTCTTTTAATGGTATGATATTTGTCACCCAAATATAGATTGTTTAATCAAATAAATTTTTAAATTATGGCTTTTGAATTACCAAAACTACCGTATGCATACGATGCTTTAGAACCTCATATTGATGCTAAAACGATGGATGTGCATTATAATAAGCATCATGCGACTTATACTACAAATTTAAATAACGCAGTTAAGGGAACTGAGCTTGAATCTTTACCCATTGAAGAAATTATAGTTAAAGGTTTTAACCAAACCCCTATTAGAAATAACGGAGGTGGTTATTTAAATCATTGTTTATTCTGGGAATGGTTAACCCCTGAAGGACAAGGAAAACCTAGTGGAGAATTAGCTGAAGCCATTGATGCTACTTTCGGATCTTTCGATTCTTTTAAAGATGAATTTTCTAAAGCTGCTAGTGGAAGATTTGGTTCAGGATGGGCTTGGTTGGTTGTGAAAGATGGTAAACTTTCCATAGGTTCAACTGCCAATCAAGACAACCCCTTAATGCCAGAAGTTGGTATTTCTGGTTACCCTATTTTAGGTTTAGATGTTTGGGAACATGCTTATTATTTAAACTACCAAAACCGAAGACCTGACTACATTAATGCATTTTTTAATGTTGTTAATTGGGACAAAGTGTCAGAACTTTATAAAAAACACAAATAATTAAAATATTTTTAAATAAAAAAACTATCTCAATACTGAGGTAGTTTTTTTATTTAATTTTCCTAAATATTGATACTATAGCCAAAAGAACTATAGCCCCAACTAAAGACATAGATAAATCTCCTATTCTACTATTTTCATTTACGGAAATATTCAAAATTTTAAATATCTTAGCTCCTAAAACGCTACCAACAACACCTATTATTAAATTAACTAAACAACCAAAACCTTTACCTCTCATCAATATACCAGCTAAAAAACCAGCAAGAATACCAATAATTATTGTCCAAGTCATACTTTAAATTTTTAGGTTAATAATTCTTTATTTTTTAATATTTTTTTCCAATCTAGATATCCAAATATAGCTATAATAAATAAAAATAGGGTTAGTAATGTATATAGGATTAAACCCTTATGCAATAATAACGGAATAGATATTAAATTACTTATATTTAAATAAATCCAATTTTCAATTTTTCTTTTAGCCAGCAACCACATCCCTGCCCAAGCAAAGGCACTAACCATTGCATCCCATAGGGGGACATCTGAGTTTGTGTGTTTTATCAATATAAAATATAACAAAAAAAATGTTACTATTACTATTAATATTGATTTTCTTTTTTCAGAATTCGAGGACAAACTTATTTCTGCACCTTCTCCATTTTTATTCTTCCACAACATCCATCCATATATACTCATAATAAAATAATACAATTGCAAAAGAATTTCAGCATATAAATGGATTTCAAAATATAAGTAACTTGTAATACATATACTAATTATTCCACACGGATATAACCATACCTTATTCGCTTTTGCAAACAAAACTTGCAACACAGCAAAAAATACACCTACAAATTCAAGCCATTTTATACCATAAAATTGTTCAATAATTGATATTAAGTATGAATTAAAAATTTCCATTAAAATTTTTTAAATTATGGACTTTATTGGTCCTCAATTAAAAAAGAATATATTAATATTTATTCGTAGAATAATTGAGAATAAGTCTTACTATAATTGTATAAATAGTATAATTAGAACTTATTATCCATTTTGGATAATTAAATCTAAAATTTAATTTTTATTATTAAATTTCAAAAAATTGCTTTCATTCTCAAAATAATACACTTGTCCATCGTCGCTAGCTAAGACAATATATGCTAGAGCCTTATCCACCTTTTTATGAGTGAGAGGATCTATTGAATATCTTACTTTCTCATCTTGTGGTATTCTATTCTTACACATTTCACAACAACCATAATACATCTTACCATCAAGCGGTACTTCTAGCTGTTCTTTACCCATATATTCATCATTCACCATACAAACTTTATTGCTCGGAACATGATCTCCTTTTTTAAGAACATTTTCTTTTAACTCCGAAGTATGCTGATTATGTGTGATAACATTAGTATTAGAATTTTTTTCTAAATTTTCATTAGTATTGTTACATGCAACTAAAAAAGTAATTGTAACAAATGCTAAACATGAATATTTAAATTTTAGAATGCTCATAATCTGTAATTTTAATCTTTAAATTTTTAATGTTAATTATATTATATGAAATTTTATATTTCATACCATACTTACAAAGATATGAAATATGCTGTTGTATAATATTGTTATAATATATATTATATATTATATATTATATATTATATATTATTTACTTATTAAATTATAGTAAATCACTTATTTTAAGTTTGTTATAGTCCATGTGATCTTATCGATACTAATAAAAGTATTATTTCAACAAAAGTATAATTTGTATTCAATTTTATTATAATTTTTAATATTTTTACTTTAAATATATATAAATATTTAATTCATAAGTTATGAAACTTGACGGAAGAAGAAGTAGTGAAAATGTTGAAGACCGCCGTGGAAAATCGGTAGGTAAGGCTACTTTAGGTATAGGAGGCACCATTGTAGTAGGCTTGATTGTTTGGTTAATGGGGGGGAATCCCATGGATGTAATCACTCAGCAACTAAGCGATACCAGTCCTACACAACAAACTTACACACCAAATGCCGAAGACGAAAAGTCTGCAGAGTTTGTTAAAAAAATATTAGCGGGTACGGAAGATATTTGGACTGAAATTTTTAAGGAGAACGGAATGACTTATGTTTCACCTAAATTGATCATGTTTAATGGTGCTACCACATCGGGTTGTGGTGGTGCGTCATCCTCTACCGGTCCGTTTTATTGTCCTGCAGATCAAACCATCTATATAGATTTATCTTTCTTTAAACAAATGAAAAATGAACTGAACGCGGGAGGTGATTTTGCTTATGCTTATGTAATTGCCCACGAAGTCGGGCATCATGTGCAAAATTTATTAGGAACCTTGGGTAAAGTTAATCAAGAACAGCAAAGATTGAGTAAGAAAGAGAGCAATCGAATGAGTGTTCGCACGGAATTGCAAGCCGATTTCTATGCAGGTGTATGGGCCTATCATGACAATAAAAATTTTAATTCCATTGAACCGGGTGATATTGAGGAAGGTTTAAATGCAGCGACCCAAATAGGAGACGATCGTTTGCAAATGCAAGCACAAGGATATACTGTTCCGGATGCGTTTAACCACGGAACCTCAGCACAACGTAAACGCTGGTTAAACAAAGGTTTACAAACTGGAGACATCAATCAAGGCAATACATTTAATGTGCCTTTTTCTAATTTATAGTGATTTATAATTGTATTTTAAACATTTATGATTAAATAATTTTTTGATTTATTTCTTCCTTAAAAAAGAATCAATTAAAAATTAAATTTTTTAAGTTAATCAATTATGGTTGATAATGAATAAGAAAAAGGACTGTAAAAATACAATCCTTTTTCTTTATACAATTTATCAATAATTACTGCTTAATAAATTTTAAATTTTCAACTTTTCCTTCAGAAGTATTTACCTTTATAAAGTAAACACCGGATTTCAAATCAGAAATTGGTATGGCTGTATTTTGTGTAATATTATTCATTTGTTTTTTAACCGTTCCATTTATATCTATGATTGATAAATTAGCTGTTGATGATAATCCTTTAATATATAAGGTATTATTATTCTGTGTATAAGGAGTAAGTGGTTCTTCCACACTAAAGGCTGAAAAACTATCTCCCCATATATCTTCTTCTAATGCGACAATTGGAAGTCTATCCATGTAAAAAGTTTCATCATTTCTTTCAACAACTTTTATTTTACCATCCTCTTTAGTATAAGGCATTAGAATATAATCACCTGCCTGAACACTATTCGGTAAGCTACAGGTATAGACAGATCCTTTAACACTATTTGTTATATCTGTGTAAAAATCTCCGTTGGTATAAAATAATCCTATTCTCACTTGTTCCTGATTTTTGGTTTCTATTCTAATCATAAATGGTTTTTCCAGTTCAATTTGAAATAATCTATTTGTCCCTCCATCAGGTATATTTATTTGCATATTGCTGTTAGCTTGAAAATCACTTGAAACAGTAAATCCTCTAGATAGTTTGTATTCTATGGTGATGGGTAAACGATCAATCCAAGGGGTAGAGTTTCCCCTTTTTAAAATAATTTTTTCTCCATTTTGTTCAATGTAAGGCACTAACATAAAGGGATTTACATTGTTTTCAGGCAATTCACAAGTATAAACATATCCATCCACAGACAAAATTTTTATTGGCCCTCTAAAATCACCATTTTTAGGGTTGTACAGTCCAAAATTAAGGTTTTCAAGTTCTGTTTGAGATTTAGCATCTGTGCGTAAGTAGAATTTCACTTGATCATTCTCTCTAAATACATATTTATTATCATCGGTAAGTATTCTAAGATGTGTAGTTAGCTCAGGCATTTTTTTAATTGGCTGAGTACCATTTTTCTGAATATAAAATCCACGAATCCATCCATTGGGCAATTCAATATACCCATTGGGAACTACATGATCAAGACTTAATTTTTTGATATCTACTGAATTAATATCGAAATTTGGGATCAATTCTGAGTATTCGTATTTTTTATAATCAGATTCTTTAATGTATAATTTATACCCCAATTGTTCATCCGGTATTCTTTTTGCCCATCTTATATTAATCCAATGATATAAAACACCGCTGAAAGAAGCTGTTTTCTCTAAATTATCCACCGTAAAAACACTCCAATCATCCACTCTAAGCTTGGCATGCTTATACATCGCGTAAAAATCTCCTTGTGCTAATTCTTGCCAAGGCCCATTCATACGTCCCCCACCCGGCATTAAACTAAATCCATACACATTTTTATTAGGTGCAAACCAATGTCCATTGCTAATATCTCCACTGGCGGTAAGATTTACGGCCATAGGATTATCATTGGTTTTTGCGCCCAAGTATTCTTTAATGTCTTGGTAGGAACCTGTTCCACACATGGCCATTAACTGATAAAAAGCTGCTCTATTGGGAAGCTTCCAATTTTTATCCACAACCCCATTCTCATACATATCTCCGGAAGGAACTTCCATAGGTCCATAAAATTGTCCATAATATCGGTTAAAACTTTCCGCCGGCATATCGTAAGGAACTGCCCAACCGTCCATATGTTTATTGATGAAATTTTGTGTTGTGTAATGCAACACAGGTTCATATAAACTAGCATCCATCCAATAATACTCCCCAATTTTTACCCCTTTGTAGTTAGAAGTAGTATTACCACTGCGAAATTCTAATTCTAGTGGTTCCTCCTGTTTCTGACTTTGTGCTATACCTAAAGTCAGAAATAGTACCATAAAAGAAAATAAAAGTTTTTTCATAAATAAATTTTCAACTAATATAAGTTTTTTATTCCATTATAACATAAGATAATGTATGAATTTTATCATTTGCATCAATCTTAAATTTAAATAATGAGCCTTTCAAATTGGATTAATATTTAAACGTCTTTGTCATTTAAAATATTAGTTTTTAAATAAATCATTTAATTTTAAAACCTCTCTAAAGTTTAAAATGTGTAAACTATACCTGTTTTATTAAGAATTGATTCTATATATTTTCAATAAATTCATTCCCATGAATATTTTAAATTAACTATTTCAATCTATTCTTAGATATTATGATTATGAGTAATACGTATTCAAGAATTTACTAAATGATAGTTACAATTATTTATTATTAAAACTTTTATTAACTTTAAAATATAATACCATAAATGATTAGGTTTAGAAAACCTTTATTTTTGTATAAATATGTAAAAAATGAGAAGATATAATTTTGATGAGGTTATTGATAGAAAAAATACGGATTGCTTAAAATACGATGCTTTAAAAAAAAGGTTTGGAAGTGTTGATTTAATTCCCCTTTGGGTGGCTGATATGGATTTTCAGTCTCCTCCGGAACTTATAGAAGCTTTAGTAGAGCGTACCCAACAAGGAGTTTTTGGCTATCCATACCCCCCTAAAGAATACTATCAATCCATTATAAACTGGCAACAAAAGCACCACGGGTGGGAGGTAAAAAAGGAAGAAATCAGCTACATACCTGGCATAGTAAAAGGAATTGCTTTTGCTTTGGATGTTTTTTCTAACGAAGGAGATCAAATTATTATTCAACCACCGGTTTACCATCCTTTTCGAATTATAAGTAAATTACATAACCGAGAAGTGGTTACCAATCCCTTAGTTTTGGAGGGAACGCAATACCGTATGGATTTGGAAGGATTAGAAAAGTTGATAACTGAAAAATCTAAAATTCTTATACTTTCCAATCCTCATAACCCTGGAGGAAGGGTTTGGACCAAAGAAGAACTTACACAACTGGCAGAAATATGTTATAAACATAAGGTGTTGGTTATTTCCGATGAAATTCATTCCGATTTAGTATTAAAGGGAAATAAACATATCCCTTTCGCTTCCATATCGGAAAAAGCAGAACAAAACAGCATTACTTTTAATGCTCCTTCCAAAACTTTTAACATAGCCGGAATTGTTACCTCCTACTCTATCATTAAGAATGAAGAGATCCGTAAAAAATACCACCATTATTTGGTTAGTAGTGAATTGAACGAAGGTACTATTTATGCTTATTTAGCCTTGCAGACCGTATATGAAAAATGTGAAGATTGGATGATTGAATTAAAGGAATATATAGAAGCAAATATTAAGTTTGTAGATGATTTTTTGAAAAAAAATATTCCTCAAATTAAAGCAATGAAGCCGGAAGCTTCTTTTTTATTATGGCTAGACTGTCGGGAGTTGAATCTTTCGCAAAAAGAACTTACTTCTTTGTTTATAAATAAGGCTCATTTAGCATTGAATGATGGTTCTATGTTTGGAAAAGAAGGAACCGGATTTATGAGAATGAATTTAGGATGCCCAAGAATTACATTGGAAAAGGCTCTTAATCAATTAAAATCTATTCTTTAAATTATGGGCTTAGACATTGTTGAACTGTTTGTTGAAGTTGAAAAAAATTTAATATTGAAATCGCAGACCACGAAGCTGAAAGAGTTCTAACTATTAGTGATTTTGTAAATGTAATCTATCTAAAAACAAAAATTGCTAAAAAAGATAAAGATATTTTTAAAAATATTTATTATAAATTAAAAAATATTTTTTTACGTTTAAATGTACCAGAAAAATTAATTACTGTTAATACGGAAATTACCAGTTTAATTCCACAATCAGAACTAGAACTTTTTTGGAATCAGCTAACATTAAAACTGGATTAAAACTACCTGATTCTAAGATCATTAAATACACGGAAATAATCGAAAATGAAGATGTGAAATTTTTAGGTTTAAAAATTTATACTAAAACTAAAAGATTAAGAAATCACACGCTAAGTCAATTGATTGATTATATAGTTTCTTTAAACTATGAAAGTTTAATTGATTTAAATAAAATTCATAGTAAATATGAAATTGAAAGAACTATATGCATGATTACCTCCGAAAAAAGTGGAGTTGAAATTCATGAAATTGAGCTTTTTCATGCCTTTACTTACGATTTAGGAATGGATTAAATTTCTATATAAGATAAAAAATGAATAACTTTTTCTAAGGTTGAAAAGCAATAATTTTTTTCTTCTATTTGAATGACAAAATTAGAATTTTCTTCTTTTATTACTGTTCTAGCATTTAAATCTATAGAATAACCATTCCTAAGCAAAGATTTTTTTAACCAGTAAATGGGCTTTGAATTGCCAACAATATTTATTTTTAATTTTTTTTTGTTAGTTAAAATTTCATAATCATTCGTTTCATAATTAAATAAAACATCCGTACCTGCAAAAAAATCTATGATGTTTTCATTCAAAGCTAAATCCTCTGTAAATCCGGTTTTAAAATTTTCACCTTTAATAAAAGCAATCTGATCTGCAATGCTTAAACCTAAATTTAAATCGTGAGAAGTAAAGAGCACAATTTTACCTTTATCTTTAGCTAGGAATTTTATAAATTTTGTGATTTCTAACTTATTCGTTATATCTAAATGAGACGTAGGCTCATCTAAGATTAATAATGGAGTGTCTTGCACAAAAGCTCTTGCAATCAGAGCTTTTTGTAAATTCCCATCAGACAACTGAGTAATATAATAATCTTTATATGGTGTTAATTTTAAAAGTTCTAATATGTTATCAATATTTTTTTTTTCTTCGGGAGTTATCTTTTGATACCACTTTTTGTAAGGATATCTCCCTAGAGCTACAAGATCATAAACTTTTAAAAATGGACTTATGTTACTTCTGGATAAAACCACGGATACTAATTGGCTTATTTTCTCCAGTGAAATAGAATTAATATTCTGATTGTTTATTTTTATCTCTCCTTCTAAAGAAGGTATTTCATTTAGTATAGTTTTAAGCAAGGTGGTTTTACCCGTACCATTTTTTCCAATTAATAAAACAATATCCCCTGATTCTAAATTCAAATTTATACGGGACACTAAAGCTTTATTATAACCTATGCTAAGATTGTTTATTTGTAAAATATTAGCATATAAAGAATTTTTCAATTGAAATTGGTTTTAGAATTGGTTTTTAGAATCATAACTAATATAGTGGGTACTCCTATTATGGATGACAATATATTTACCGGTAATTGTGTATAACTCATAACTAAGCTTACTATAAGCATAAACCCTACTCCAACCCAAATATTTAATATAATTTGGTTCCATAAAGAAGCTGGATTCCAGATTTGCCTGCAAAAATGAGGAATTATTATTCCTATAAATACGATAGGTCCTAACATGGCAGTGGTACTTCCGGATAAAAAACATACGGAAAGGATTATGCAGGCTTTCATTGAAATTACACTCACTCCTAAAACCTTAGCATATTCTTCTCCAAGGAGAAATCCGGTTAAATTTTTTACAGACATTAAAGCTAAAAATAAACCAAGGACAATGAATAATGCATAAATAATTAATTGCATAGATGTTAAACCTTCAAAGGATCCGAATGACCAGAATACGTATTGTTTTAATTTTTCTGATTGTGAATAAAATTGTAGCATGCTTATTATAGATCCACAGAAAGAAGAAATTAAAAATCCAATAATAATAAACATGGAAATATTTTTAATCTTTTTTATCGTTAACAGTAAAAATATCGAGACAATCAATGCTCCTAAAAAAGCGCCAATTGCTAACATCCAATTACTGAGTAGTGGATATTCTAAAAGCCAATAACTACCTCCAAAAAAAATTATTAATGAAACCGATAATGCAGAAGCAGAAGATATTCCTAATATGGAGGATTCCGCTAAAGGATTTTTAAATAATTCTTGTAATAAAAAACCACTTACGGGTAATGAAATTCCTGCTAAAACTACTGCAAAAATTTTATTAAATCTGTATGAAATAATTAATCTCTTAGTTTCATCTTCAGATAGAAATAGATCACATAATGAAATGTTTTCATATCCGGTTAATAAATTAATGAATATTAAGCTAGTACAAAATAAGACTAGCACCACTAATAATATTATAAATTTATTTGAAAACACTGAACAAATATAAATAATCTTAAAGGTTTTATTTTTAATAATTTTATACAAAATTTTTCTATATTAATTTATTATTTTTGTTAAAAGATAAAGTTCATAATCCATGATTATTAATTATTTTTCTATGAATAATTAATAAAATATAAATTTTTGAGTTTATTTTAAATTAAAATATGGCTTGGTTTTACTAAATATATTAATTCCTATAATCATTAAGATGGCTAAATATGTAACAAATACTGAAAGCTAAATACCTATACAAATAAGAAATATTTTGAAAAAAAATAATGAATTAGAATTCTCAGCACTTATTGAAGGCAATCAAGGCATAATTCATAAAGTCTGCCGACTTTATACCAATAACGATGAAGATTCTCAAGACTTATTTCAGGAAATTGTTTTACAACTTTGGAAATCCTATAAAACATTTAAAGGCAATTCAAAATTTACCACATGGATGTATAGAGTTGCTCTAAATACTGCAATCACACTTTTTAGAAAATCATCTAGAAAAATAGAGACACAGGAAATCGATCATTCTTTATATAAAATTTCTGATGATAATGATTTTTCAATTAAACAGGAACAAATAAATTTTCTATATGAATCAATAAAAAAACTCTCAGAAATTGAACGTGCTATAATTCTTCTTTATCTAGAGGATTTGCCCTACAAAGAAATTTCAGAAACCTTAGGAATAACTGAAGTAAATGCACGCGTAAAGATTAATAGAATAAAAGTTAAGCTTAAAGATATTATGAGTAAAAATGAATAAACAAATGGACATTGATCATATAAAAAAGTATTGGATTACTCAAGATAATAACAAGAATTATTCTCAAGATGAGTTAATTTCAATGCTTAATAAAACCTCAAGAAATACAGTTAAATATATAGTCGCTATAAGTATAATTGAATTTGCAGTGATGATCCTTTCTCTAATTATTTCATTAACTACAGATAGAACTATTGTTTTTAATAGCTTAGATGTAAATGGACAAAAAACATTTATTAAAGAAATGCAAATTAGTGATGCTTTAACTTATCTTAATATTATAATATCCATTTTCTTTATTTACAACTTGTATAAATCTTACAAGGATATAAATATTCTCAGTTCAACTAAAGAGCTTATAAATAAAATATTGGGATTTAGAAAGCGTATAAATACTTTACTTGCAATAAACATAATTCTTGGATTTATAATTTTATACTATACAAGTTTTTACGATTTTATGCATATTATAAAATCCAGACATTCATATTACGAGCAGGGTATATTTAAAAGCTTATATATTCCTTTTTCATCTCCTAAATACATTATTATATACATTATTATATGCATAATTTTTATTGCTATACTAATGGTTTACTATGGGTTAATTTATGGAATTTTATTAAAAAAACTTAAAAAAAACTTGGAAGAAATAAAAAAATTAGACATTGAATAAGTAAATCTATAAATAAACTATTAAAATTATAAAATTTAACGATTTTTTGTTATCAAAAGAATTTAATATACTTTTGCAAATAGCATATGACTCCATCTAAATATACAGAAGATAATATAAAAACTCTTGATTGGCAGGAACATATACGTATTCGTCCAGGTATGTATATCGGAAAACTGGGAGATGGTTCTTCCCCTGACGATGGTATATACATTCTGTTAAAAGAAATCATAGACAACTCTATAGATGAGTTTGTTATGGGGGAAGGAAAAAAAATTAAAATTTCCTTAAACGAGAATAATATTAAAATTCGTGACTATGGAAGAGGGATTCCTCTTGGGAAAATGGTAGATGCTGTTTCTAAGATGAATACTGGGGGTAAGTACGATTCCCGTGCTTTCAAAAAATCTGTAGGACTAAATGGTGTAGGTACTAAAGCTGTAAATGCTCTTTCCTCTTATTTTAAAGTACAAGCAACAAGAGAACATCTTACGCGCTTTGCAGAATTTTCCAAAGGTATTCTAACCTTTGAGAGTGATGAAATTGAATCTAAAGAAACAAATGGAACAGAAATAATTTTTGAACCAGATCCTAGCATTTTTGGAAATTTTAAGTTCCGAAAGGAATATATAGATAAAATGCTAAAAAACTATGTTTATTTAAATCCTGGTTTAAAAATTTATCTTAATGGTGAAGAGTTTTATTCTGAAAATGGACTGCAGGATTTACTAGAAGAAAATATAGAAGGTGATACCGTATATCCTATCATTCATTTAAAAGGCGAAGATATAGAGGTAGCTATAACTCACGGAGAACGATCTCAATCGGAATCCTATTTTACCTTTGTAAATGGACAACATACCACCCAAGGAGGAACCCACCTGAATGCCTTTAAGGAAGCTTATGTGAAAACCATTAGAGAATTCTACAATAAAAACTACGAGGCAAGCGATATTAGAAAATCCATTATAGCAGCTGTCTCTATAAAAGTAATTGAACCCGTATTTGAATCACAAACAAAAACCAAACTCGGAAGCAATGAAATGGGACCAAATTTACCCTCCATCCGTGCATTTACCACTGAGTTTTTAAAAAGTAATTTAGATAACTTTTTACATAAAAATTCTGAAATAGCAGAATCTCTACAAAGAAAAATTATTATTTCAGAAAAAGAGAGAAAAGAATTATCAGGAATACAAAAATTAGCTAGAGAAAGAGCAAAAAAAGTAAGTCTACATAATAAAAAGTTAAGAGATTGTCGCCAACACTATAACGATCAAAAATCTCCAAGAAAATTAGAATCAACCATATTTATTACGGAGGGAGATTCAGCTTCTGGGTCTATAACTAAAAGCAGAGATGTTGAAACACAAGCGGTTTTTAGTTTAAGAGGTAAGCCATTAAATAGTTACGGCTTAACTAAAAAAATTGTGTATGAAAATGAAGAATTTAACTTATTACAAGCAGCATTAAACATTGAGATAAGTCTTGAAGATCTGAGGTACAACAACGTAGTTATAGCTACTGATGCAGATGTAGATGGTATGCATATTCGTTTGTTATTAATTACCTTTTTCTTACAATTCTTCCCTGAATTAGTAAAAAATGGGCATTTATATATACTACAAACTCCTCTATTTAGAGTTCGCAATAAGAAAGAAACACGGTATTGTTATTCTGAGGAAGAAAGAATAAACGCGTTAAACGAGCTTGGTAAAAGCCCTGAAATCACTAGATTTAAGGGATTAGGAGAAATATCCCCCGATGAATTTAAAAATTTTATTGGTAGAGATATTCGTCTTGAACCTGTAATGTTAAGTAAAGATACCTCTATTGAAACATTATTGGAATTTTATATGGGTAAAAATACCCCTAATAGACAAGAGTTCATAATAGATAATTTGGTAATTGAAGCGATTAAATAAAAATTAGATTTATGAAAATACAAAACAAGGAAACGCAAAATAAATTAAAAATTGTTAATATTTTAACTTTAATCGTTTGTGTAAGTAGTATTATTTTTATTTATTTGGATATACGATCCCTTCAATATAGGGATGATTTAGTTTTCATCCTTAGTTTACTTATTTTATTATACCTTACCTACTTAGGCTGTCCTTTCTTTAAATACGACGGAGAAGGAGAAACACTTATTTTCCAAAACAAAAGATCATTGGCATCATCCGTATTCGTTAAAGAATTACAATCGGATTTCCCTAAGAGGAAGTTAAAAAAATTTAATATTAAAAAAAGTTATTTTTTTAAAAAGACACTTGAAATCTATATTTCAAGTAATAGAGTATCGGGTGGATTATCAAAACTAAGGTTTGATATATCCTATCTATCATCCAAACAAATTAGAAATTTAAAAATTTCATTGGACAAAGTTGTCAAAGAAAACAAGCTATCTGATACCCAAATTAATAAATCGTAAACTAAAATAGTTTTAAATAATATTATGCAAGAGCCTAATCAGGAGAACTTAAAGCCATCAGAACAAGTGGAACAAACTCAAAAGGTTTCTGGTATGTACAAAACTTGGTTTTTAGATTATGCTTCATATGTTATTTTAGAAAGAGCTATTCCATCCATTTTTGATGGATTAAAACCTGTTCAAAGAAGAATTCTCCATTCAATGAGAGAATTAGAAGATGGTAGATATAACAAAGTAGCAAATGTGGTTGGTAACACCATGAAATATCACCCACACGGGGATGCAGCCATTACAGATGCTATTGTACAAATAGGACAGAAAGATATTTTAATTGATACCCAGGGGAACTGGGGAAATATTTATACCGGAGATGGTGCAGCTGCTGCTCGGTATATAGAATCACGGCTTACGCCTTTTGCATTAGAGGTGGTTTTTAATCCTAAAACCACGGTTTGGCAATCTTCTTACGACGGAAGAAACAAAGAACCAGAAAACCTTCCGGTAAAGTTTCCTTTATTATTATCTCAGGGAGTTGAAGGGATTGCTGTAGGTTTATCCACCAAAATATTGCCTCATAATTTTGTTGAACTGATTGATGCTTCAATAGCATATTTAAAAAATAAACCATTTACTTTATATCCTGATTTTCAAACTGGAGGATTAATTGATGTATCTAACTATAATGATGGAGAAAGAGGAGGTAAAATAAGAGCCAGAGCTCGAATTTCTAATCCGGAAAAAGGTCTATTGTTAATTAATGAAATCCCTTATGGCACCAATACTAGTTCTTTAATCGATAGCATTATTAAAGCTAATGATAAAGGAAAGATTAAAATAAAAAAAATTGAGGATAATACTGCAGCAGAAGTTGAAATATTAGTATATCTCACCAATGATGTATCTCCTGACAAAATGATTGATGCATTGTATGCCTTTACAGACTGTGAAGTATCAATCTCACCGAACGCTTGCGTAATTGATATTGATAAACCAATTTTTACCACGGTTTCAAATATTCTTAAATCCAATACAGATCACACCGTTGATTTGTTAAAAAAAGAATTAGAAATTGAATTGGAGGAATTGCAAGAGCAATGGCACTTTTCATCATTAGAACGTATTTTTATAGAAAATAGAATTTATCATAAAATTGAAGAACTTGAAACCTGGGAGGAAGTAATTGATACCATTGATAAGGCTTTAAAACCTTTTACTTCACATTTAATTAGAGAAGTTACGGTTGAAGATATTACAAGGCTTACAGAAATTCGAATAAAAAGAATAACACGTTTTGATCTAGGCAAAGCAGAAGAGCATATTCTAGCACTGGAGGGTAAAATTGAAGAAGTAAAATATCATTTAGGAAATCTTATCTCTTACGCCATAGACTATTTTACCAACATTAAGAAGAAGTATTCAAAAGGGAAAGAAAGAAAAACTGAAATTAGAACTTTTGATACCATTGATGCGGCTAAAGTAGCTGTAGCTAATATAAAGTTTTATGTAAATAAAGAAGAAGGCTTTATAGGTTATTCTTTAAAAAAAGATGAATATTTATTTGATTGTTCTGATATTGATGATATTATCGTTTTTAGGAAGGATGGTATAATGTTAGTGACTAAAGCAGACGCTAAAACATTTGTTGGAAAAAATATTATCCATGTGGGTATATGGAAAAAGAATGATAAACGCACAGTTTATAATTTGATCTATAGAGTAGGGAAAATGGGACCCTGGTTTATGAAAAGATTTCCCGTTACCTCCATTACAAGAGACAAAGAATATCAATTAATCTCTGAGGATAAATATTCCGAAATCCAATATTTTACTGCGAACCCTAATGGAGAAGCTGAAGTAGTTACTATATACTTAAAACCTAGCCAAAGATTAAAAAAATTAAAATTTGATTTAGATTTTTCTGAATTATCCATTAAAGGAAGAAGTTCCAAAGGAAATTTGGTAACAAAATATCCTATTAAGAGAATTGAATTAAAAGAATCTGGAATATCTACTTTAGCTCCAAGAAAAATTTGGTTCGATGATTCTATATTACGCTTAAATGTTGATGGTCGGGGAACTTACTTAGGGGCTTTTAAAGGAACAGATAAAGTTTTAACTTTAAGCTCCAAAGGTTTCGCCAAATTACATACTTTTGATCTGCTTAATCATTTCGACGATGATATAATAGTCATTGAAAAATGGGAACCTGAAAAACCTATTTGTTGTATATATTACGATGGAGAAAAATCCATTTATTTTATTAAGCGCTTCCTATTAGAAGATACCTTAAATCCACAAATATTCTTCCAATCTGAAAACCCAAAATCTTTTATAGAATGGGTGGGAACTGGCGGAAAATTAATTGCTGAAATTAATTTTGGAAAAGATAAAGAAACTGAAACCATTGACTTGGAAGAATTTATTTCTATTAAAGGAATTAAAGCTCAGGGCAACCAAATTTCCAAAGAAAAGATAAGAAATATTAAAGTAGAAGAGATTAAACCGGAAGAGGAAATTTTAGAAGAAGAAAATCATTTGGAAGAGGATAACCTTGATGCGAATGGAGAGCAAATTAATCTTTTTTAAATTCACTTATTTCAACTTTAATAAAATACTTTAGTAAATCCTAATTCTTTAATTTTAATAAAAGGAATCTAAAAATATATAAAAAAGATATTCCATTTAGGAATACCTTTTATAATTAATCATATATTTTAAAATTTTAATCGATATACTGAATTGATTTATCAATTGCATGCTCTAGACCGTATAGATTTTTTCCTCCTGCTGTTGCAAACGAAGGCTGTCCTCCTCCTCCACCTTGTATTTCTTTCGCTAATTCTCTCACAATTGCACCTGCATTCAAATTTTTAGATTTAACCAAATCATCAGAAATACCTATAGATAAAGTAGGTTTATTGTCCGTTTTAGTTCCCACTACAATAAATAAATTTTCTATTTCATTTTTTAACTGAAAAATTAAATCTTTTACAGTAGCATTGTTTAATTCTGTAATTAAACCGATATACTGAACTCCATTTATTTCCTTTATAGAATTTTTCCAAAGAAATTTTTCATTCTTCGCTTTTTCTTTTACTAATTGCTCGATTTGCTTTTTTAGTTCTTCATTCTCCGTAATCAGTTTTTCAATTGATTTTATGGGTTCTTCATTTTTTAATAAAGACTTCACCTGCTCGTAACTATTAAATTCTTGTTTTAGAAAATCTAACGCTGTTTTACCTGTAATCGCTTCTATTCTACGAACTCCAGCGGAACTGGAAGATTCACTAATAATTTTGCAAATTATTATTTCCTGTGTATTTTTTACATGTGTACCTCCACAGAGTTCTACGGAATCTCCAAATTTAATTACACGAACAATATCTCCATACTTTTCTCCAAATAAAGCCATCGCTCCCATGTCTAAAGCTTTGGCAAATGGAACTGATCTATTTTCGTTTAATAAAATTCGTTCCATAACTTTTTTATTGATTTCAAACTCAACCTGTTCAATTTCCTCTTCAGTCATTTTACTAAAATGGGAAAAGTCAAAACGTAGATAATCAGGTCCAACATAGGAACCTTTTTGTTCCACATGATTTCCTAAAACTTTTCTCAGTGCTGCATGCAACAAATGGGTAGCTGAATGGTTTTGTGAAATTGATTCTCTCCTTGCTTGGTCTACTACTGCTTGAAAGGGAAACTCTATATATTTAGGCAATTCTTTGACGATATGAACGATCAGATTATTTTCCTTTTTAGTATTAAGAATATCAATCTTTTCATTATCATTCATAATATATCCAGTATCACCCACTTGTCCACCGCTTTGTGCATAAAAAGGTGTTAACTGAAATACCAACTGATAAAATTCTCCTTCTTTGTTTTCAATTTTTCTATATCTAGTTACTTTAACTTGAGTATCTAAATAATCGTAACCTACAAATTCTTCTTGTAAATCTTCATGCAATACAACCCAGTCATAAGTTCTAAATTTTCCTGCTGACTTAGATCTTTCTTTTTGCTTACTCATTTCTACCTCAAATCCTTCTTCGTCTATGGAAAGTCCTTTTTCTTCTGCGATTATTCTTGATAAATCCGAAGGAAAACCATAGGTATCATAAAGCTCAAAAATAATCTCTCCTGGAATAGTTTTAATCGTTGGATTATTTTCTATAAAAGAATTCATTCTAACTAAACCTTGATCAATCGTTCTTAAAAATGAGGACTCTTCTTCTTTAATTACCAAAGCGATATGCTCCGCTTGCTTGGATAATTCTAAAAAATATTCTCCCATTTGAGTATTTAGGATAGGTACTAATTGATACAAAAGAGGTTCTTTCATATTTAGTATTCTAAATGCATAACCTACTGCCCTTCTAAGAATTCTACGTATTACATATCCAGCACCTGAATTGGATGGCAGTTGCCCATCGGCAATAGAAAATGCAATGGCTCTTACATGATCTGCCAGTACTCTAAATGCTACGTCTGTATTTGAATTTGCTCCGTATTTATAACCAGAAATTTGCTCCAATTTTGCAATTAAAGGCATAAAAACATCGGTATCATAGTTAGATGTTTTTCCTTGTAGAATCATACACAGACGCTCAAACCCCATCCCAGTATCAACATTTTGTTTAGGAAGTTTTTCAAGAGTTTTATCTGCTTTACGCAAATATTCCATAAATACCAAATTCCAAACTTCAATTACTTGTGGGTGGTCTTGGTTGACTAATTTTTTCCCATCTATCTTTTCTTTTTCGTTTAGAGGTCTTATATCTACATGGATTTCAGAACAAGGTCCACAAGGTCCGGTATCACCCATTTCCCAGAAATTGTCTTTTTTATTTCCTAGCAAAATTCGGTCTTCTGTAATATGTTCTTTCCAAAAATTATAAGCTTCTACATCTTTATTTAAATTTTCTATAGAATCCCCTTCAAAAATAGTTACATAAATCCACTCTTTAGGTATTTTATAAACTTGGGTTAATAATTCCCAAGCCCATGCAATGGCTTCTTTTTTAAAATAATCCCCAAAACTCCAATTCCCTAGCATTTCAAACATGGTGTGATGATAGGTATCTTTCCCAACATCATCCAAATCGTTATGTTTACCTGAAACTCTTAAACACTTTTGGGTATCTGCTATTCTAAAACTTTTAGGCTCTTTATATCCTAAGAAAAAATCTTTAAATTGAGTCATTCCGGAATTGGAAAACATTAAGGTAGGATCGTCTTTTAAAACAATTGGGGCAGATGGAACTATTGTATGTTGTTTAGATTCGAAAAAATCTAAAAATGTTTTTCTTATATCTTTTGAAGTCATTTGTAAATAGGCTTATTTATAAAATTTTAAATTAATTAAATATAATAATTAATCATATTAATGGTATATAACTAATGAATCTTGGCATTAGTTTTAAAGTTTATCATTTCCTGTAAATCATTTAATGAATATTGTATCCACTCTATTTGTTTTTCAATTTTTCCTTCTTCATCCAAATAAAACCAAGAAGTAAAAGGTGTTTCAGGTATTAAATTGCCGTTATAATAATACGGATTGTATTGACCAGAAACTGCTACAACACTGTCGTTAGCTAAAATACTTTTTAAGCTAACCAATTCGGAATAATTGGGATGTTTTTTAAAATTTGTATCCTCCCATCCATACATAGATTTAATTTGATCTTTGCCTTCAAGGGTGGAATTTAATAATCCATCTTCCCAAATTGAATGCGCTGAATAAAAATCCATTAGTTTGTGAATATCTTTTCTTTCAGAAAAAACATTATAAAAATCATGGATTATTTTTATATTTTTATCTTGTTTTATAGTGCAGGACATTAATAAAAAACCTGCAAACAGAAGTAGTAAGAATTTTCTCATATTTATGCGTGTAAAGTTACAAATTTTAAAATTACATTCTATTTTTCTTCATAGATCTAATGTTTTTTTATGTGCTATATTGACTTCATGTAGTTTTCAATTTTAAAATTACAGACGTAAAATTCCTTTAATAATTTTTATTTAGATAACGTTTAAAATTTTAGTGAATGAATTTTAAAAAATTCTTAGAATATATTATTGATAATTAATTAATAATTAAGGCTTTATGAATATATAGATAAGAATAGCTAAAAAAATTAACATCTCTAAATTTTTTTAACTTTAATTTAACCTATGGCATTTTACTCTTTATATATAAAGGTTTAGGTGTTATTTTATTTAAGTAAAATACTTATTATTTAGTTTTAAGAATTTTTTATTTTTTGTTGATCGTACTTTTGCCTCATTAATCAATATTAATAAGAATATGAAGAAAGTAACGTTTGTTGCAATTTTATTAGTATCCTTGTCTTTTACGGCTTTTCAAACTAAAACTGTTTTTTTTGATGAAAGTGATAAATTTGAACTTCCTTTAGATACTATAGTTGCAGATACATTACAAAAAAATAATAAACTTATTTTAAAAGATTCTTTAACTGATTCCTTATCTATCAATAAGGAAGATAATTTAGAAAATGATAATGTAGCAATAGTTGAAGAATCTAAAAAACTATCTGCCGGGAAAGTTTCTTGGTACGGTGGTAAGTTTCATGGTAGACTTACTTCAAGCGGTGAAAGATATGATATGAATGCTTATACCGCTGCCCATAAATCTTTACCCTTTGGTACTAAGGTTAAAATTATAAATCCTAAAAATGGTAAAGAGGTTATAGTGCGTATCACTGATCGTGGACCTTTTGTACCTAAAAGAGAATTTGATTTGAGTAAAGCTGCATTTGCTGAACTTGCAAGTTTAAATTCCGGAGTTTTAAATGTCCAGTATGTAGTTTTATAAAAATTTTAAACTCCGATTTCATCGGAGTTTTTTTATTATTAACATTTACAAAAAGTATATTAATAAAATTTTTATTCTTAGGTTCCCCATCCTTCCCTATCTAAAGATCTGTATTGAATAGCTTCAGCTATATGATTAGAATTTATATTTTCTGATTTATCCAAATCAGCAATGGTTCTACTAACTCTAAGAATTCTGTCATAAGCTCTTGCAGAAAGTCCTAATTTTTCTATTGCATTTTTAATCAATTGAGTGGATTTTTCATCTAACGCACAATACTTATCCAATTCTTTGGGACCCATTTGTGCATTGTAATGAAGATAACTATTTTCCTTATATCTAAAGGTCTGAATATTTCTAGCCTCAATCACTCTTTTTCTAATTTTTTCACTAGGCTCTCCTTTTCTTTTATCTGAAAGATTATCAAAAGGAACTGGAGATACTTCAATATGTATATCTATGCGATCCAATAGAGGACCAGAAATCTTATTCATGTACCTTTGCATTTCTGTAAGTGAACTTGTATTTTTAGGATCGTTAGGAAAGTACCCGGACGGGGAAGGATTCATGGATGCAATAAGCATAAAACTTGCTGGATAGGTTAAGGTGAATTTAGCTCTGGAAATAGTAACCACCCTATCTTCTAAAGGTTGCCTCATAACTTCTAAAACTTGCCTATTAAATTCAGGCAATTCATCTAAAAACAAAACTCCGTTATGAGAAAGAGATATTTCTCCGGGTTGGGGATAGCTCCCCCCTCCTACTAAAGCTACAGATGATATGGTATGATGAGGATTCCTGTAAGGCCGTGTAGTCATTAATGAGGACTCTTGTCCTAACTTACCCGCTACTGAATGTATTTTGGTTGTTTCTAACGCTTCAGATAAGGTTAGAGGTGGCAAAATGGATGGAATTCTTTTGGCGAGCATAGTTTTACCACTTCCAGGTGGACCTATCAACAAAACATTATGCCCTCCAGCTGCAGCTATTTCTAAAGCTCTCTTTATATTTTCCTGACCTTTTACTTCTGAAAAATCATATGGATAATGATTGCAATTTTTATTGAATTCTTCACGAGTGTTTAGTATTACAGGTTTTAGGTCGACCTTCTTATCAAAAAAATTTATTATTTCTGATATATGACTAATGCCATAAACTTCTAAATTATTAACTATTGCTGCTTCTTTAGCATTTTGAATTGGTAAGAAAAATCCTTTAAAACCATCTTCTCTGGCTTGAATTGCTATGGGTAAAACTCCTTTTACCGGTTGTAAGGAACCATCTAAAGATAACTCTCCCATTATTAAATATTTTTCTAAACTGCTATATTTAATTTGTTCAGAAGCGGCTAAAATACCCATTGCTATAGTTAAATCATAAGCAGAACCTTCTTTTCGTAAGTCTGCAGGTGCCATGTTAACCGTAATTTTTTTACCTGGCATCTTATATCCACAATTCTTTAATGCAGCAGAAATTCTATGAGCACTTTCTTTAATTGCTAAATCTGGCATTCCTACCAATTGATACCCTACCCCTTTATCAATATTTACTTCTACTGTAATTATTTGTGCGTTAACTCCATAAACAGCACTCCCATAAGTTTTTACTAACATATAAAATTCTTACATTTTAATCCTTTTTAAGGATAAATATAATAAAATTATAAAATAAAAACAGAGACATGAATTTAGTTTATCCTCTTATATAAATAATAATCTCTTCCTGAAGGCTTAAGTTTATATATTTTATCTAATATAAAATTGTCTGATTTTGCATTTTGCAAAATATGAAATTCTTTTATAAGCTTATATTTGGATGATTCCTCTATTGAAATATCACCTTTAAACATAGGTTTATTATCTTCTAAAATATAATCAGGTTGATATTTCTTAATGACACTTTCTGCAACATTATTCCCTTTAATTTTAAATTCTTCTAATACTCTTTTATCTACCAAACCTACGTAGTCAATAGCTTTTAGTTTTGAGAAATATGGTATGTAACCTGCCGGTTCTAAAAAAACAGTTTTTGATTTATCTGGTTCAATACTATCTAAATATAATCCTACTTTTCTATTATAATACCATTCTCCATGCCCTGTAGCTATAGAATGTACTGTTTGATAAGCCACTAAGGGAATAAAGAATATTACTATATATGTTATAATCTTAGTTTTATTTAAATCTTGTATGAAATATAAAATTATAGGAATAAACATAAATATCTGTGGTATCCAATAGTACCAATCAAACCAACTATTAGCAAATCCAAAAACTACCATTCTAACCCAAGCATAGGTGTAAATAATGGATAAGATATACTTCTGTTCTCTGTTTAGGTTTTTACTTATTTTATAGAATGAAAAGATGGACAAAAAAATAGTAATTATTAGGAAAATGTTTATTTTCAATATATTTAACGGAATTTTTAGCATGGAATAATAATTAGTATTATTCAACATTCCAATAAACTTACTCATGAAATTATCAGCTTCATTGGCATAGGCTAATCTTTTAGCAACTATTGTATTATTTATAATTTCATGAAAGTAAAAATAATTGAATCCAAGTATTGTTATTACACTTAGAATTCCAGATAATATAAAGAAATAATTTGGTTTTCTATATCGGAATAAATCATAAAAAAAGTTAATTAATAAAAACATTGCCGCATCTAATCGCGTCCATGATATTAGAATGGGTAAAAGCAAAAATGCCCAGTTTCTTCGTAATAAAACTGCGTATTTTAAAAATAAAACATAGAGGAAAAATATTAATCCAAATTCCATTCCTAAAATGGAAATTTTAATTGCAGGTGGTAAAAAATTTGCAAAAAATATGAATAATATTTTTACATTATCATTGCCTGTTAATATGTCTGAGAGTATTTTAGTTCCCCATGTATAAATTATACTATTAAAAATTATTAGAGGATAAATAAAATTTTCTGAAAAAATTAATTTAAATATTATACTTATAAACACGTATAAGTGAGTGGTAGATGAGGAAATTCTTTCATCACCGTTAAAACCATAAACTCCATAATCTAAAATATTCTGAGCTACTCTCCAAGTAATAAAGGCATCTTCTTGTATATGTTTTGTTAATAGAAATAATGCTTTTATTATAATTATAAGTAGGATACTAATTAATAATTTATTTTTTTTCATGATTATAATATAAAAAGTTTGTAAAAGTATCACATAATTCTTAATCAAATATACTTCAATTATAAAAAAATTATTCACAAAAAAAATCTCTATTTATTATTAAATAGAGATTTTTTTTGTGAATAATTTTTAAATCTAAACTTTATTTTTTTATAATATCATTTAAGACATTGATGGATTCTCGCAAATTAAAATCTTTTTTCATACCCTTGTACCAATCCTCTCTCTTCGCTTTTAGAACTGTATCTTGTTTAAACTTAACCAGCTCATAGCTAGGCGCCTCAACTTTTATTTTAGCATCAAATGTAATGTCTTTCTCATATTTTTTTCCTTGCTGGCTTCTTTTTTCCATTTCATCCATAAATTTATCATAGGACAAAGAAATTTTATCAATTTTATCCAGCTCTTTCGTCCAATTCCCTATCGCTTCAATGGATGAAATGTAAGAACTTCCTTTTAATCTTTCTTTACTTTTTTCTTTAATATAGGTATAATCAATTTTTGGAGTTCCTTGCCAAGTGGTATATTGGGTTGTTGATATTTGATCCCAAGGCAATGCAAATTTTTGAGATTTTTCAAAAATATCTGAATAGGTTAGTATATCGGGAATTACAATGTCTGAATTTACACCTCTTAGTTGTGTTGAACTTCCATTAATTCTATAAAATTTCTGGATGGTAACTTTTAAAGCTCCGTATTTATCATCTCCCATACTGAATCTATCTAAAGGATAAATGGTTTGTACCGTCCCTTTCCCATAAGTTTGTTCTGGTCCTACTATAACTGCTCTTTTGTAGTCTTGCAAAGCGCCTGCTAAAATTTCCGATGCCGAAGCAGAAAGTTCATTAGTCATAACTACTAATGGTCCGTCCCAAACAATTTCCTTTTCTTTAGTTTCAAGAACCTTAATTTTCCCATTAGAATCCTTTACCTGTACCACAGGTCCAGATCCAACAAATAAGCCCGTAATATCTAAAACCTCGGATAAAGATCCTCCCCCATTATTTCTTACATCCATGATTAATCCAGTTATCCCTTGTTTTTTTAATTCATTAATTTCACGTTTAATATCATCCGAACAATCTCTACCTCCTTTAGAATTTCCTTCAAGGTTTACATAAAACTCCGGTAAGTATAAAATACCAAATTTATTCCCTTTTTCATCTGTAATAACCGCACTTCTTACGAAAGTTTCTTGAATTTCAATTTCTTCTCTAACTAGGGTTACGTTTTTGGTACTGCCATCTTTCTTCTCAATCGTTAATACTACCGTAGATTTTTCCTCCCCTCTAATAAGCCGTATTGCATCATCCAATAACATTCCTACTACACTTACAGGTTCTCCTTTTTTACCTTGTTGTACTTTAATAATTTTATCACCTGCTTCAATTTCTTTAGATTTCCATGCAGGTCCTCCAATCACCAATTCTTTTATGGTTGGATATCCTTTTATATCTTGTAGTGTAGCCCCTATTCCAATAATCTTCCCACTCATGCTAGAATTAAAGTTATCTTTGTCTTTAGGGGAAAAATAGGTTGTATGAACATCAAAAACTTCTGTATAAGCATTAATAAAGATTGAAAATAAATCTGATTTTTTTCTAAGCTTAACTTGTCTGAAATACTCACCTAGGTTCTCTTTAACTTTTTTAATTGCATCGGCTTCAATTTCCTCTTTAGTTTGAGGCTTAGTTTTTTCTTTATTCTCTAATTTAGATATTTTGATAGAATCATTTACACTGTCCTTTTGCTTTTGCGCATTAAATATCTCTTGAAGTACTCTATATTTAATATACTTTCTCCAATAATCTTTAGCTTCTTTTTCATTTGCAGGAAAATCTCTTTTTTTATCATCCGTCAAAAAATATTCATCTTCATTAAGTGAAAGAGGTTCCTTAAATATTTCATTTACATATTTTTCTGACTCGCTAATCCTTTTGTATAATCGATCAATGGTTAAATGATAAAAACTAACATCTTCATTGATAAGCATATCACTCATCTTTCCTTCATGTTTTTTAAATTCATTGATGTCTGATTTTAAAAAATATCTTTTGAAAGGATCTAAATCCTCCATATATTTTTTATATACATCTTTGGAATATTGTTCATTTAAATTTTTAGGTGAGTAACTTGCATATAGTAAGGTTTCTCTAACTCTTTTAAATATTTCTTTCTCATTATCGTCTTGAGAGGATGCATTAAAACAAAACGCTAATAAACTCATAGAACATAACGATAAAAAAATCCAAGTTTTTCTAAAATTAAACATATTAATTTTTATAATTTAATTGTAATTATCAAAGATAAGATTATTTCTACAATAGAATATACTATTTTTGCTTCAAATAAATAAACAAATCTTTATTATATGTCTAAACCTATAATCTTAGTTACCAACGATGATGGTATTACTGCTCCGGGTATTCGAGAACTCATATTGATCATGAAAGAAATTGGAACAGTGTACGTAGTTGCTCCTGATAAATCACAAAGTGGTATGGGACATGCGGTTACTGTAAACTCAACTTTAAGAGTAGAAGAAATTTATTCTGACAATTCTTCTTTTGAATGGGCATGTAGTGGTACCCCAGCCGATTGTGTAAAATTAGCTGTTAATGAAATTTTGCCAAAAAAACCAGACTTATGTGTTTCTGGAATAAATCATGGTTCAAATTCCTCCATCAATATACTTTATTCAGGTACCATGTCGGCAGCCATAGAAGCTGGAATTGAAGGTATTCCGGCAATAGGTTTTTCTTTGTGTGATTATTCACATAATGCTAATTTTAAAGCAGCAAGTAAATATATTAAGAAAATTGCTTTAAATGTTCTTAAGGAAGGCTTGCCTAAAGATATTGTATTAAATGTAAATATTCCTAAGGCTGATGAAAATGAAATTAAAGGTGTAAAAATATGTAAACAGGCTCGTACTTATTGGGAAGAAGAGTTTGTAAAAAGAGTGGATCCTAGAGGACAAAATTATTATTGGTTAACGGGTAGCTGGAACAATGAAAATTTTGAAAAAGGAACTGATGAAGAAGCTTTAAGTGAAAACTATATAAGCTTAGTACCTGTTCAATTTGATTTAACTGCCTACAGTTTTATGGATACTATTAAAAATTGGAATTTTTCTATATGATTATGAAGTGTTCTTTTGAATAATATAGTTTTTATATAAATAAAATAATACTATACTTTATAATACCCGTGGTGCATTTAGAAATTAAAATATAATATATTGAATATTAATTACTTATATTTATTACTCAAAATTATTTGTTATTCTGATTTTAAATTTTTAAGTGTTTTGAGGTTATTTTGAATATAA